>DASTYO010000158.1:0-18070 GCA_035764875.1 Acidimicrobiales bacterium | reverse complement strand
GTCCACCCCTTGCCACGCTTGTACACGTGCCCCTGCACGGCTCCGATGCTAACAAGCTCGTTAGCATCTCGTTAGCATTTTCAAGATACAGCTCGATAGCGGCTTCGAGTGAAATGATCCAAGGGCAACGTTTTCGCAGGTCAGCGTGTGCCCGGGGCGGGGATCGAACCCGCACGCCCGTCGCCGGGCCGAGGGGTTTAAGCCCTCTGCGTCTGCCAGTTCCGCCACCCGGGCGCCGGGCACACCATACGATCAGCCGCCACCGCCGCCGCCACCACCTCGGGGCTCCGTGGTGGTCGTGGTGGTCGACGTCGTCGTGGTGCTCGACGTCGTGCTCGTCGTCGTGGTTCCCTGGCCGTTGCCGGGCGGCTCCTCGGGCTGCGTCGTCGACGTCGTGCTGGTCGTGGTCGTCGAGGTGGTCGACGGGTCGATCGGCACCTCGACGGTGACGGCGGGCCCGGTGGGCTGGGCGCCGGCGCCGGCGTCGCAGCGGGCGCTCACCTGGTACGTGCCGGGCGCTGCGGTGTCGGGCATGCGCAGCTGGGCCCGCCGCTCCGGTTCGTCGGAGCCCACCTCGGGCGAGCTCTCCACGAACACGCGGTCGGCGGGCGGCGGCGGCGCTCCGGGCTCGCTCGGCTGCTCGAACACGGTGACCGGCCCCTCGAGCACCGCCCACCAGCCGCCGCGGCACAGCTGGAAGCCGTTGCCGGTGACGTCGACGGTCTCACCCGGCTTCACGCTGGGCGTCGCCGTGAGCTCGAGCGGCGGCGAGGTGTCGGACAGCAGCTCGGGGTCGGGTTCGGGGAACGGCGTGGGTGGCACGTCAGCGAGCGCCGCCACCATGAAGTCGTGCCAGATCATCGCCGGGACGGTGCCGCCCTGCACGACCTCGCCGTCGACGGGGTCCATGGGCTGGTTGCCCTCGGCGCGACCCACCCACACGACCGCCGCGTACTCGGGGGTGTAGCCGGCCAGCCACGCGTCGGCGTTGTCCTGCGTGGTGCCGGTCTTCGCGGCCATCGGCCGATCCAGCGCCGCCCGGCGAGCGGTGCCCGAGCGCGGCGTCTGCTCCAGGACGGCGCTCACCGTGTCGGCGATGCGGGGCTCGACGGTCTGCTCCTGCTCGGGTTCGCCGAGCTCCCACAGCACCTCGCCGTCCCGGGTCTCGACCGAGGTCATGACGTAGGGCTCGATGCGGGTCCCGGACCGGGCCAGCGTGGAGTACATGGCTGCCATCTCGAGGGGGCTGACCTCTTCGGTGCCGAGGGCGATCGACGGCTGTGCCTCCAGCTCGCGCTCGATGCCGAGGCGGTGGGCCATGTCCACCACGGCCTCCGGGCCCACCTGCAGCAGCGCCTGCGCGTAGACGGTGTTCACCGAGTTGACCGTCGCCTCGGCGAGGCTGAGCGTGCCGTAGTCCTGGCCGCCGGCGTTCGACACGGTCCAGGGCTCCCCGCCGGCGTCGAGCGTGATCTCGGCCGGCGCCGGGAACCGTTGGCCGGCGCCGTTGCCGCGCTCGAAGTTGGCGGCGAGCGTCACCGGCTTGAACGTCGAACCCGGCTGCCGGCCGGAGCCGCCGGAGCCCGCCGCGAGGTCCACCTGGAGGGCTTCGAAGTCACGCCCGCCCACCCAGGCGCGCACGGCACCCCCGCGGTCGACGGCGACGAGCGCCGCCTGCGGGTCCGTCGGGTCGTTCAGGTGCGTCGCCACCGCCGCCTCGGCAGCCTGCTGGTCGGCCACGTCGAGGGTGGTGCGCACGACGAGGCCGCGGTCGTACAGCGCCTGCTCACCGAACTCCTCGACCAGGAGCGCCCGGACGTGCTCGACGAAGTGCGGAGCCACCCCGGCCCGGAGCTGCGTCGTGGACGGCTCCTCGGGGGTGACCTCCACGGGCGCGCCCATCGCTGCCTCGGCCTCGTCCGTCGACAGGAAGCCCTCCGCCGCCATGGTCTCGAGCACGGCGTCCCGGCGCCGCTGCGCCGCCTCGGGCTCCTCGGTCGGGTCGAGCGCCTCGGGCGCCCGGAGCATGCCCATCAGCAGCGCGGCCTGCGGTGCGTCGAGCTCTGCAGCGCTGACGTCGAACCACGCCCGCGCCGCGGCTTCGACCCCGTAGGCGCCCCGGCCGAAGTACACGGTGTTCAGGTAGCGCTCGAGGATGTCGTCCTTGTCCTCGGTGCGCTCGAGCTTGACGGCGAGCACCGCTTCACGGATCTTCCGCGTGAGGGTCCGATCGGAGGTGAGGTAGGTGTTCTTCACCAGCTGCTGGGTGATCGTGGAGCCGCCCTGGAGATCGTCGTCCCTGAGGTTGTTCCACATCGCGCGGACGATGCCGATCGGGTCGACGCCGGTGTGGTCGTAGAAGCGGCGGTCCTCGGCGGCGACCAGCGCGTCCACCGCCACCGGCGCCACGTCCTCCAGCGGCACCTCCAGGCGGACGCCCTCCTGGGCGAGCACGGCGAGCTCGTTGCCCTCCCGGTCGAGCAGCACGGCCGATTCGGCCACGGACGGCGTCGGCGGGAGCTCGGTGGTGGTCCAGAGCCACGCGCCGGCGACGAGCACGAGCACGAGCAGGGCGGCGAACGCGTAGACCGGCCAGCGCAGCCACGGCCACGAGCGGCGCAGCCGGGCCCGTGGCCCGGCGGTGGCAGCGGCGAGCCGGGCGCGCCAGCCGTCGCCGCTTTCTTCGGCGGGCACGGGGGCGGCGGGCCCCTCGGGCGGCACGTCGCCGGGGGCGGGTGGGTGGCTGGGCTCGTCTGGCACGGTGGGGTCTCCTTCGACCGCCCACCGATACCCCTGGCAGAGATGTGCCAGAACCGCGCGCGTGCCTATCCGGTGCTCTGCGTGGTGTCACCACCGGTGGCCGTGGCGGTCGAGTCGCCGGCAGCCGTCGTGGGTGGCGCGGCCGTGGTCGTGGTCGGCGGCGCCGTGGTGGTCGTCGTCGCCGGCGCCGCCGTCGTCGTGGTGGTGGTCGACGACTCGCCCGATCCGTCGCCGCCCTCTTCGGCGTCCGGTTCGCTGGTCGTCGTGGTCGACGACGTGCTGGACGACGTCGTCGAGGACGGGGCCTGCGTCGTCTCGGGTGCGCTGCGGACGTCGGTGTCGCGGTCGTCGCGGTCCTTGCCCCGGCCCTCGAGGAGCTCGTCGTCGGGCTCGGGGAACGGCGTCTCCGGGACGTCGGCGACCGCCTCGACCATGAAGTCGTGCCAGATCATGGCGGGCACGGTGCCGCCCTGGACCGACACGCCGTCGACGGGCGGGATGGGCTCGTTGCTGTCGGGGTTCCCGACCCAGACGATGGTGGTGTACTCGGGGGTGTAGCCGGCCAGCCACGCGTCGGCGTTGTCCTGCGTGGTGCCGGTCTTCGCGGCCATCGGCCGGTCGAGCGCCGCCCGACGGGCCGTCCCCGACCGGGGCGTGTCCTCGAGGATGGCGTTGACCGTGTCGGCCACCGCGGCGTCGACGACCTGCTCGGGCTCGACGTCGGCCTCCCAGACGACCTCGCCGTGGCGATCCTCCACCGAGGTGACCACGAAGGGATCGACGCGCGCACCCGACCGACCGAGCGTGGAGTACACGGTGGCGAGCTCGAGCGGCGTGACCTCCTGGGCACCGAGGGCGATGGAAGCGTGGGGTTGCAGCTCCCGCTCGATGCCGAGGCGGTTCGCCATGTCGACCACCTTCTCCGGGCCGACGTCGAGGACCGCTTGGGCGTACACGGTGTTGACCGAGTTCACCGTGGCCTCGGCCAGCGACAGGGTCCCGTAGCTGCTGCCGCCGGCGTTCGACACCTCCCAGGGCTCGGGCCCGCCGGCGTCGAGGGTGATCTCGGACGGAGCGCGGAAGCGCTCGGCTGCGCTGCCCCCGTCCTCCAGGTAGGCCGCGAGGGTGATGGGCTTGAACGTGGACCCGGGCTGGCGGCCGGCGCTGCCGGCCCCGGAGACCAGGTCGACCTTCAGCGCGTCGAAGTCCCGTCCGCCCACCCAGGCCCGGACGGCGCCCCAGCGGTCGACGGCCACGACGGCCGCCTGGGGGTCCTCCGGGTCGTCGAGGTGCGCGGCGACCGCGGCCTCGGCGGCGCGCTGGTCGTCGATGTCGAGGGTGGTGTGGACCACGAGGCCGCGGTCGTAGAGGGCCTGCTCGCCGAACTCGTCGATGAGCATCCGGCGGACGTGCTCGACGAAGTGCGGGGCCACGCCCGCCCGCAGGATGGTGGTCCGGGGTTGCTCGTCGATGACCTCGATGGGGGTGGCCTTCGCCGCCTCGGCCTCCTCGGCCGACAGGGCGCCCATCGACGCCATGGCGTCGAGCACGGCGTCGCGGCGGCGCGTGGCGGCTTCGAGCTCCTCGGTGGGGTCGAGCGCCTCCGGGGCGCGCAGGATGCCGGCGAGCAAGGCGGCCTGCGGCGCGCTGAGCTCGCCCGCCGACGTCCCGAACCAGTTGCGGGCTGCGGCTTCGAGGCCGTACGCGCCGCGGCCGAAGTACACGGTGTTCAGGTATCGCTCGAGGATGGCGTCCTTGTCCTCGGTGCGCTCGAGCTTCAGCGCCAGGACGGCCTCCCGGACCTTGCGGCTGAGGGTGCGGTCGTGGGTGAGGTAGGTGTTCTTCACGAGCTGCTGGGTGATGGTGGAGCCGCCCTGCATGCCGTCGTCGGTGAGGTTCCGCCAGAACGCCCGGGCGATGCCGGTGGGGTCGATGCCGCGGTGGCCGTAGAAGCGGCGGTCCTCGGCCGCGACGAGCGCGTCGATGGCGACCGGGGCCATCTCCTCGAGCGGGACCTCGAGGCGCAACCCCTCCTGGGCCAGCACGGCCAGCTCGTTGCCCTCGTGGTCGAGCAGCACCGCGGAGGCGGCCACGGAGGGCGTCGCTGGCAGATCGGTGGAGAACCACAGCCACCCCACGACGCCCACGAGGAGGGCGAGGAGCGCGGCGAAGCCGTAGACCGGCCAGCGCAGCCACGGCCAGGCACGACGGAGCGCACCCGGCCGGGACGGCCCTGGACGTCCGGGCGCGGCCGCGTCGTCGAGGTCGGCGGCGGGGTTCTGGGTGGTCGTGTCGGACGCGTGCGCACCGACGGGCTGGCTGGCTGGCGGGCCGGCGGGATCGGGCGCGCCGGCGTCGTCGATTGGCATGTGGGGGGTCTCCTTCGACCGGCCAGCCGTACCCGAGCGCCCGGGACAGCAGAACAGCCAGCGAGACGGAATCAGCCGGGAGGTTCCTCGCGCTCGAAGCCGTCGAGGTCGTCGTCGCCACGGAACAGGTGCCGGTGCCCGTCGCTGAACCGCACGATGGCCGCCCCGCGCATGCACGTGCCGTCCGGCGCGGTGAGCGCCAGCTCGTGGCGGGCCATGGTGAGCCGGTGGTACTGGTCGGTGCGGAGCTGGGCCTCCCAGTCGGTGGGGCCGGGGACGGTGGCGCCCTCGCGCAGCACCACGAAGACGTCGCCGTAGTCGAACTCCACGGGCACGCCGTCGATGTCGACGTGGGCGATGAGGATCCGGTACGACTCCACGACGGTCGACCGTACGTGGCGAGCGGCCGGCCCGGCCATCGCCGGGGCGAGGCGGTCACGCGGCCAGCACCGCCTCGCGCTCGAGCGCCGACCACAGGGCGGTGCGGCAGCGGATGGCCCGGGCGCCGTGGAGGTCGTTCACGACGACGACGCCGTCCACCAGGTCGGCCAGCACGGCCGTCCACGGGCGATCGGCGACGCGGACGGCCACGGTGGCCCCCCGCCGGCTGCGCCGGATGGTGCGGACCGCATCGCCTCGCCGGGGCGGCGTGCGGAAGATGGGCACCTCGAGGCCCTGGAGGCGGGCCGACTCGCTGAGGGTGCGGACTGCGTGGGCGAAGCGGAGCGCGGACGTCATCGGTCCGATCTTCCCCGCGACGTCTGACAGGAACCCGCGGCGGCACCACGCAGCAGCGCGGTCGGACGTTCCTGTCAGACGTCCGTGCGATGGTCGACCCATGGCCAGCCCCGACACCGCCAGCGCCGACACCGCCCGCCCCGGCTGGTCCCCCGCCCACCAGCGCGTCATCGACCTGCTCGGCCGCCGGCCCGACGACTTGCCCGTGGGCACCGAGGTGGTCGAGGCGCTGCGGGCCGAGCTCGACGCCCGGCTGGCGCCCGCCGCCCGCCGGATCCCCGACCACGCCACCTTGTTCGTGGGCAAGTCCACCCTCCACCAGCTCGACACCTGCGAGGGCCGCTGGCAGGCGGAGGCCACCAGCCGGTTCCGCTGGACCGTGCCGGCCGCCCGGGGGACCGTGGCGCACAAGGCCATCGAGCTGCAGGCCAACTGGCGGGGCGAGAGCGAGCCGTGCCGCCTGGTCGACGAGGCCGTGGCCCGGCTGGCCGACGACGCCGGCGCCCTCGGCGAGTTCCTCCGCACGCTGTCCACGGTCGAGCTCGCCGAGCTGCGCCAGGAGGCGGTCGGCTTCGTCACCGCCTTCGAGGAGTGCTTCCCGCCGCTCAAGAGCCGCTGGCGGCCGGTGGTCGACGGCGCGTCACGGGTGCTCCTCGCCGGAGGCCGCATCGTGCTCGGCGGCCGGCCCGACCTCACGCTCGGACGGGCCACCGACGGCGGCAAGGTCATCATCGACCTGAAGACGGGCCGTCCGTCCCGGCACCACGTCGACGACCTGCGCTTCTACGCCCTGGTCGATGCGTGCAAGGTGGGGCTGCCGGCGCGGCGGCTGGCCACGCTGTACCTCGACTCGGCGACCCCCGTGGTCGAGGCGGTCACCCCCGGCGTGCTGGAGGCGGCCACCGAGCGGGTGGTCCGCTCCGTGGAGGCGATGGTCGAGGTGCGCACCGGCCACCGACCCGCCACCGTGCGCGCCAACCCGATGTGCCGGTGGTGCCCGGCCCTCCCCTCGTGCGAGACCGGCAGCGCCTGGGTGGCGGCCGAGGCCGATGGCGAGCACGACGATCCGTTCTGGTGGCCGGAGGTGGCCGTCGACGCCCTCGGCGAGCCGGAGGACGGCACGGACGACCTCGAGGACGACGATGACCCGGCCTGAGCGGACCGGGTCAGGCCTCGCCGGCGCGGTCGACGGCCTGGGGGTCTTCGTCCATGCTCGCGAGCCGACCGGTGGCCAGCAGGCGGCCCAGCACCCCCAGCAGCACGAGGCCCGACACCACCGTCACCCACCGCACGCTCACCACGTCGGCCAGCGCGCCCTGCACCAGCGAGCCGATGGGGTAGCTGCTGGTGAGCCCCATCACGTACAGCGCCAGCACCTTGCCCCGGCGTTCCTCGTCCACCTGCACCTGGATGGTGGTGTTCAACGTGGACGACAACCCGAGGTACCCGCCGCCCGCCACCACCAGGAAGGCGACGGCCATCGGGAAGGCGGGCGAGAGGGCGAACAGGACGAGCGCCAGGCCGTACACGCCGAGGGCGCCGCCCACCAGGCGCGAGCGGGGCAGCGCGCTCCCCCGACCGGCCACGAGCGGGGTGGCCAGCACGCCGCCGAGGCCCAGCGCAGCACCGAGCAGGCCGTACTCGAACCCGGACACCGAGAAGACCTGCTCGGCGAAGACGGCCAGCAGCGGGAACACCGGGTTTCCGAAGAAGCCCAGCGCCGACACCACCACGACGCAGGCGAGGATGCCCGGCATGCCCCGCACGTAGGCCACCGTCTCCCGCAGCTCCCCCAGCACCGTCTGCGTCCGCGGCGCCTTCGCCACCGGTCGCGTGTGGATGGAGGCCAGGGCGGCGAGCACGGCCAGGTACGACACGGCGTTCAGGCCGAACGCCCACGACGCACCCAGGGTGCCGAGGACGAGCCCGCCGAGCGCCGGGCCCAGGGCGCGCGCCGCGTTGAACTGGGCGGAGTTCAAGGTGACGGCGTTGAGCAGGAGGTGGCGGGGCACCAGCTCGGACACGAAGGCCTGCCAGGCGCCGATGGCCAGGCCGGAGATCGCCCCGAACAGCGCCACCATGGCGGTGACGCTCCACGCCTCGGCCGCGCCCGAGCTCCAGAGCAGCCACAGCCCCACCGCGGCCAGGCCCATCGCCCCCTGCGCCAGCAGCAGCACGCGCCGCCGGGAGTAGCGGTCGGCGAGCGTGCCACCCAGGGGACCCATGAACAGCGCCGGCAGGAACTGCAGGAACGAGGCCAGGCCCACCCACGACGCGCTGCCGGTCAGCTCGTACAGCACGTACGGCACGGTGACGTTCTGCATCCAGGTGCCGCTGTTCGACACGATCGCGCCGATCCAGAACCGGCGGAACTCCGGGATGCGCAGCGCGGCGCCGGCTTCGCGCAGCCCCGGGCGGGGCGGGGCGTCGCTTCGGCCGTCGGTCGTCATCGTGGAGGCACGCTAACGACGCGCGTGCGCTGCGCCGCCCCGTGCGCCCGGAAGCACGCTGGCCGCCCCCGGGTACGCTCCTCGCATGCCCCGCCCCACGGCCGAGGCCCCCCGCACGGGGCACCTGCTCCCGGTGCACGTCCCCGCAGAGGCGTCACCCGAACCCGAGCTCGACGACCCGCGGCGGTCCGACGTCGACGAGTGGGGCCGCTCCGAGCGGATGCGCGAGCTGGCCCGCACGCTCCTCGGGCCGGTCTACGACCACTGGTTCCGGGTCGAGTGGGAGGGGCTCGAGAAGATCCCCGCCGACGGCGGCGCACTGCTCGTGGCCAACCACGCGGCCGCCATCCCCAGCGACGCGCCGGTGATCATGCACGGCATCGAGACCGAGCTGCAGCGCCCGGTGTACGGGCTCGCCGACGAGCTGTTCAAGAAGGTGCCCATCGTCGGCACCTTGTGGTCGCGTTCGGGGGGCGTGCTCGCCCACCCCGACAACGCCTACCGGCTGCTCCGCCACCAGCAGCAGCTGGTGCTGGTGTTCCCGGAGGGCTCGAAGGGCCCGGCCAAGACCTTCGACGAGCGGTACCAGCTCCGTCGGTTCGGCCGGGCCGGCTTCGTCCAGATCGCCATGCGCGCCGGGGTGCCGGTCGTGCCCATCGCCGTCGTGGGCGCCGAGGAGTCGATGCCGATGCTGGCCAACGTCGCGCCGCTGGCCAAGGCGCTCGGCCTCCCGTACGCGCCCATCACCGCCAACATGCTGGTGTTCGGTCCGCTGCTCGGGCCGCTCGGCGGGCTCGTGCACTTCCCGGCGAAGATCAAGCTGCGGGTGCTCGACCCGGTGCACTTCGACGTGCCGCCCGACCAGCCCCGGTACAGCCGGAGCCGCATCATGGACGAGGCCGAGGCCATCCGCCAGCAGATCCAGGAGGCGCTCTACGACATGCTCCGCACCCGACGCTCCGTGTGGCGGGGGTAGCCCGGTGGGCAAGCGCGTCCTCGTCACCGGCCTCGGCACGTTCTGGGGCGCCCGCGTCGCCAAGGCGCTGGAGGCCGATCCGGAGGTCGACGTCATCGTCGGCCTCGACACCAAGGATCCGCTCGTGGAGCTCGAGCGCACGGAGTTCGTGCGCAGCGACGAGAACTACTCGATCCTCTCCCGCATCGTGGAGGCCACCGAGGTCGACACCATCGTGCACACGTTCCTGGTCGTCGACTCCACGCTGATGCGGGGCCGCACGATGCACGAGATCAACGTCATCGGCACCATGAACCTCTTCGCGGCCGCCACGGATTCCTCCGTGCGCACGGTCGTCGTGAAGTCGTCGGCCCACGTCTACGGGTGCGAGCCCGGCGACCCCACGTGGTTCACCGAGGAGACGCCACCGCAAGGCCTGCCGCGCCACCGGGTGGAGCGGTCGCTGCTCGAGGTCGAGGGGTACGTGCGCGACTTCGCCGTCGACAACCCCCACGTGGCCGTGGCGATGCTCCGCTTCTCCAACGTGCTCGGCCCCGAGCTGTCAACGCCGCTGTCCCGGCTGCTCGAGCTGCCGGTGGTGCCGTCGGTGTTCGGCTTCGATCCCCGGTTCCAGTTCGTCCACGAGGACGACGTCGTCCGGGCGATCATGTTCGTCCTCGAGCACGAGCTGGCCGGCGTCTTCAACGTCGCCGGCGACGGGCTCCTGCCGTGGAGCGAGGTCGCGGCCATCTGCAGCAAGCGCACCGTGCCGCTGTCGCCGGTGGGCACCGGCCTGGTCATCGCCGCGCTCGGCGCCGTCGGCATCGACGTGCCTCCGGAGGTGACCCGGCTGCTGCGCTACGGGCGCGGCCTCGACAACAGCCGGCTCAAGCACGCCGGCTTCGAGTACACCCACACCTCGGCGGGTGCGGTGCAGGCGTTCGTCGAGTCGCTGCGGCTCCGGAGCACGGTCGGCCCGCAGACGGCCTACCGCTACGAGCGCGAGGTCGAGGACTTCTTCCGCCGGTCGCCGGCCGTGGTGCGCCGACCCTGATCCCAGGGCCGGCGCACGCACACCGGCAGCCGGGCCGCAGGGCCCGGCCGGCTCGACGGACCTAGCCCTGGGCGACGGCCTGGACGTCGATGGCGACCTTGACGGTCTTGCCGACGAGCACGCCGCCGGTCTCCAGCGCCTGGTTCCAGGTGATGCCGAAGTCCTCGCGGTCGAACTCCGTGGTGGCCGCGAAGGCGATGCGGCCGTTGCCCCACGGGTCGGTGTTGGCGCCCTCGAACTCGACGTCGAGGGTGACCGGGCGGGTGATGTCGCGGATGGTGAGCTCACCGTCGACCGCCCACCCGTCGCCGGCGGGGCGGACGCCGGTGGAGCGGAAGGTGAGCACGGGGAACTGCTCGACGTCGAGGAAGTCGGCGGACTTCACGTGGGCGTCACGGTCGGCCGCGCCCGTGCCGAAGCTGGTGGCGTCGAGGGTCACCTCGACGTGGCTCTGCAGCGGGTCGTCCGCGATCACCACGGTGCCCTGCTGGATGGCGAAGCCGCCCCGGACCTTGGAGAGGCCGAGGTGGCGCACGGTGAAGTCGGCGCTGCTGTGGCTCGGGTCGAGCTCGTAGGTGCCGGCCACGGGGACGGTGGTGTCGGCAGCGGTGCGGGTGAGGGTGTCGCTCATGGGAGGTGCTCCTGGGGGGATCAGATGGGTTGTTGCAGCAACAACAACCATACCGGAGGATCGTTGCGCTTGCAACAACTTCTCCGTAGGCTCGTCGCATGCCCGCCCCACCGACGCCCGATCCGGCGACCGGCGAAGACGCCATCGCCCGCCTCGACGATCGTCGCATCGAGCTGCTCGGCATGGTCCTCGAGGTGCACAACGAGCTGCTGAACGCCACCCAGCGCGGGCTCGAGGCCTCGGCGGACCTGCCGGTGCAGTGGTTGGGGGTCCTGATCCGGCTGGCCCGGTCGCCCGGCCAACGTCTGCGCATGACCGAGCTGGCTCGCGACATGACGATGAGCACCAGCGGGCTCACCCGGCTCGTCGACCGGATCGAGGCGGCGGGGCTGGTGCAGCGGCAGCCGTGTGCCGAGGACCGCCGGGGCCTGCTCGCCGTGCTGACCGATGAAGGCCGATCCGTGCTCACCAGCGCCGCGCCCTGCCACCTCGCCGACCTCGAGCGCTACCTCGACCCGGCGCTCTCGGCCGAGGAGCAGCAGCTCCTGATCGACCTGCTGCGCAGGGTGCGGGACCACGTGCGGGCGTCCGCAACCCCCTGACGGCGGCGGCTGGTCCGGCCGCCGGCTGCCCTCTGCCAGACTCGGCGGCGATGAGCCAGGTCACCACCGAGATCACCGACGGCGTCGCCGTCGTCACCCTGAACGACCCGGACAAGCGCAACGCGCTGAACCTCGGCATGGTCGAGGAGGTGATGGCGGCCATGGACGCGATCGAGGCCGACGAGTCGGTCGGCGCCGTGGTCGTCACCGGCGAGCCGCCGGCGTTCTGCGCCGGCGCCGACCTGTCGCACCTCGGGTCCTCGCAGCGGGAGGGCCTCCTGAACATCTACGAGGGCTTCCTGCGCTTCGGCCGCTGCCCGCTGCCCACCATCGCCGCCGTGAACGGCGCGGCCGTGGGCGCCGGCATGAACCTGGCGCTGGTGTGCGACGTGCGCATCGCCGCCGAGCGGGCGCGGTTCGACACCCGCTTCCTGCAGCTCGGGCTGCATCCCGGCGGCGGGCACACGTGGATGTACCGGCGCATCACCGGCCCCCAGGCCGTCACCGCCGCCGTGCTCTTCGGTCAGGTGATGGACGGCAAGGAGGCCGAGCGGGTCGGCCTCGTCCACCGCTGCGTCCCCGACGCCCAGCTGCTCGACCACTGCATCGAGATGGCCAGGGCGTCGGCCGAGGCGCCCCGCGACCTGGTCATGAAGATCAAGGCCTCGATCCAGGACATGGCCACCATCGACGACCACGCGGCGGCGGTCGAGCGCGAGCTCGAGCCGCAGGTGTGGTCGCTGAACCAGCCGGCGTTCAAGGAGCGCCTGGCGGCCATGCAGAAGCGGATCTCCAGCAAGTAGCCGGCAGACGCCTGCGCAGCACCCGCGTCCAGAACCGGGTGGGCGTGCGCAGGATCCGCGTCCAGAACCGGGTGGGCGTGCGCAGCATCCGCGTCCAGAACCGGTTCAGTCGAGCACGAAGCCGGCGTCGACCACGGCCAGGACCGCGTCCTGGGTCTCGGGCGTCTCGCTGGTGACGATGACCGACCAGAGGCGGTCGCCGTCGGGCACGAACAGCTGGCTCGCGTAGGCGTCGATGGGCTGGCCGTCGTCGGCGGCGGCCAGCTCGAGCCGGAAGTCGACGCGCACCCGGCCGCCCTCGCCCTCCACCACGCTGACGTCGGTGCCGCCGGCCGCCTCGGCCGCGGCCGTCGCGGCGGCGCGCACGGCCTCCGGCGCGGTGTCGGCGCCCTCCTGCACGTCGACCTTGATCTCGGCGACCCGGCCGGCGTCGTCGATGCCGGCCGCGTAGAAGACGGCTCCGCTCGCCGCGACGTTGCGGGCGGCGTCGAGGAAGAACCCCTCCTCGAGGTCGGCATCCGCCAGGCGGTCGAGCGCGGCGTCGCTCAGCAGCGTGGCGTTCCAGCCCATCGGCACGGCGATGCCGAAGCCGAGGGAGGGCACGGGCGCGGCGAACGTGCCCGGGATCTCCGGCACCTCGATGCCGCCGGCCTTGGGTTCCTCGCCGCCGTGGGTCGGGAGCTCGTCCTGCTCGGGCAGCGGGTCGGCCGGCGGGACGCCCTCGTCGTCGTCACCGCACCCGGCGAGCAGCACCGCGGCCAGCGCGACGCCGGCGATGGCAGCACGGAGCCTCACTCGACCCATGCCTCGAGCAGCTCGTCGCGGCGAGCGTCCCACTCCTCGGCGGTGAACCCGTAGCGGACGTGGTCCTCCCACACGCCGTTGATCTCGAGGTAGCGCAGCGCCACCCCCTCCTCCCGGATCGCCAGCTTCTCGACGACCCGGCGGCTCGCCCGGTTGCGGGGGATGATGGCGATCTGCAGCCGGTGCAGGCCCAGCTCCTCGAACGCGTAGCGGCACGTGAGCACGACGGCCTCGGGCGTGTACCCCTTGCCGGCGTGCTTCTCGTCGATCCAGTAGCCCACGTACGCGTTCTGGAACGGACCCCGCTGCACCGACGACAGGTTGATCTCGCCGGCCAGCTCGTCGGCCTCGGTGAAGATGCCGAACCCGTAGCCGGTGCCCAGCTGCCACTCGCGCGAACGGGCGGAGCAGCGGGCGGCGAAGGCGTCCTTGCTCTCCACGACGTCGGGCTGGCCGGCGATGCGCCGGGGCTCCCACCGGGTCAGCCAGTCGACGTTGCGCCGCCGGACCTCTCGCCAGGCGTCGAAGTCGCGCACGTCGAGCGGGCGCAGCAGCACCCGGCGACCCTGGAGCCGCGTCTGCGACGACGACCAGCTCACCCCGTCACCGGCCCAGGACCTCGGCGAGGGCGCCGAGCAGGAGCGTGACGTTGCGCGGACGGGCCGTGTGCCCCATGCAGCCGATGCGCCACACCTTGCCCGCGTACTCGCCCAGGCCGCCGCCGACCTCGATGCTGTACCGGTCGAGCAGGGTGGCGCGCACCGCGGCCTCGTCGATCCCCTCGGGCACGACGACGGTGGTGAGCTCGGGGAGCCGGTGCCCCTCGGCGGCGAACAGCTCGAAGCCGAGCTCGACGAGTCCCTCCTGGAGCAGGGCGCCGCACTCGGCGTGGCGGGCCTGCGCGGCCTCGAGCCCCTCGTCGAGGATCGCGGACAGGCCACCGTGCAGCGAGTTGATCATCGAGATCGGGGCGGTGTGGTGGTAGGTGCGCGTGGCGCCCGCCGCGCCGACGTAGCTGCCGATCATCCGCAGGTCGAGGTACCACGACTGGCTGCGCTCGACGAAGCGCTCGCGCGCCCGGTCGGCGACCGTGATGGGCGACAGGCCGGGCGGCACGCCCAGGCACTTCTGGGTGCCCGAGTAGGCGAGGTCGATGCCCCAGTCGTCGGCGGCGAAGGGGATGCCGCCGAGCGACGTCACGCAGTCGACCAGGAGCAGGGCGTCGCCCTTGTCGGCGGCGACGGGCTCGACGTCGGAGCGGACGCCGGTGGAGGTCTCGGCGTGCACCATGCCGATGAGCGTGGGCGACGGGTGGGCATCGAGCAGGCGGTCGGCCGTGACCGGCGTGCCCCAGTCGAAGTCGACCCGTACGACCTCGGCGCCGGTGCGGGAGGCGACGTCGCACATGCGGGCGCCGAAGACGCCGTTCACGCCGATGACCGCGACGTCGCCGGGGCCGAGCACGTTCACGAGGCACGTCTCCATGCCCGCCGACCCGGTGCCGCTGATGGGCAGCGTGAGCGCGTTCTGGGTGCCGAACACCGTGCGCAGCTGGTCGCAGACCTCGTCGAGGACCTCGAGGAACGCCGGGTCGAGGTGGCCGAGCATGGGCCGGGTGAACGCCTCGATCGCCTCGGGGTACGGGTTGCACGGACCGGGGCCCATGAGGATGCGGTCGGGTCGGGGCACGGTCTCGCAGGCTAGGCCGGGGCGACTCAGGCGAGTGAGGCGACCAGGCCGTCGAGGATGTCCGACTCCGAGACCAGGCACTCCTCGGCGCCGAGCCACCGGACGAGCGCCACGAAGATGCACGCGCCGGCCACGATCACATCGGCCCTCGCCGGCTCGAGGCCGGGGTTGTGGATGCGGTCCTCGAGCGACTCGGTGACCAGCGTGCGGAAGACGTCCTCGATGGCCTCGCGCTCGAAGCGGAAGTGGTGGATCGCGTCGCGGTCCCACTCGTGCAGGCCGAGCTCGACGGCCGCCATCGTCGTCACCGTGCCGGCGAGGCCGACGAAGGTCTTGGCGGTGCGGACCGCCGGGAGCTCGTGGACCACGTCGTCGAGCCAGGCCTCGGTGACCGAGATGCAGGCGTGCAGCTCCTCGGGCATCGGCGGGTCGTGCTCGATGTACTGCTCGAAGAAGCGGACGCAGCCGATGTCGACGGACGCTGAGCCCTCGACCTCCTCCGTGCCGACGATGAACTCGGTGGAGCCCCCGCCGATGTCGACGACCAGGAACGGACCGTCGGCCGGGTCGAGCTCGGCGGTGGCGCCCCGGAACGACAGCTCCGCCTCCTCCTCGCCGCTGATCAGCTCGGGGCGGACGCCGAGCACCGCTTCGGCCGCGTCGAAGAACTCGTCGCGGTTGGCGGCGTCGCGGGCGGCGGAGGTGGCGGTGACCCGGAGCCGTTCGGCGCCGTGCTCGTCGATGAGCGACCGGTAGCTGCGCAGGACGTCGACCGTGCGCTCGATGGCGGCCGGATCGAGGCGACCGGTGGCGTCGACGCCCCGGCCGAGTCGCGTGATGGTGTTGACGCGGGCGAGGGGCTCCTTGTCGGCGCCCGCGCCCCGCGCCACGAGCAGGCGGGTCGAGTTCGTGCCGCAGTCGATGGCGGCGAGCACGGGCCGGGTCACCGCCTCACCCTGCCAAGCGGGCGCGGTCCGTACGAAACGCCTCAGCCTCCGGTGGCGGCGAGCTCGGCCTCGATCCAGCGGCCGACGGGGTCGTCGCCGCCGGCCAGGTACCAGGCCCAGTGGGCGTGGAAGCACTTGATGCCCCGGCGGGTGCCGCCGACGCCGCCGGACGGGCGGGGGCCGGTGTGGCCCGCCGGGAGGGCGGCGTCGCGCTCGGCGGCGTAGCGGGCGTGGGCCTCGGCGATGACGTCCTCGCCGATCTCGGCCTCGGCGCGATCGATGGCGCCGGTGGACTCCAGCCGGCCGATGCGGGCGCGCTCCTCCTCCCCCACCAGCCAGTAGCGGGTGGGCATGGGGGTGCCGTCGAACAGCAGCGGGGCGTTGCGGATGACGACCGGCCGTCCCGCCGCGTCGCGCACGACCACGTCGAACTCGGCTTGCGGCGCCCGGCCGAGCAGCTCGGCGACGGCCGCGATGTCGGCCTCGTCGGCCAAGCGCCTAGCCCTTGTTCGACCGCCGACGGCCCAGCAGCCACAGCACGAGCAAGATCACCAGGACCGGAACGACGCGCTTGGCGACCGAACCACCGGCGGCCTCCATCAGGTCGACCGGCTTGGCCTCGGCGGACTCGATCTTGCGCACGCCGGAGGGCGCGGCCTGGGCGGCCTCGGGCTGGGGCTGGGGGGCGCCGGCGCCGACCGGGGCGGCCTCCTCGGCCACCGGACCGGTGGTGTCGACGGGCTCGGGCACCTCCTCGGTGACCGACGGGGCGGCGGGGGCCGCGGGCGCAGCCTCGGCGGGCGCCTCGAGCTTGCCCTCGAGGCACTGGACGAACTCGCCCATGAGCTTGGCGCTGACGTCGGCGATCATGCCGCGGCCGAACTGGGCGACCTTGCCCTTGATGGTGAGGTCGGTGTCGACGTTGACGTGCGTGCTGCCCGACTGCTCGGCCATGGTGACGGTGATGAGGGCGCTGGCGCTGCCCTGACCGCGGGTGTCGCGCCCCTCGGCCTTCAGCACGAGCTTGCGGGCCGCCTCGTCCTGCTCCTGGAAGGTGGCCGCGCCCTTGTACTGGGCGGTGATGGGGCCGACCTTGACCTTCACGATGCCCCGGTACTCGTCCCCCTCGACCTCCTGGAGCTGGGCGCCGGGGAGGCACGGGGCGATCAGCTCGACGTCGGTCAGGACCTCCCAGGCCCGCTCGACCGGGACCGGGACCGTGAACTCGTTGTTCAGCTCCATCTGCGGAGATCCTCCAGGGTGTCGATGTCGGCATCGGGCGCGTGCCCTTCGCACCGTATCTCCCGCACGAGCTCCGGACGACCCTGCATCAGCGCCCGCCCGACCTCGTCGCCGACGGTGGGCAGGAGCGGCCAGACCTCGGCCGCGAGCCGCACCGGGTGGCCCCGGCGGCCGTCGTACGTGGCCACTGCGACCGGCGCATCGGCGGCAGCCACCGCACGCCACGCCTCGGCCGTCAGGAACGGCTGGTCGCCCAGCGCGACGACCACGGCGTCGTGCCCGCGTCGGCGGGCCTCGGCGAGCGCGACCTGCAGCGAGCTCGCCTGGCCGTCCTCCCAGCGCGGGTTGCGCAGCACGTCGATGCCGGCGGGTACGAGGTCGTCGACGTCGACCGCGCCGACCACGACGACCGCCTCGAGCCCGCTCGCCACCAGCGCGTCGAGCGCGTGGGTGACGACGGGCCGGCCCCGCAGCGGGGCGCGCAGCTTGTGGCCGTCGCCGGTGAAGCGGCTGCCGGCGCCGGCGGCGAGGAGCACCCCGAGGACCATCGACCCCAGTGTGGCGGCCCGGCGCTGCCGCGCACCGCCGTGGCAGCATCGGTCGCCATGGACGCGCTCTCCGCCCGCCGCACCCTGGCCCAGGCCCGCCTCGCCGTCGGTGTCGCCTCGCTCCTCGCACCCCGACTGGTGTCGCGGGCGATGGGCATCGACCCCGCTGCGAACCCGGCCACCCCCTACCTCACCCGCATGTTCGGCGCGCGCGAGCTGTTCATGGCCGCGCCGTTCCTCATGCCGGCGCCGGGCCTCGACGAGGCCGAGCTCGCCTCGCGGGGCATCTCGGTCGACGCGGTCGACGCCGCCGCGTCCCTCGCTGCGGGACTGCGGGGCTACCTGCCCTGGCGCGCCGCCCTCCCTGCCACCCTCATGGCCGCGGCCGGCACGTACCTCGGCTCGATCGCCGCCCACAACGAGAAGCTCGCCCGCCCCACCTGATCCGTCAGTGGATGGGGCCGGCGGCGTCGCGCAG
>DASTYO010000157.1:0-14293 GCA_035764875.1 Acidimicrobiales bacterium | reverse complement strand
CCTGCTGCCCCGCGAGCGGGCCCGCCGGGCGCTGTCGAACGTGCTGCCCGAGGCCGAGATGCCGGTGGTGGGCCCGGAGGCCGAGGGCGCCGCCGAGCGGGGCCTGGTGGCGGCGCCGCGCCTGGCCCGCCACGTGTTCCGCCTGAGCGACGGCCACGAGGTCGGGGTCACCGTGTCGGGCATGGGGATGCCCCTCGTGATGGTGCACGGCTTCACCGCCGAGGGCTTCCTGTACGCCCAGACCCTGTCCCGCCTGGTCTCGATGGGCTTCAAGGTGGTCGCCATCGACACCGCCAACCACGGCAGCACCCAGGGCCTGCCCTCCGGTGGCGCCAACTTCGGCGAGTACGCCCGGCTCCTCGGCCGGGCGCTCGACGAGCTCGGCATCGAGCAGGCGTTCTTCGTCGGCCACTCGATGGGCGGCCGGGTCGTCACCCAGCTGTGCGCCACCGAGCCCGAGCGGGCGCTCGGCATCATCCTCGTCGACGCCATCGTGGGCGACGCCTGGGACCGGCTCGTGAACGCGGGCCGGCTGTTCCCGCCGGCCATGGCCGGGGTGGTCGTGCTCCTGGCCCTCGACGCCCTCACCACCCCGCCGGTGCTCAAGAACCCCGAGCAGGCGGCCAAGCTCGGCCGTCTGTTCGCCCCGACCCTGGTCGGCCACCTCACCCGGCCGTGGCGCATGCTCGGCCCCGCCGTGTCGATCCTGCGCAGCCGGGGCAGCCGCTGGATGCTGCAGCGCCTGGCCCAGGAGCAGGTGCCGGTGGTGGCCGTCCACGGCACCCGCGACTTCGCCGTACCCCTGCAGACGGCGAAGGACGCGGCCCGCCGGGCCCGTGGGCAGTTCGTGGTGATCGACGGCGCCAACCACTGCTGGCCGCTGCGCGACCCCGAGACGCTTCCCGCCATCGTCTCCGACCTGCTCCACGGCACCTTCGGCGAGGCCTATCGCCAGGCCGTGCGCGACCACGGGCTGGAGCCCGACCTGGCCCGCCTCGAGGAGGTCGAGCGGGCGTTCTACGCGCCCGACGCGCCCATCCTCGGCATGACCCCGCCGCTCGAGTTCGCCCGCCTCGGCGCCCGCCGCCGCCGGCCCGCCTACCGGTACGACATCAAGCCGGCGCTGCAGGCCCGGCACCCGAGCATGCGGCGATAGCGGCACTGCACCCGCAGCCTGGTACATTTGCCGGAGGCCTCGTGCCGGCGCGCCCTCCTGGGCTCACCGCACGACGCCACCGCTTCCCCTCCCCGCACACGTCGGTTGGGGCAGCCGGGTCCGATACCCACGCATTCCATGGAGTCCTTCACGTATGTCTGAGCAGATCGACCGCATCAAGCCGGAGATCATCGCCGAGCACCGTCTCCACGAGACCGACACCGGCTCGCCCGAGGTGCAGATCGCCCTTCTCACGAAGCGCATCAACCACCTCAACCAGCACCTCTCGACCCACAAGAAGGACCACCACACCCGACGCGGCCTGCTCAAGCTGGTCGGTCGTCGCCGGCGGCTCCTCGACTACGTCCGCAAGAACGACGTCGAGCGCTACCGGACGATCATCGCCACGCACGGCCTGCGCCGCTAGGGATCACACACGGTGGCAGCTTCGGTCAGCTGCCAGTCGCCGATTCCCGAGCCCGGCACCGCAGCGGTGCGCTCGGGGGTGCGCCGACTGGGAACTGGCCCTGCCACCACGATCCGGCCCGAGATCCCGCCACAGACGCCCGAGGGGGCGGCGGGGCCAGCAGGGCCAACAGGAGACCAACCCACATGACCACCGAACCCACCCGGGTGTCCGCGCCGATCCCCGGCGCCGACAAGGAGCTCGTCTTCGAGACGGGCAAGCTCGCCTTCAACTCCCAGGGCGCCGTCGTCGTGAGCATCGGGGGCACCAAGGCCCTCGTCACGGCCAACGCCGCCAAGTCCGTCCGCGAGGGCATGGACTTCTTCCCGCTCACCGTCGACGTCGAGGAGCGGATGTACGCCGCGGGTCGCATCCCCGGTTCGTTCTTCCGCCGTGAGGGCCGGCCCACCGACCTGGCCATCCTCACCTGCCGCCTCACCGACCGCCCGCTGCGGCCGAGCTTCCCCGACGGCTACCGCAACGAGACCCAGGTCGTGTCCACGATCATGGGCGCCGACGGCCGCAACCCCTACGACGTGCTCACCATCAACGGCGCCTCCGCCGCCCTGATGCTGTCGGGCATCCCCTTCGAGGGCCCCATCGGCGCCGTGCGCATGGCCTTCGACACCGACGGCGAGTGGGTGCCGCACCCCGAGCACGAGGAGATCGAGGAGTCCACCTTCGACCTCGTGGTCGCCGGTCGCGAGGCCGACGACGGCTCGATCGCCATCATGATGGTCGAGGCCAACGGCACGGAGAAGGCCTGGCAGCACTACCAGGCCGGGGCGCCCTTCGTCACCGAGGAAGCCATCGCCCAGGGCCTCGAGGAGGCCAAGAAGTCGATCAAGGACTCCATCGACGCCCAGCGCCGCCTGGTCGAGGCGTACGGCGCCCGCCCGGCGCTCGAGTGGACCCCGGTGGTCGACTTCCAGGACGACGTGTTCGCCCGCGTCGAGGCCGTCGGCACCGACAAGCTCCGCGAGGTCGCCCAGATCGCCGGCAAGGCCGAGCGCGAGGCCGCCGAGCGCGAGGCCAAGACCGCCATCGCCGCCGAGCTGGCCGGTGAGTTCGAGGGCCGTGAGAAGGAGATCAGCGGGGCCACGAAGGCGCTGCTGAAGAAGCTCATCCGCAGCCGCATCGTGAACGAGGGCGTGCGCATCGACGGCCGCGGCCCGGCCGACATCCGGCCGCTGTCCGCCGAGGTCGGCATCCTCGAGACCGCCCACGGCTCCGGCCTGTTCCAGCGGGGCGAGACGCAGGTGCTCAACGTCCTCACCCTGGGCATGCCCAAGATGGACCAGCTTCTCGACAACCTGGGTCCCCAGGACAAGAAGCGGTACATGCACCACTACAACATGCCGCCGCACGCCAACGGCGAGACCGGCCGCGTGGGCAGCCCGAAGCGCCGCGAGATCGGCCACGGCCTGCTCGCCGAGCGGGCCCTGCTGCCGGTGATCCCCTCGATGGACGAGTGGCCCTACACCTTCCGGCTCGTGTCCGAGGTGCTGGCCTCCAACGGCTCCACGTCCATGGCCTCGGTGTGCGCCTCGAGCCTGTCGCTCATGGACGGCGGCGTGCCCATCAAGGCGCCGGTCGCCGGCATCGCCATGGGCCTCGTCTACGAGGACGGCAAGTACACCACCCTCACCGACATCCTCGGTGCCGAGGACGCCTTCGGCGACATGGACTTCAAGGTCGCCGGCACGTCCGACTTCGTCACCGCCCTGCAGCTCGACACCAAGATCGACGGCCTCCCCGCCGACGTGCTGGCGTCGGCGCTGCAGCAGGCCAAGGACGCCCGCACGACGATCCTGCAGGTGATGCAGGACTGCATCGCCGAGCCCCGCAGCGACGTCCAGGGCACCGCGCCGAAGATCATCAGCTTCGAGATCCCGGTCGACAAGATCGGCGAGGTCATCGGGCCCAAGGGCAAGGTCATCAACCAGATCCAGGGCGAGACCGGCGCCGACATCGGCGTCGACGACGACGGCGTCGTCGGTGTGGTCACCATCGGCGGCACCGACAAGGGTGCGGTCGAGGAGGCCCGCCGCCAGATCGAGCTCATCGTGAACCCGCCGTCGGCCCACCCCGGCGAGGTCTACATGGGCAAGGTCGTCAACATCACCAAGTTCGGCGCCTTCGTCAACATCCTCCCGGGCCGCGACGGCCTGCTCCACATCTCCAAGATCGGCGGCAAGCGCCGCATCGAGAAGGTGGAGGACGAGCTCGAGCTCGGCCAGGAGATCGAGGTCCGGGTCGACGACATCGACCCGAACGGCAAGATCAGCCTGTCCCCGGCCAACGCGCCGGAGGACGACGGCGGCGAGTCCGAGGCCCCGAGGCGCAGCCGGCGCGACGAGGGCGACGGCACGGGCGGCACCGCCGCCGGTGGCACGGCCTCGTCCGGCGAGTTCGTGTCGTTCGAGGACGCCTTCGACGAAGAGCTGAAGGAGGAGCTGGGCGATCTCGGTCCCGAGAGCGCCTCCCGCGGCGGCGAGGGCGGCGGCGGTCGCGACGGTGGTCGCGACGGCGGCCGGGGTCGGCGTCGCAGCGGTGGCGGCGGGGGCCGACGCCGCTGAGCGAGAACGTCGGTGCGGGGCTCGATCCCGAGCCCCGCACCACCACCCTCCCCAACGGGGTCCGCGTCGTCACCGACGCCATGCCCCACGCCCGCTCGGTCACCACCGGCGTGTGGGTGGCCGTGGGCGGCCGCGACGAGGCGCCGGCGCTCGCCGGCGCGTCGCACTTCCTCGAGCACCTCTTCTTCAAGGGCACCGAGGCCCGCTCTGCCCGCTCGATCGCCGAGGCGGTCGACGCGGTGGGCGGCGACATGAACGCCTTCACGGCGCGCGAGCACACGGCGTTCGTGACCCGGCTCCCGGCCGCCCAGTGGCGGCTCGGCATCGAGCTGCTCGGCGACATCCTCTCGGCGCCGGCCCTGCGCCCCCACGAGATCGACGCCGAGCGCGAGGTGATCCTCGAGGAGCTGTGGGCGGCGATGGACACCCCCGAGGACCGGGTCCACACCCTCGCCATGGAGGCGCTGTTCCCCGAGCACCCGCTCGGCCGCGAGGTGCTGGGCGACGAGGACACGGTGCGGGCGATGACCCGCGACGACATCCTCGGCTTCTTCCAGACCCACTACCGGCCGGCGAACCTGGTGGTGGCGTCGGCCGGCCGGGTCGACCACGACGAGCTGTGCGAGGCCGTGGCCGAGCGCCTCGGCGGCGGCGACGGCGGTGCTCCGCCCGTCCGCCACGCGCCGGCCGACGACGTCCACGCCCTGCGCACCCAGGCCCGCGACGGCGAGCAGGTGCACGTCGTGCTGGGCTGGCGCGGCCTGCCCCTCGACCACGACGACCGCTACGCCCTCCACGTGGCCGACCAGCTCCTCGGCGGCGGCTCGTCGTCACGGCTGTTCCAGGCCATCCGCGAGGAGCGGGGCCTCGCCTACTCCGTCTACTCGTGGCTCTCGTCGTACTCCGACAGCGGGATCCTCGGCGTGTACGCCGGCACGTCACCCGGCCGCTCGGCCCAGCTGCTCGACGCCGTCGACGCCGAGCTCGAGGCGGTGCTCGCCGAGGGCGTCACCGCGGACGAGGTGCGGGTCGCCGTCGGCTACCTGGCCGGCGCCACCGAGCTCGGCCTCGAGGACTCCGGCTCGCGCATGGCCCGCCTCGGTCGCATGCTGCTCTCCACGGGCGAGGTCGTGAGCATCGACGAACAGCTCGAGCGGCTCCACGCGGTCACCGTCGACGACGTCGACCGCGTGCTGCGCCGGATCCTCAGCAGCCCCCGGTCGGTGGCCGCCGTGGGGCCGGTGGACGAGCAGCGCCTCGCCCGGGCCGTGTGACCACCACCGGGTGACGCCGACAGCGCGGGCGGTGCCCGCGGCGGGCGGGACGGGGTCGGCAGCGATGCGATGGAGTGCCCACGACGCGGAACGTACCCACCCGCGCGCCGATCGCCGCGCTGTTGACGCCGCGTCAACGTGCCGCCGTTGCGTACTCTTCCGGACATGACGATCCGGGTGGGAGTGTTCGGCGCCGGAGGGCGGATGGGCAGCACGGTGTGTGCTGCTGTCGCTGCGGATCGTGAGACCGAGCTCGTCGCCGCGGTCGACCCCCACCACGAGGGCATCGACCTGCACCTGGTCGCCAAGGGCGCCGACCTCCCCGAGCTCACCGTGGCCGGCGACGCCGAGGAGTTCGAGCGCGCCGGCGTCGACGTGGTGGTCGACTTCACCCGGCTCGACGCCGCCCGCGAGAACCTCGAGTGGGCGGCCCGCAGCGGGGTGCACGCGGTGGTGGGCACCACCGGCTTCGACGGCGCCGACATGGAGCGGTTCCAGACCGCGTTCACCCGGTCCAACTGCATGATCGTGCCCAACTTCGCCATCGGCGCCGTGCTGATGATGCGCTTCGCCGAGCTGGCTGCCCCGTGGTTCCAGACCGCCGAGGTGCTCGAGTTCCACCACGACGCCAAGGTCGACGCCCCCTCCGGCACCGCCATGCTCACCGCCGAGCGGATGGCGGCGGCGTCCAAGGACTGGTCCGAGGACCCCACGCAGACCGAGGTCGTGGCCAGCGCGCGGGGCGGTGTCGGGCCCGGTGGCATCCACGTGCACTCGGTGCGGATGCGGGGGATGATCGCCCACCAGGAGGTCATCCTCGGCACCGAGGGCCAGACCCTCACCCTGCGCCACGACTCCTACGACCGGTCGTCGTTCATGCCCGGCGTGCTGCTGGCGGTGAAGGCCGTGGCCGACCGGCCCGGCGTCACCGTCGGCCTCGACGACCTCCTCGGCCTGTAGATCTGGCAGCGGGGGCGGAACCTGGCCCTCCGGGGCCTTGTTCCGCAGCCGCTGCCAGATCTCTGGCGGGTTCCGGCACGTCGGCGATCCCTGGCGGCGTGGCCGGCACGCCGTTCATGTCGGCCCAGACGAGGCCGAACTGCATGCGCTCGGCCACCCCCGGGTGGCTGGCGTTGAGCCGGTCCCACCAGCCGGGCTCGAGGTCGGCCTTGTTCAGGGCGACGAAGCCGGGCCACATGGCCACGAAGCTGGTGGGGTCGCCGAGCAGCTCGAGCGCTTCGAGGTCGGCCTCCCGCTCGTTGCGGCGCGACACCCACGCCGACACGAGCCCGAGCGCCACCATCGGCACGCCGATGCCGAACAGGAACAGCGGGGCCGCGCCCGGGTCGCCGAGGTCGTCGACGCCGGCCCAGCCGAGCACGGTGTCGGTGCCCACCACGTACTGCACGAAGGCGAGGGCCAGCAGCATCTGCAGGCCGGCGAGCGGGAACGTCTTCGGGATGTGGTTGAGCCGGTAGTGGCCGATCTCGTGGGCCACGACCTGGGCGATCTGCTCGAGCGGGAAGCCGTCGCGGTCGGGGCCGGGCAGCATCGTGTCGAACACCACGACCCGCTTGGTGGGCCCGAAGCCGGCCACGAAGGCGTTGCCCCGGCGGGACCGCTTCGACCCGTCCATCGTGTACACGCCCTCGATCGACGTGCCGGCCAGGTCGGCGATCTCCTCGATGCGGCTCCGCAGCGGCCCGGGCTCCATCGGGGTGAACCGGTTGAAGCGGGGCATGATCAGCACCGGGTACACGAAGTTGAGGAACAGGGCGATGCCGAAGAACACCAGGCCGCCCACCAGCCACCACGTGTCGAAGCTGCGGATGGCCCAGAACACGGGCACGAGCAGCACGGCGGAGAGCACCACGTTGAGCACCAGCGCCTTCGCCTGGTCGCTCCACCACAGGCCGGCCGTCTGGTTCGACAGGCCGTGGCGGCGGTCGTGCACCATCGTCCCCCACCAGTCGGCGGGGGCGAGCAGCACCTGGGAGATGGCGGCGAACACGGCGGCCACGACGACGAGGCGCACCGGCCACGGGGCGCTGCCGGCCCACCCGGCCACCTCGGGGCCGAGGTCGAGGCCGAACACCAGCACGAGGTCGACGGCACCGGCCACGACCTTGGCCGCGAGGTCGACCCGCTTGCGGGGCCGGCTGTAGGCGCGCAGCTCGGCGAGCTGGGCCTCCTCGAAGAAGTCCTCGTTGCGGGCGGGCGTGCGGCTGCCGAGCGGCGGGTGGGTCGAGCCGCGCCGGATCGTGGTGGTCACGAGCTGGGCTCCCGGTGGGTGCGGAACGCGTCGGCCTGGGCGCGGGGCTTGACCACGATCGAGTCGACGTTGACGTGGCTCGGCAGCGACACCGCCCAACGGATGCACTCGGCGACGTCGTGGGCGGTGAGCGGCTGGAGGCCCTCGTAGACCTTGGCCGCCCGCTCGAGGTCGCCGCCGAAGCGCACGATGCTGAACTCGGTCTCGACCAGGCCCGGCAGGACCTCGGTGACCCGCACCGGCTGGCCGAGCAGCTCCTGGCGCAGCGACTCGGTGACGCCGTGGGCGCCGAACTTGGCGGCGTTGTAGCCCGACCCGCCGGGGTAGCCCTGGATGCCGGCGATCGAGGTGACGTTGACGATGTGGCCGTCGCCCGAGCCGATGAGGTGGGGGAGCAGGCCCCGGGTCATCCGCATGAGCCCGAGCACGTTCGTCTCGAACATCGTGATCCAGTGCTCGTCGACCGCCTCGGCCAGCGGCTCGACGCCCAGCGCGCCCCCGGCGTTGTTCACGAGCAGCTGGCACCCCTCGACGGCGCCGACGAACGCGGCGATCGAGTCGGGGTCGGCGACGTCGAGCGGGAGCGCCCGTCCGCCGAGCTCGTCGGCGAGGGCGTCGATGCGGTCGCGGCGGCGGGCGCCGAGCACGACGTGCCAGCCGTCGCCGGCGAGCAGCCGGGCGGTGGCGGCCCCGATGCCGGCGCTGGCACCGGTGACCACGGCGGTGCGGGTCATCCGTCGTCCTCCTCGGTGGGTGCGGTGAGGTCCTCATCGAGGTGGGTGAGCTGCTCGATCTCGCCGCCCCGCCCGCCGAGCTCGTTGCGCAGGCTGAACAGCACCAGCACGGCGGAGGCGGCCACGAGCCACCACTGGTACTCCGAGACCAGGTCCTGGACCTCGTCGATCGGGGACGAGAACGTGTCGCCGAGCACCCGGATCAGGTAGAGGCGGCCCACCGTGCCGGCCACGTTCAGGGCGAAGAACAACCCGATGTGCATGCCGGCCGCCCCGGCGAACAGGCAGATGTAGTTGTTCGGGGCGATCGCCACCAGCGGCCAGGCCGCCTTGCCGAACAGGTCCTGGAAGCGTCGCAGCATCGGCCCCCAGGTGGGAGCCTTCTCGTCCATCCACTCGAGCGCCCGGTCGCCGTACCAGTAGCCGAGGAGGAAGAACAGCGGGTCGGACACCAGCAGCCGCAGCGTGCCCACCGTGTAGTAGCTGACCGCGTCGAGCTGGTCGGACACGAGGATCAGGTACCGGTTGATGCTGCTGAGGGCGATGAGCAGCAGCGGGTGGTCGTCGTGGAGCGTCGCCCAGAACACGTTGGCGACGTTCGAGCAGATCACCAGGAAGACGACGGGCGCGACGAGCAGCTTGAGCGTGTGGGGACTCGGCGGGGTGCGCGACAGGCCGCGGTGCTCGCTCATGTGCGGGGGAGTCTGGCACCCCCCAGGACCAGGCTCGATCGCGCTGCTGGAAACCCCCCGATCGGGCCATGGTCGGAAACCGTCAGCGCGTGTGACGGTTGGTGGCGGAGAGGGCACGCAACGGGAGGGCTGCGGTGCGGGTGCGAGCACGACATCTGTTCACGATCGTCATCGGTGCGCTGGTCGCCGTCGGCGCGTTCGCGCCGGTGGCGCCGGCGGGCGCTGGCGACTACGACGACCCGTTCTTCCTCAACTGGCCGACGTTCGTCCCGTCGTCGACGACCAGCTCGTACGAGGCGACCACGGGCGACGAGTGCACGAACGGCCAGGTGCAGTGCGTCGACAAGGTCATCCGGGAGATGACCAAGCGGTACGACGCCCTGCGCTGCGACCACGACTCGACCTTCGCCTTCACCTACCTGGTGACCACCGAGGAGTACCGCCAGGCGGTCGAGGATCCGAACTTCTTCACCGACAACGCGTTCGTGAACCACCAGGACGCGGTGTTCGCCGGCTACTACTTCGACCAGTTCGACGACTGGCACGCCGGCCGGGTCGACCAGGTGTCGCCGGCGTGGCGCATCGCCTTCGACTCGGCCGAGAAGCAGCTGGTGTCCGGGACGGGCAACGTGTTCCTCGGGATGAACGCCCACGTCAACCGGGACCTGCCCTTCGTGCTCGCCGAGATCGGCCTGGTCAAGCCCGACGGCACGAGCCGCAAGGCCGACCACGACCGGGTCAACGACTTCCTCGCCGCCACCAACCAGTACCTGCTGACCGAGGCGGCCAAGTACCTCGACCCCACCCTCGACGACGGCGACGTCCCGGGCATCAGCGTGGACAACTCGACCATGGTCCAGGCGCTGGTGGGCTGGCGGGAGCAGGCGTGGCGCAACGCCGAGCGCCTGGTCGCCGCCCCGACGCCCGAAGCCCGGGCCCAGGTCGCCCAGGAGATCGAGCAGCAGGCGGCCCTCGAGGCGCTGTCGCTCCGGACCGCCTACGCCTACACGCCGCTGCACTCGCTGCTCGGCATGGGTCCGAACGCCCGCAACAGCTACTGCGCCGCCAACTTCCAGGAGCGCTGACGAACCCCCCGGTGGGCCGGGGCGCGAATCCTGCGGGACCGGGAGGGGTCCGTAGGCTCCGCCCCGGTGTACCGGTTCGCGCTCCGACCCGTCTGGATCCTGTCGCACCTGTTCGCGGTCGCGTCGATCGTCGCCTTCGTGCTCCTCGGGGCCTGGCAGCTCGACCGGCACGACCAGCGGGCTGAGCGCAACGAGACCATCGAGGCCCGTGCCGAGCTGCCGCCGGTGCCCGTGTCCGAGGCGCTCGCCGAGGTGGGCTGCGCCGACTGGCCCGACTGCGGCGAGGCGCCGGCCGACGAGATCCGCTTCCGCGACGTGTCCGCCGAGGGCACCTACGGAGAGGACGTGCTGCTGGTCGACAACCGGTCGAAGGACGGCCTGCCGGGCGCGTGGGTGCTGGCGCCGCTGCAGCTGGACGACGGCTCCGTGCTGGTGGTCAACCGCGGCTTCCAGTTCAACGACTCGGCGAGCGGCGCCATCGACCCGCCTCCGCCGCCGGCGGGCACGGTGGCGGTCGAGGGCTACGTCGCCGTGTGGGAGGGCGGCAGCTGCGGCGTGCGCACCGACGACTCGGGCGCCCCGGTCGGGATGGCGTGCCTCCGCGAGGACACCGCCGAGGCCGTCTTCGGGGCCGACGTGCTGCCCGTCGTGGTGCAGGCGCAGCGCTCCGACCCGGCCGACGCCGACGTGCTCGACCCCGTCCCGCTGCCCGAGCTCGGCGCCGGCCCCCACCGCAGCTACGCCGTCCAGTGGTTCACCTTCGCCACCCTCGCCGCCATCGTCTACCCGCTCATCCTGCGCCGGAAGGCGAAGGGCCAGCGCGTCGAGGGGGCGACGCTCGAGGACGTCCCGGGGTGACCGGCCGGGCCGCCGAGCTGGTGGGCCGGGTCCTCGACGCCACCTACGCCGAGGTGGCCGAGCACGGGCTCGGTGCGCTGACGGTCGAGGCGGTGGCGGTGCGGGCGGGATCGTCGCGGGCGACGGTCTACCGGCACTTCCCGGGCGGCCGTGACGAGCTGGTCGAGCGCACGATCCGCCGCGAGGTGGGCCGGTTCTTCGCCGAGGTGCTCGACGCCGCCCCGCCCCCGGCCGGCGACCTCGTCGACCACGTGGCCGGGTTGATGGCGGCCGCGCACCGCCTCCTCGACGAGCACGAGGTGCTGCAGCGGCTGCTCGTCGACGAGGCCGACGCCATCGTCCCGTCGCTGGCGCTCGTCTTCCCCCTGGTGGAGCAGGCCCTCGCCGGGCACCTCCGCGGGCTGCTCGAGCAGGGCGCCGGGGGAGCGGTGCGGGCCGGCGTCGACGTCGCGGGCGCCGCCGACCACTGCGCCCGCCTGGTGCTCAGCTACGTCGGCAGCCCCGGGCGGTGGGACCTGGACGACCCGGCCGAGATCCGGCGGCTCGTGCGGACCCACCTCCTCGCCGGCGTGCTGGTGTGACCGAGGTCATGTCCGTTTTGGGTAGACGGTGAGACAGATCGGCACCTAGTGTCTCACAGTGATGGGGGCGATCTCGATCACCGATGCGACACCGGCCGGTGCCACCGGCGCGGGGGCGACGAACGAGGAGCGCATCCGGGCCGCCGCCCTCGACTGCATCGCCCGCCACGGCGTGTCGAAGACCACGGTCGACGACGTCGCCCGCCAGGCCGGGGTGTCCCGGGCCACGCTCTACCGGGTCTTCCCCGGCGGCAAGGACACGCTCGTCGACGCGGTCCTCGGCCGCGAGGTCGCCCGCTTCTTCGCCGACCTCGCCGTCGAGCTGCGCCGCCACGACGACCCCGAAGCCCTGCTCGTGGCCGGGGTCGGCCGAGCCCTGCGGTTCATCGCCGATCACGAGGCGCTGCAGGCGGTCGTCGCCACCGAGCCCGGTCTCGTGCTCTCGCTCGTCGCCTTCCACCGGCTCGGCCCCGTGCTCGACGCGGCCACCGCGTTCGCCGCCCCCTTCCTGCGCCCCCACGTCCCGGCCGGCGACCCCGACCCCGAGGGCACGGCCCTCGACGTCGCCGAGCTGCTCGTGCGGGTGGTGCTGTCCCACGCCCTGCGCCCCAGCCCACGCCTCGACCCCCACGACGAGGCCGCGGTGGCCCGCCTCGTGCGCGCCCACCTGCTGCCCGCCCTGCTCACCGAACCCCATCCCCCCACGAAGGAAAGCGAGGTCACCCGATGACCGACACCGCACCCACCGAGAACGCCGCCATCGTCGGCCGCGAGGACCTGCACGACATCGAGGCCATCCTCTCGGTCGTCGGCACCGACGACGGCGAGGTCATCCGTGCCGTCAAGGACAACGCCGACGCGCTGTTCACCTGGAACTACGAGAAGGGCGAGCGCCCGGCGCTCAACCGCCTCTACGAGAAGGCGAAGACCTCGCAGTGGAACGGCGAGACCGACCTCGACTGGTCGATCGAGGTCGACCAGGAGGCCGTCGTGATGGCCAACCAGGGCGGCTCGATCGCCGCCGGCGTCGGCCCGCAGATGGACCTCGCCGGCACGCCGTTCGAGAAGTGGACCGACAAGGAGTGGATCCAGGTCGGCATCGAGTCGCAGAACTGGATGCTGTCCCAGTTCATGCACGGCGAGCAGGGCGCGCTCCTGTGCACCGCGAAGATCGTCGAGACCGTGCCGTGGATCGACGCCAAGTACTACGCCGCCACCCAGGTGATGGACGAGGCCCGCCACGTCGAGGTGTTCGCCAAGTACCTCGACGACAAGCTCTCCGGCCACTACCCGATCAACGCCCACCTCGGCCTGCTCCTCGACGACATCATCGAGGACAGCCGCTGGGACATGACCTACCTGGGCATGCAGATCATGGTCGAGGGCCTGGCCCTCGCCGCCTTCGGCTTCATCCACCAGATGACCACCGAGCCGCTCCTCAAGCAGCTGCTCCGCTACGTCATGTCCGACGAGGCTCGCCACGTGGCGTTCGGCGTGCTGTCGCTGAAGGAGTACTACGCCGAGCTCTCCGACGCCGAGATGAAGGAGCGCCAGGAGTTCGCGTTCGAGGCCGCCGTCCGCATGCGCGACCGCTTCCTGCAGCAGGAGGTGTGGGCGCGCATGGGCCTCGACGTCAAGGAGGTGCTGCCGCTGGTGATGGCCGCCCCCGAGCGGGCCATGTTCCAGTCGATGCTGTTCGCCAAGATCGTGCCGAACTGCAAGAAGCTCGGCCTGCTCGAGCGCAACGACGGCTGGCTGCGCCAGAAGTTCACCGAGCTCGGCGTCATCCAGTTCGAGGACTGGGCCGACACCGAGGAGGAGTACGAGATGTTCGCCCTCGCCGACGGCGAGGTCGGCGGCACCAAGGCCTGACCCCCCGCGGTACGCAGCCGCGTCCAGGACCGTCGTCCTGGACGCTGGACGCGGCTGCGTACCACTCAGTGGGTGGCGAGCCAGGCGGCGTGGAAGCGGGCGAGCTTGTCGGGGTTGAGGACGGCGAGGACGCTGTCGATCTTGTCGCCCCGGAACGACGGCACGAACAGGATCTCGGGCTCGCCGTCGACGGTGGCGTACCACGCCGGCTGGCCGTTCACGAGCACGGGCTCGAAGCGGGTGCCGGGGCGGGTCCGGCGGGCCAGGTTGACGAACAGGCGGCTCACCCGGTCGGGTCCGACGACCGGCCGGCGAGCGGCCCGACGGGCGGGGCCGCCGTCGGAGAGGTGGACGACGTCGTCGGTGAGCATGTCGCGCAGCGCGTCGACGTCGCCCACGGCCACGGCGGCGAAGAACGCCTCGGCGAGGCGCTCGGCGGTGGCCCGGTCGGGCGGCGGCTCGGCCCGAGGGCGCGCCGACTGCACCCGGCCGCGGGCCCGCTTGGCGATCTGGCGGGTCGCGGCCTCCGAGCGCTCGACGTGCGCCGCCACCTCGGAGAACGGGTAGCCGAACACGTCGTGCAGCAGCAGCACGGCGCGCTCGACCGGCTCGAGGCGCTCGAGCACGGTGAGGAAGGCGAGCGTCAGCGACTCCGCCGAGGCGGCGTGCAGGAACGGGTCGGCGCTGTCGGCCACCGGCTCGGGCAGCCACGGCCCGACGTACA
>DASTYO010000156.1:0-27714 GCA_035764875.1 Acidimicrobiales bacterium | reverse complement strand
CAAGACGGCCATCGTCGAGGGCCTGGCCCAGAAGATCGTCGCCGACGACGTGCCCGAGACGCTGCACAACAAGCAGCTGTACACGCTCGACCTCGGCGCCCTGGTCGCCGGGTCCCGCTACCGCGGCGACTTCGAGGAGCGCCTGAAGAAGGTGCTCAAGGAGATCCGCACCCGCGGCGACATCATCCTGTTCATCGACGAGCTCCACACCCTCGTGGGTGCGGGTGCCGCCGAGGGCGCCATCGACGCCGCCAGCATCCTCAAGCCGATGCTGGCCCGCGGCGAGCTCCAGACCATCGGCGCCACCACGCTCGACGAGTACCGCAAGCACCTCGAGAAGGACGCCGCCCTCGAGCGGCGCTTCCAGAAGATCATCGTCGAGGAGCCCTCGGTGACCCACACCATCGAGATCCTCAAGGGCCTGCGCGATCGCTACGAGACCCACCACCGGGTCACCATCACCGACCAGGCCCTGGTGGCGGCGGCCAACCTCGCCGACCGCTACATCTCCGACCGGCACCTGCCCGACAAGGCCATCGACCTCATCGACGAGGCCGGCTCGCGCCTGCGCATCAAGCGCATGCAGACCCCGCCCGACTACAAGGAGCTCGAGAACGAGCTCGCCGGCGTGGTCGAGGCCAAGAAGGCGGCCGTCGAGCGCCAGGACTTCGAGGAGGCCGGGCGCCTCCGCGACAAGGAGAAGGAGCTGCTCGGCCGCAAGGAGGCCAAGGAGCAGGAGATCAAGGACTCCGGCGTCGACCTGTTCGACGAGGTCGACGAGGAGGCCGTGGCCGAGGTCCTCTCGGTGTGGACGGGCATCCCCGTCTACAAGCTCACCGAGGAGGAGACCCAGAAGCTCCTCAAGATGGAGGACGAGCTCCACAAGCGGGTCATCGGCCAGCAGGACGCCATCAAGGCGGTCAGCCAGGCGATCCGGCGCACCCGTGCCGGTCTGAAGGACCCCAAGCGCCCCAGCGGGTCGTTCATCTTCCTCGGCCCCTCCGGCGTCGGCAAGACCGAGCTGGCCAAGACCCTCGCCGAGTTCCTGTTCGGCGACGAGCAGGCGATGATCAGCCTCGACATGTCCGAGTACATGGAGAAGCACACGGTCAGCCGGCTCGTGGGCTCGCCCCCCGGCTACGTGGGCTACGAGGAGGGCGGCCAGCTCACCGAGGCCGTCCGCCGCAAGCCGTTCTCGGTCGTGCTGTTCGACGAGGTCGAGAAGGCCCACCAGGACGTGTTCAACACGCTGCTGCAGATCCTCGAGGAGGGTCGCCTCACCGACGCCCAGGGGCGCTCGGTCGACTTCCGCAACACCGTGCTGATCATGACCTCGAACCTGGGCACCGCCGACCTGCGCAAGGCCGCGGTGGGCTTCGGCAAGGCCGACGAGGCCGTCTCGTACGAGAAGATGAAGGAGAAGGTCAACGACGCCCTGAAGGCGCACTTCCGGCCCGAGTTCCTGAACCGCATCGACGAGACCATCGTCTTCCACGAGCTCAGCAAGGACGAGGTCATCCAGATCGTCGACCTGTTCATCGCCAAGCTGGCCACCCAGATGGAGGCCCAGGGCATGGGCATCGAGCTCACCCAGGCGGCGAAGCTGTTCGTGGCCGACAAGGGCTACGACCCCACCCTCGGCGCCCGCCCGCTGCGCCGGGCCATCCAGCGACTCATCGAGGACCCGCTGTCGGAGAAGCTGCTCTACAAGCAGTTCCGGGCCGGCGAGATCGTCACCGTCGACACCGAGGTCGACCCCGAGACGAACGAGGAGGTCATCGTGTTCCGCTCCGCCGAGGGCTTCGTGCCCCCGTCGGTCGAGGAGCTCGAGGCCGCCGCCTCCCCCGAGTAGCGGGAAGCGGAGCGACCCCCCGCCCGAACTGGCAGCGGAGGCGGAACGAGGCCCCCTGGGGCCTTGTTCCGCAGCCGCTGCCAGTTCGCTTCGCGCTACAGCTCGATCGTTGAGGCGCCGGGGTCGTCGGGATCGAGGTCGATCGACGGCCCTCCGGCGTCCTCGTCGTCCTGGACGTCCTCGGCGACCTGCTGGTCCTTGGGCGGCTTGCCCTCGACGAGCTCGCCGATGACCCCGCCCACGGCGACGATGGCCGACGCCGCCTTGCTGCGCGGTCCGGGGCGGAGCCCGATGCTCGCCGACAGCGACTTCGGGGCGATCTCCCGGTAGGAGTCCACCACCAGCTCGGCCACCATCCGCCAGTCGGTGGCGTCGTCGACGCGCAGGCCGATCCAGCCGCGGGACCCCACGTACTTGGGCAGGAAGAACGGCTCGCCCTCGGCGAGCAGCGACTCCTGCTCGCCCGGCGCCGCCTTCATCGTGACGACCGGGCGGCCGTCGTCGTCGGTGCCGGCGCTGACGAAGATCTTGTCCCGGACCCGGAAGGTGGGGTGGCCCCAGGTCTCCTTCTCGGTGGCTTCGGGGAACGCGAGGGCGATGTCCCGGATCGCCTGCAGCGGGTCGACGGCCATGGCGCCCATCCTCCCAGATGGGTCGCGGGTTCCCGTCCCCGGGTGGGGCGATACCACGACATTTCGCCGCCGCCGGGTCCCGCCTACGCTGCACGCCGTGTACACGCGCATCCTGGTCGGCACCGATGGCTCCAAGACGGCGGCGAAGGCCGTGTCGCGCGCCGTGGACGTCGCCCGCACCACGGGCGCCCGCCTCACGATCATGACCGCCACCGCCGGCTCGAAGGGCCGCAGCATCGTCGACGAGGCCGCCGCCGAGCACGCCGGCTGCGGGGTCGACATCGACACCCTGGTGGTCGAGAAGGACCCGGTCCACGCCCTCATCGACACGGCGGAGTCGGGCGGGTACGACCTCGTCGTCGTCGGCAACAAGGGCATGACCGGTCCGACGCGCTTCTTCAAGGTGGGCTCGGTGCCGAACAAGCTGTCGCACCACCTCCCCACCAGCCTGCTCGTCGTCCGCACCACGTGAGCGCCGCCGTCGTGCGCCGCGCCGGGCGTGCGCTCCTGCTCGTGATCGCCGGGCTGCTGGTCGCCGGGTGCCAGGTGCGCTCGGAGCTGAACGTCACGGTGGAGGAGGACGGTTCGGGGATCGTGGAGCTCGCCGTCGCGCTCGACGAGGACGCCCTGTCGCGCCGCCCCGACGTGCTGGAGGAGCTCGACCTGTCGGACCTCGCCGACACCGGCTGGGAGATCAGCGGGCCGGAGGAGGAGGTCGACGGGTGGACGTGGCTGCGCGCCCGCCACCGGTTCGGGACCCCGGAGGAGCTGGGCGTGCTGGTGGGCGAGGTCGCCGGCGAGCGGGGCCCGCTGCGCGACGTCGAGCTGCGGCGCGAGGACGCGTTCGCGGAGACCCGCTACGACTTCACCGGCACCGTCGACTTCACCGCCGGCGCCGGCGCGCTGACCGACGACCCCGAGCTCGCCGAGGCGCTGGAGGCGGAGCCGATCGAGCTGCTGGAGGACCGGCTCGGCGCCGCCATCGACGAGATGATCGAGGTGCAGGTCGCCGTCCGGCTGCCCGGCACGGTGGAGTCGAACGCCCCCACCAAGGCGTCGAACGGTGCGGTCTGGCAGCCGTCGGTGGTCGAGCGCGAGGCGGTCGAGCTGGCGGCCACCGGCACCCTGCGCCGCACCGAGCGGCTGGTGTGGGTCGGCGTCGCGATCGCGGCCGGCTTCGCCCTGCTGCTGTACCTGCTGGTGCGCCTGGCCCTGTGGCGGCGGCGCCGGCGCTCCGAGGCGGCCTCCTCGACCTGAGCGGCCGGGTTCTTGTCGGTGGGGCCGTGGAGGATGGGGGGGTGACCTCCTCCAGCGCCACCCGTCCCCGTCCCCGCCCGGCCAACGGCCGCCGCCGCACCACGTTCCGCTGCACCACGTGCGGGGCCGCGGCACCGGTGTGGGCCGGGCGCTGCGCCGGGTGCGACGAGTGGAACACCCTCGTCGAAGAGCGGCTCGGCCCCACCCCGGCGGCGGTCGGCACCCCCACGACGCCCGCTCGACCCATCGCCGAGGTCGGCGCCCACGACGCGGCGCCGGTGCCCACGGGCGTCGGCGAGCTCGACCGGGTGCTGGGCGGGGGGCTGGTGCCGGGCTCGGTCACCCTGCTCGGGGGAGAACCGGGCATCGGCAAGTCGACGCTGCTGCTCCAGACGGTGGCCGCCATCGCCCGGGCCGGGCACGATGCCCTCTACGTCACGGCCGAGGAGTCGGCGGCCCAGGTCCGGGGGCGGGCCGCCCGCCTCGGGGCGCTCGCGCCCCGCCTGTGGCTGGCCGCCGACACCGCGCTGACCGATGTGGTCGCCCACCTCGACGCGGTGGCGCCGGCGGTCGTGGTGGTCGACTCGATCCAGACGGTGCACGACCCGGAGCTGGGTTCGGCGCCGGGCGCGGTCGGCCAGGTCCGCGAGTGCGCCCAGCGCCTGGTGGTCGAGGCGCGGGCCCGGGGCGCAGCCGTGGTGCTGGTCGGCCACGTCACCAAGGACGGCGGCCTGGCCGGGCCCCGGGTGCTCGAGCACCTGGTCGACACGGTGCTGTCGTTCGAGGGCGACCGCCACCACGCGCTCCGGCTGCTGCGGGCGGTGAAGCACCGCTTCGGTGGCACCGGCGAGCTCGGCGTGTTCGAGATGTCCGACACCGGCCTCGTCGGGGTCGACGACCCGAGCGCGCTGTTCCTCGCCGACCGGCGCACGGGCGAGGCCGGCTCGGTGGTCGTGCCGGTGCTCGACGGTGGGCGGCCACTGCTCGTCGAGGTGCAGGCGCTGCTCGCGCCCACCACCATCCCCACGCCCCGGCGCCAGGGGCAGGGCATCGACAGCGGCCGGCTCGGCATGCTCCTCGCCGTGCTCGCGCAGCGGGCCGGCGTGTCGGTGGCCGACAAGGACGTCTGGGTCACCGTCGCCGGCGGGGTCCGGGCCGGCGAGCCGGCCGCCGACCTGGGGGTGGCGCTCGCCGTGGTGTCCGCCGCCACCGGCCGGCCCGTGGCCGGCGACCTCGTCGCGTGCGGCGAGGTCGGCCTGGCCGGCGAGCTGCGCCAGGTGGGCCGGCTCGACCGGCGCATGTCGGAGGCCGCCCGGCTCGGCTTCGGCTCGGTGCTGGTGCCGGTCACCGCGCCGGCGCCTCCCGACGGCTGCCGGGCGCTGCGGGCCCGGGGCCTGCGCGAGGCCATCGTCGCCGCCGGGCTGGCCCCGTGATGCACCGGGCACCACCCGCGTCGACCAGGGTCGACGACGGACCACCACCCGAGCGGGCCACCCCGCTCGGCGTCGGTCGGTAATCTGTCGGGGTGGCGCCCAAGACCTCACAAGCGATGCTGGAGGCCCTCGCCTTCGTTGCGCCGGGCGCTCCGCTGCGTGAGGGCCTCGACCGCATCCTGCAGGCCGAGATGGGCGCCCTCATCGTCGTGGGCGACGGCCCCGACGTGCTCAACATCTGCTCCGGCGGGTTCCTGCTCGACGCCGCGTTCAGCCCGCAGCGGCTGTCCGAGCTGGCGAAGATGGACGGCGCCATCATCCTGGCCCCCGACGCCACCCGCATCGCCCGGGCCAACGTGCACCTCGTCCCCAACCCGAACGTGCCCACGTCCGAGACGGGCACCCGGCACCGCACCGCCGAGCGGGTGGCCCGCTCCATCGACGTCACCGTGGTGTCGGTGTCGGAGGACCAGCAGGTCATCGCCGTCTACGTGGGCGACGAGAAGCACCCCCTGCAGCCCATCCCCATCCTCCTGAACCGGGCCAACCAGGCGCTGCAGACCCTCGAGCGGTACCGCAACCGCCTCGACGACGTGTCGGCCAACCTGTCCGCGCTCGAGGTCGAGGACCTCGTCACGGTGCGCGACGTCGTCACGGTGCTGCAGCGCACGGAGATGGTCCGTCGCATCGCCGACGAGCTGGCCTCCGACATCGTCGAGCTCGGCACCGACGGCCGCCTCGTGCGCCTCCAGCTCGACGAGCTCATGGGCGGGGTCGAGGACGAGCGGCGCCAGGTCGTGCGCGACTACTTCCACGAGGAGAAGAGCTGGCACCTCGAGGAGGCCATGGTCGGCCTGTCCGAGCTCGGCACCGAGGACCTGCTCGACCTGCGCACCGTGTCGTCGATGCTGCGCCTGCCCGGCACCCTCGACCTCGACGCGTCGGTGCAGCCCCGGGGCTACCGGCTGCTGTCGCGCATCCCCCGCCTGCCCGAGTCCATCATCGAGTCCATCGTCGAGCGGTTCGGCTCCCTGCAGAAGATCATGCGGGCCACCATCGACGACCTCGACGACGTGGGCGGCGTCGGCGAGACCCGCGCCCGGTCCATCAAGGACGGCCTCGCCCGCCTCGCCGAGTCCAGCATCCTCGACCGCTACAGCTGACCGGCCGTTCTGGCCCCACCATCGCCGGCGCCGGACCGGAGATGCTGCCCCCAGAACCCTCGCCCTCCAGCTTCTGGCCCCACGTCTTCCGGTGGGCGATCGGGGTGCGTGCTCCCAGAACGGCTCAGCCGACGTTGCGGCGCAGGAGCGAGTGGACGCGCTCCCAGTGCAGCTCGCTGGCCTCACGGTGGTATCGGGGGCCGGCGGGGGCGAACCCGTGCACGGCGTCGTCGTGCCAGTCGAGGGTGTAGGTGACGCCGGCCTCGCGCAGCGCGGCCTCCATGGCCTCCCGGTCGGACACCGGCGCGGTGGGGTCGTCGGCGCACCAGGCGAAGTGGAGCTCGGCCTCCACGCGGTCGAGGCCGAGGTGGGGCGAGTCGTCGGTGTCGCGCACCAGCCACGCCCCGTGGATGGACGCGGCGGCCTTGACGCGCTCGGGCATGGCCCGGGCCACCGACACGGCCAGGCCCCCGCTCATGCAGAACCCCACGACGCCGACCGGGCCGTCGGCTGCGGCCGGGTCGTCGGCGGCGAACGCCAGCAGCGCCTCGGCGTCGGGGACGATGTTGGTGGGCGTGACCGTGCCCATGAGCTCCTGGCGCAGGTGCATGTCCTCGTCGGACATGCCGAGCTCGCGGAACGCCGAGCCCCGGTAGAACAGGAAGGGCAGCAGCACGTAGTAACCGGCGGAGGCGAGCCGGGACGCCATGTCGTGCAGCGCCGGCCGGATGCTCGGGGCGTCCATGAGGTAGAGCACCACCGGGTGGGGGCCGCCGTGGCTGGGGCGGTGGACGAAGGTCGTCATCTGCCCGTCGGGGGTGGCGATCTCGACGCGCTGCTGCTCCATGTCAGGTGGCTCGGCGGGTGAGCTGCTCGCGGTCGACGATGCGGTAGCGGCGGTCGCGCTGGTCGAGCCATCCCAGGCGCAGGAACGAGGCGATGGCCTTGTTCACCCGCTCGCGGGAGGCGCCCACCATGCCGGCGAGCTCCTCCTGGGTGACCGGGAGCATGAACTCGTCCTGGTCGCCGGCGAGCTCGAGCAGCCGCTTGGCGGTGCGACCGGTGACGTCGAGGAACACGGAGTCGGCGAGCGCGGCGTCGGTGGTGCGCAACCGCTGGGAGAGCATGGCCACCACCGACCACAGCAGCGAGGGCCGCTCCTCGTAGAGCGCCCGCACCGGCTCGTAGGACACGATGGTGACGACGGACGGCTCGAGGGCGCGGGCCTCGGTGGACCGGCCGAGGCCGTCGAACAGCGGCATCTCGCCGAACAGGTCGCCCCGCTCCATCAGGGCGATGACCGACTCGCGACCGTCGACGGAGCGCTGCGACATGGCGATGCGCCCCTGCTCGACGAGGAACAGCTCGGAGGAGTCGTCGCCCTCCGAGAAGATGACGTCGCCGCGGCGCAGCTCGCGCCGGGTCGCCGACGTCGCGATGACGTCGAGCTCCTCGTCGGTGAGCCCGGCGAACAGGTCGGACGCTGCCAGCAGCTCTCGGTCGGCCACGAGCCCCGAATCTAGGCCACTCGACGTGGCCGTGACGGGGAGCACACCCGCGCTGGCGCCGAAGCGCGGCTGCGCCGGCGGAGAGGGCGCTGCGTACGCTCGTGCCGATGTCCGCCCCCGACCAGCACGCCCCCGTGTGGACCGTGGTGGTCGCCGGCGGTGGCGGCACCCGCTTCGGGGAGGCCAAGCAGTACGTCGAGCTGGCCGGCCGGCGCGTGCTCGACTGGTCGGTGACCGCGGCCCGCACCGTGTCCGACGGCGTCGTGGTCGTGGTGCCGGAGGCCGACGTGGCCGAGCCGGTCGACGGCGCCGACGCCGTGGTGGCCGGCGGACCCACGCGGGCGGCATCGGTGCGCCACGGGCTCGCGGCCGTGCCCGACGACGCCGGCGTCGTCCTCGTGCACGACGCGGCCCGTCCCGCGGCCAGCCCGGCCCTCTTCCGCGCCGTGGTCGACGCCGTGCGGGCCGGCGCGGCGGCGGTCGTCCCCGGCATCCCGGTCACCGACTCGCTGCGCCGGCGGGGCGGTGGTGCGGTCGACCGCGAGGAGCTGGTCGCCGTGCAGACGCCGCAGGGCTTCGACGCCGCCGTGCTGCGGGCCGCCCACGCAACGGGGGTGGACGCCACCGACGACGCCACCGTGGTGGAGGCCGCCGGCGGCGTGGTGGAGATCGTCCCGGGCGAGACCACCAACCGCAAGCTCACCCACCCGGACGACCGGCCCGCGCTCGAGCGCACGCTCGTGGCCCAGCGACAGGGGAGCCCGAGGTGAGCGGACGGGTCGGCATGGGCTTCGACGTCCACCCGCTCGGCGACGACCCCGGCCGGCCGATGGTGCTGGGGGGCGTCACGTTCCCCGGACCGGGGCTCGTGGGCCACAGCGACGCCGACGTGATCGCCCACGCCTGCGCCGACGCCCTGCTCGGCGCGGCGGGGCTCGGCGACATCGGCTCGCACTTCCCCGACACCGATCCCGCGCTCGCCGGGGCCGACAGCATCGAGCTGCTCCGCGCCGTGGGCGACGAGCTGCGGGCCGCGGGCTGGCACGTGGCCAACGTCGACTGCTCGGTGGTGTGCGACCAGCCGAAGATCGGCCCGCACCGCGACGAGATGCAGCGCCGCCTCAGCGACGCCGCCGGCGGTCCGGTGACGGTGAAGGGCAAGCGCCCCGAGGGCCTCGGCGCCCTGGGGCGCCAGGAGGGCATCGCGTGCTGGGCGGTCGCCATGGTCGAACGAGAGGACACCCCATGAGCCAGGGACGAGGCGGCCGAGGCGGCGGCAAGAAGGGCCCCGCCGGCGGCGGCAAGAAGGCCGGCCCGGCCGCGGGCGGGAAGGGCGGTCGGCGCCCGCCGCCCACCGGTCGCTCCGCGACGCCCGGACGGGCCCCGGTCCGCCGGTCCAAGGGGCGCGGCGGCACCGTCGGCGGGCCCCGGGCGAAGGCCGCCAGCGAGCTCGGCGGCGAGCAGGTCGAGGGCCGCAACGCGGTCCGCGAGCTCCTGGTCGCCGGCCGTCGGCGCGTGCACGAGGTGGTCGTCTCCACCGACCGCCACGACGCCCCCGTGCTCGACGACATCCTCGACCTCGCCCGGCAGCTGTCGGTGCCGGTCCGCGAGCTCGGCCGCACCAAGCTGTCCTCGCTCGCCCGCACCGACTCCCACCAGGGGGTCATCGCGACGGCCGCCCCGCTCGTGCCGGTCGACCTCGACGAGCTGCTCGAGGCCCGCGACGGGCACGAGCCGTTCCTCCTCGCGGCCGACGGCGTCACCGACCCCGGCAACCTCGGGGCGCTGCTCCGCACCGCCGAGTGCGCCGGCGTCACCGGCGTCGTGCTGCCCCGGCACCGGGCCGTCCACGTGTCGCCGGCGGTCACCAAGGCCGCCGCCGGCGCCGTCGAGCACCTCCGCTTCGCCGTGGTGGGCGGGCTGCCCGCCGCGCTGGCCCACGCCTCGGAGGCCGGGGCGCTGGTCATCGGCCTCGACATGGACGGCGACGTCTCGGTGCACGACCTGCCGCCCGTCGACCGGCCGGTGGTCGTCGTCGTGGGGTCGGAGGGCCGGGGCCTCGGCCGGCTGGTCCGCCAGCGCTGCGAGGTCGTCGCCTCCATCCCGATGCGGGGCGCCACCGAGTCGCTCAACGTCAGCGTGGCCGGGGCGCTGGCCCTCTATGAGGTCGTGCGGCGGCGGTCGACGCCCTGAAGGTCCCGGCACTCGTACTGCCAGTTACCTGCGCCGACATTGACAGAAGGTCGTAACGAACGTCACACTTGACTAGTCCGATCGGACCATGGGTCGGATGGGCAGGCGTCGCAGTCAGGGAACCACTGGGAACCACAACGTAGGGACAACGCTTCGTGGGCAACCGTCGCACCACCATCGGCCCGGAGACCGGGGACGCCGAGCTCGTCGCTCGCTACCAGCGCGAAGGCGATCCCGAGGTCCTCGACGCGCTGATCAGCCGCTACCGCCGCTTCGCCCGGGCCAAGGCCCGTGGCTACTTCCTCATCGGGGGTGACAGCGACGACGTCGAGCAGGAAGCGCTCATCGGTCTCTACAAGGCGGTGCGCGACTACCGGCCCGAGCACCAGGCCAGCTTCCGGGCCTTCGCCGAGCTGTGCATCAAGCGGCAGATCATCACGGCCATCAAGACGGCCACCCGCCAGAAGCACCAGCCGCTGAACCAGTACCAGTCGATCTCCGGCGCCCGCCCGGGCGACGAGGCCGGCGAGGCGTCCATCGACGAGATCCTGGTCAGCCGCACCGAAGCCGACCCGTGCGACGCCGTGGTGGCCGACGAGCGCATGCGCCGCATGCACGACTCCCTCGACCGGCTCCTGTCCGGCCTCGAGGTGGAGGTGCTCCGGCTCTACGTCGAGGGCAAGAGCTACCAGGAGATCAGCGACCAGCTCGGCCGCCACACGAAGTCCATCGACAACGCCCTGCAGCGCATCAAGCGCAAGCTCGACGGCAAGCTCGAGGACGAGCCGCTCGCCGCCGCCGTGTGACCGTCGCCCGGCCTCGTTCCGAGGTCGCCGGCGCACGATCCGTGAAGGTGTGACGTCCGTCTCGCTAGGTTCGCCGCATGGTGAACCGCAACGGACGATCCCTCAGGCTCCTCGCCCTGGCCCTCGCGCTCACGCTCGTAGCCGCGGCGTGCGGCGACGATGACGACGATGTCGCAGGCGGCGGCGGAGGGGGTGGCGGCGACGAGCAGGAGCAGCCGGCCGAGGGCGAGATCGACGTCGCCGAGGGCGTGACCGTCGACACCGAGGACTGCCCCTCGGGCTGGAGCGACACCGCCGGCATCACCGACACCGAGATCCGCCTCGGGATCAGCCTCGCCGAGTCGGGGCCGTTCGCCACGTTCGGGCCCATCGACGACGGCATGCGCGCCTACTACGACTACCTGAACGAGAACGACCCCATCGTGGAGGGCAAGTCCATCGAGCTGGTCGGCCGCGACGACGCCTACGACCCGGCCCGGACGCTCTCGAACGTGGAGGAGATGCTCCAGTCGGGCGACATCTTCGCCTTCGACCACGTCGTCGGCTCGCCGCAGAACCTGGCCATCCAGGACCTGCTCAACGAGGAGTGCGTGCCGCAGATGCTGAACGCCACCGGCCACCCGGCCTGGGGCGACCCGGAGAACTACCCGTGGACCTCCGGGGGCCTGCTCTCGTACAACACCGAGTCGCAGCTGTGGTGCAACTACGTCTCCGACGAGCTCGGTGAGGGCGCCACCGTGGCCGGCCTGTTCGTCGACAACGACTTCGGTGCCGCCTACCAGCAGGTGATCGAGGACTGCGCCGACGAGGGCACGATCGACCTGGTGGAGAGCGTGACGGTCGACCCGACCAGCCCGGACGTCACCGACGAGATCACCACGATCTCGGCCTCCGGCGCCGACGTGGCCATGCTCGGCCTGAGCGGCAGCTTCTGCTCGCAGGCCATGGCCGCCATCGCCCAGTCGTCGTGGGACCCCATGACCCTGCTGTCGAACACGTGCCAGTCGATCGCGACGTACTTCACCCCGGTCGACCCGGCCGGCGACGGCGTGCTCACGCTCGCCTACGTGAAGGAGATCGGCGACCCGCGCTGGGCCGACGACGAGGCCGTGCAGCTCGCCCGCCAGATCCTCACCGACGCCGGCCTCGACCCGGACCGCGGCGCCGCCATCACCGGCGTGCAGTTCGGGATGCAGACCGAGCCGTTCCTCCGGGCGGCGGCCGAGATGGAGGGCGGGCTCACCCGCACGAACCTGCTGAAGGCCATCTGGAACTCCGACCACGTCGACGCCCTCCAGTTCGACGGCATGCAGGTGAAGACCGACGGCGTGAACGACGCCTACATGGTCGAGGGCGCACGGTTCGCCGAGTACACCTACGACGAGGCGTCCGGCGAGGGCACCTACGAGTACGTCACCGACCTGATCAACGTCGAGGGCGAGACCGGCGTGTACGACGGCTAGCGCGCTCGGTCGGGCAGCGGGTGGGGCACTGGTACGCTCCGCCCCGCCGCCCGACCAGGTCGAGCGGGCACGCCCGAGTAGCTCAATCGGCAGAGCACCTGTCTTGTAAACAGGAGGTCGCGAGTTCGATTCTCGCCTCGGGCTCGTGTCGGGCGCGGTGCATCCCGCACCTTCCGTCCCATCTGGCGGAACGTGGTGGTACCTTCACGCATCGTGGTCACGGTGCAGGACCGACTCGCGGCGTTGCGCGATCGCACGGAGAGCCGCACCGTCGCCGCCTCGTCCACCGGCAGCTGGGTGGCCACGGTGCTGCTGATCGTGGCGACGCTCGCGGCTGCGTGGGCGCTCACGTACCTGGCCGGCGGGTCGAAGTCGGCGCTGCCGCATGCCTTCTACGTCCCGATCGTGGTGGCCGCCGTGCGCTTCGGCTCCCGGGCGGCCGGCGCCGCCGCGATCGCCGCCGGGCTGGCGGTCGGGCCGCTGATGCCGCTCGACGTCGCCGCCGGGGAGGCCCAGACGCTCGACAACTGGCTCACCCGCATGGCCATCTTCGTCGTGGTGGGCCTGTTCACCGCCTACCTGTGCCGCCACTCCCTGGGCGCGCTCGCCGCCGAGGTGACCGCCCGCCGGTTCCGTCGCGAGCTGGAGGCCGCGATCGCCGACGGCCAGCTCGCCGTCGTGTACCAGCCGGTGGTCGACCTGGCCGACGGCTCGCTCGCCGGGGCGGAGGTGCTCGCCCGCTGGGACCATCCCGAGCGCGGATCCCTCCCGCCCGGGCAGTTCGTGTGCCAGGCCGAACAGGCCGGCTGCATCGGCACGCTCACCCGGTTCGTCCTCGCCGAGGCCTGCGAGCAGGTCGCCCGCTGGCGTGCCGACCGGCTCGCCGACCGCGAGCGCTTCAGCCTCGCGGTCAACGTGTCGGGCCAGGATCTGGCCGATCCGTGCTTCGCCGGGACCGTCGCGGAGGTCCTCGCCCGCACCGGGCTCCCCAGCTCCTGGCTGCACCTGGAGATCACCGAGACCGCCCTCGTCGACGACGTGGAGTCGGCCATCGCCGCCGTCACCGAGCTGCGCGGCGCCGGCGTGCGCATCGCCGTCGACGACTTCGGCACCGGCGAGTCCTCGCTCGGCTACCTCGACCGGTTCCCGGTCGACGTCCTCAAGATCGACAGCGTGTTCGTCCGCCGGCTCAGCGCCGCGGCGGCCGACGACGCGCTCACCCACGGAATCGTGGCCATGGCGCACGCCATGGACCTCGAGGTCGTCGCCGAGGGGGTCGAGACCGAGGCCCAGGCGCTGGCGGTGCGGCGGTTCGGCTGTCCGTACGCCCAGGGGTTCCTGTTCTCGCCGCCGGTGCTGGCTGACCGGCTCGAGGCGATGCTCGCCTCGAGCCGGCCCTTCCCGCTGCCTACACCGTGACGAGCACGCGCTCCGGTTCGCCGGTCGGCGGCGGCGTGGGTGCGACCACCTCCGCCTCGATGGCGAGGTGGGGCAGGACCCGGTCGAGCCATCCCGGCAGCCACCAGTTGCGGTCGCCGAGCAGGGCCATCGTCGAGGGCACGAGCACCATGCGCACCACGGTGGCGTCGAGCAGCACCGCCGTGGCCATGCCGAGGCCGATCACCTTCACCAGGACCTGATCGCCCAGCACGAAGGCGCCGAAGACGGTGACCATGATGGCTGCGGCCGCCGAGATCACCCGCCCGGTCCGCGCCATGCCCTGGGCCACGGCCTCGGCGTTGTCGCCGGTGCGGTCGTACTCCTCCCGGATGCGGGACAGGAGGAAGACCTCGTAGTCCATGGAGAGGCCGAAGAGCAGGGCGAACATCATCATCGGGACCCAGGCCGGGACCGGCGTGGACTCCGTGATGCCGAACAGCTCGCCGAACCAGCCGCCCTGCAGCGCGTAGGCCATGACCCCGTAGGCGGCGCCGATCGCCAGCAGGTTCATCACCGCCGCCTTGAGGGCGACGAGCACCGAGCGGAACACCGCGAGCAGCAGCAGGAACGACAGGGCGATCACCGCGGCGATGAACGCGGGCAGCCGCCCGCCGAGGTGGTCGCTCTCGTCGACCACCACCGCAGCCTGTCCGCCGACCTCGACGGTCGCCCCGGCGGCGACCGCCGGCAGGACGTCGTGGCGCAGGCGGTGCACGAGCTCCACGGTCGCCTCGTCCATCGGCCCGCTACTGGGCACCACCGGGACGACCGCTGCGTCACCGGCCGCGTTGGTGACGGCCGGGAGCACGGCGGCCACCCCCTCGTCGGCGGCGACCGCCGCGGCGACCGCGTCGAGCAGGCGGCCGTCGCTGCCGCGCAGGTCGACGGCGAGGAGCAGCGGACCGTTGGCGCCGGCCCCGAAGTGCTCGGCCACCAGGTCGTGGGCCCGCCGGCTCGTGAGGTGGTCGGGGCCGGTGCCGGGGTCGGGGTAGCCGAGACGGAGGCCGCCGTACGGCGCCGCGACGGTGACGAGCAGCGCGAGCGCGGCGAGGCCCGTGACACCCGGCCGGCGCTGCACGACGCGGCTCCACCGCGCCCACAGCCCGCTGTCGTCGGTGCCGCGCCCGACGAAGGGCACCCGGAACCGGTCGATGGCGGTGCCGAGGAACCCGAGGACGGCGGGCAGCAGCGTGAGGGCGGCCAGGAGGACGACCAGCACGCTCGTCACCGTGGCGGCCGCCGTGCCGTAGAGGTACTCCAGGCCCATGACGCACAGGCCGAGGAGCGAGATCACCACCGTGCCGCCGGCGAAGATCACCGCCCGCCCCGCCGTCGTCATGGCGGTCACCACCGCGTCCTCCGGGTCCTCGCCGTCGGCGAGGGCCGTCCGGTAGCGGGTGACGATGAACAGCGCGTAGTCGATGCCGACGCCGATGGCGATCATCGTGGCGATCTGCGGCGCCCAGTCGGGCACCATCAGCACCCGGGTGAGCAGCGACACGCCGCCGAGGGCCACACCGATGCCGAGCAGGGCCACCACGATCGGCAGCCCGGCGGCGAGGATCGACCCGAACGCGACGAGCAGGATGACGAGGGCGGCGAGCATGCCGATCTGCTCGGAGCCCGCCTCCGCGCCCTCGACGGTCTGCACGATGTGGCCGCCCGTCTCGATGGTGACCGTGGCGGTGTCGGCGGTCTCGGCGATGTCCATGATCGCCCGCACGGCGTCGGCAGGGATCTGCTCGCCGGTCCGGTCGAGCTGGACGGTCGCGAGCTGGACGGTGCCGTCGGCCGATGTCGCCGAGGTCGTGACCCCGAGCACGTGGTCGGCAGCCGCCACCTGCCGGTGGACGTCGGCGATCGTGGCGGCCACCTTCGGGTCGTCGACGCCGCCGTCCGCCTCGAAGACCAGCGGGATCGTGTCACCGGCCCGTTCGGGGAACCGCTCGGCGAGCAGCTCGTGGGCCCGGGCCGAACCGCTGCCCGGCACGGCGTAGTCGGTGCGGTGCTCGCCGCCGGCCACGGCGGCGAGCACCGAGACGACGACCAGCGCGAGGACCCAGGCGGCGACGACCAGGCGCCGGCGCCGGACCATCGTGCGGGTGGCGCGGGCGAGCATCACGCCACCGATCCCGCGACGGCCGGCCGGACGCCGGCGCCCAGCGTGGCGGCGAGCCGGGCGTGGCCGCGACGGGTCAGCCGGTAGAGGACGCGGAAGGCGAGCGGCGCGCCCGCCAGCAGCCGCTCGCGCGCCGTCGGGTCGGCGAAGTGCATCACGAACGGCACGGTGAACGCGGCGGCCCGGATGCCGAGCGCCTCCATCGCCCGCTTCTCGAGGGCCTCGTGGTCCTCGGCGGTGAAGTGCCGCTCGAACAGCGGGATGAGGTCGTCGTCCTCGAAGTCGAGGTGGCGGTGCATGATCGCCGCCAGCTCCGCGAAGGCGGGGCCGAGGTCCGGCGTGCGCACGCCGGCCACGAGCGCGGAGACCGCGGCGTGGCAGCGGGCGGTCACGGCGTCGAGCTCGTGGTGCTCGACGTCGGTGCGCTCGATCAGCGCCGCCGCCACCGGGACCCGCTCCACGAGGGCCGGGAAGAAGATGTCGTCCTCGGTGGTGTGGTGCTTGTGCAGCTCGGCCGAGTACCCGGCCCAGTAGCGGCGCAGCGCATCGATCTTGGGTCGGTTGCCGGGCTGCGCGGTGGCGGCCACGTCGGCCATGGCGTCGGCGCCGCCCCGCAGGGCGAGGTGGATGGCGCGGTAGGTGGAGAGGTCAGGGGCGGTCATGTCGTCCTCCGTGGATCGGCTGGTGGGACGCACCGTCGCACCCGCCCCTTGGAGGTGGCGTGCGCCGACTTGGAGCCGGCTTGGACCGGGCTGGGTCAGAGCTGCCGGGCGAGCAGCGGCAGGTCGAGCCGGTGCACGATGTCGGCGGCGCGTGCCCGATCGGCGCTGTTGCCGGTGAGCTCGGCGCGCAGCAGGAGGGCGCGGGCCAGCCACGGCCCTTCGCCGTCGGACTCCAGCAGCCGGATCGACGCGTCGAGGTGGGGACGGGCCGCGCCCGGGTCGCCGAGGGCGAGCTCGCAGCGGGCGAGCGCCAGGTCGACGTCGCCGAACGCCGAGCCGGTGCCGGTGGCGGCGAGCATGCCGGCGTGGGGTCGGAGGTGGTCGCGGATCACCGTGACGTGCTCGCGCATGCCGAGCGCGGCCCGGCTGTGGGCCGCGGCGGCGAGCACGCCGACGTACAGCCAGCAGTCGACCAGGGGCGGCAGCCCCTCCACCAGCGCCGCGGCCTCGTCGAGGCGCCCGTCCTCGGCGAGCGCCCAGATGACGGCCTCCCGGAACCACGGCCCGTACGGCGGCGCGAGGAGCGGCCCGGACTCGGCGAGCACCTCGTCGATGCGTCCCTGCTCGGCGCGGATCACGGCGAGGAACCCGGCGCGGATGGCGTCGCTGGCCCAGCGGCGGGTGCGCCGGTACAGGTCGTGGGTCTCCTCGAGCACGCGCTCGGCCTCGGCGAGCCGACCGCGCCACGTCAGCAGGGCCACCCGGGAGAAGCCGAGCTGGCTGAGCAGCGCCGGGTTGCCGAGCCGCTCGGCGATGGCGCACGCGGCCTCGACGCGGCGCTCGGCCTCGGCGATGTCGCCGTGCTCCCAGGACACGAACGAGGTCGCCAGCAGGCCGGTGGCGGCCAGCTCGTCGCCGCGGTGGCCGGCGACCTCGAGGAGCTCGTCGGCGGCCGCAGCGATGGCGTCGCGCGTGCCCGCCCGCCACATGGCCTGGGCCCGCTTCTGCAGGGTCCGGGCCAGCACCGCCTCGTCGCCGGTGGCGCGGGCGACCTCCACGGCGGCGGCCGAGAGCTCGTCGAGCCGTTCGACGGGCCACATCCAGTACGCGTTGTCGGCGAGGTTGGCGAGCGCCAGCGCCCGCTGCGGGGTGGGGTCGTCGGGGAGGGCGGCGACGCAGCGCTCGAGCACGGGCACGGCGGCCAGGGCGCTCTCGGCGTCCTCGCCGGCCATCCAGAGGCCCTCGACGGTCATCGACACCGCGGCGCGGCCGATCCGCTCGTGGTCGCCGAGGTCGAGCGCCAGCTCCAGGGCGGAGATGAGCGCCCGGTAGGTGGCCGCCACCTGGTCGGCTCGCATGTGGGCCTCGCCCTGCTCGATCAGGGCGTCGACCCGGGCGCCCACGTCGGTGGGGCGGACGAGCTCGAGCGCCCGCACCGCCCGCTCCCAGTGCCGGGCCGCGTCCTCGTGCGCGTTGCGCCCGGCCGCGTGGTGCGCGGCCCGCACCGCCCACTCGAGGGCGAGCTCGGCCGATCCGGCGGCGGCGCCCTCGAACGCGTGGTGGGCGACCTCGGCCGCGTGGACGTCGAGGTCACCGGCCCGCAGGCGCACCAGCGCGTCGGCGGTGGTGGCGTGGAGCCGGGCTCGGCGGACGACGTTCAGCTCGCTGGCGAGCGTCTCGGCGACGAGGGCGTGCGAGAACTGGAACCGCCCGGGACGGCCACCGTCGGCGACGAGGCCGCTGTCGAGCGCGGGCTCGAGTCGCTCGAGCACCTCCAGGCCCGTCGCGGAGACGACGTCGCCCACCACGTCGGTGTCGAAGACGCGCCCGTGGATGCTGGCGGCGGCGAGCAGCTGCTGGGTCTCTCCCGGCAGGCGGCCGACGCGCCGGCGGACCACGTCCTGGACGGCGGCGGGCACCGCGGTCGAGCTCGCCGCGTCGGGATCGCCCAGCCGGCCGTCGCCGGCGAGGAGCTCGACGACCTCGCCCACGAAGAACGGGTTGCCGCCGGTCCGGTCGAGGACCCGCTCGGCGACCGCCGGGTCGGCCGAACCACCGCTGCGCTCGTCGAGCCAGCGGGCCACGTCGTCGGCGCCGAGGCCGCCGAGATCGATGCGCACCGCGCCGGGTGCTCGGGCGAGCTCGCCGAGGCAGTCGACGAGCTCGACGGGCGCGTCGGCGGCGAGCGGGCGCACGGTGACGACGAGCAGGACCGGCGTCCGGCTCAGCTCGGCCGCCACGTACTCGATGAGGCGCAGGCTGGCGGGATCGGCCCACTGGAGGTCGTCGACCACGAGCACCACCGGCTTCCACCCGGCGCCGAGCAGCCGGGCCACGCCGACGTGGAAGGCGAGGCGTTCGGCGGAGGGGTCCACGTGCTGCACGTCGACCTCGGGCAGCAGCACGGCAGCCAGGTCGTCGCCGAAGTCGACGCTGCCCTCGAGCTGGCGGGCGATCTGGATGCACGGCAGGTAGGCGGCCTGCGCCCCCGTCTCCGGGCACCGGCCCCACGCCACCACCGCCTCGGGCACCCGGGCGATCAGCTCCTCGACGAGGCGGGTCTTGCCGATGCCCGGCTCGCCGCTGATGACCACCGGACAGCCGTGGCGGCGGGCCGCCGCGGCGTAGGCGTCGAGCACCTCGGCGAGCTCCTCGTCGCGCCCGACGAGCGTCCGAGTCGCCTCTGCCGGGGCCTCGTGCGGCTCGTCGAGGCGCAGCGGCGGGAAGTCGGTCGCGAGGCCGTCGGCCACCAGCTGGTGGACGGCGAGCGGCTCGCTGATGCCCCGCAGCTGGACGGGCCCGAGCGCGCGGGTGTCGACGTCGCCGCACGCCGCGACCACGGCGTCGGTGAGCAGGACCTGACCGCCGTGGCCGACCGACATCACCCGGCTCGCCTCGTTGACCGCCGGCCCGAAGAAGTCGCCGCCCCGCTCCTCGGCCTCGCCGGCGTGGAGGCCGACCCGCACCCGCAACGGGTCCCCCGTGGGCCAGGCCTCGGCGCCGAGCGCGCGCTGCACGGCCACCGCGGCATCCACGGCGTCGGCCGCCGACCGGAACACCGCAGCGAACGCGTCGCCGGCGCGGCTGAACACCGAGCCGCCGGCGTCGGCGATCGTGGCCTCCACGATCTCGTCGTGGCGGGCGAGCGCGGTGGCCATCGCCACCCGGTCGGCCTCCCACAGGCGGGTGGAGCCCTCGATGTCGGTGAACAGGAACACCGGCGCCGGCGCGACGACGTCGGTCGCCGGTTCGGGGAGGACGGCCACCGGTGCCCGGGCGTCGAGCGCCGGGTCGTGGGCCAGGATCGCCGCCTCGATCCGGCGCAGCTCGGGGCCGGGGTCGATGCCGACGTCGTCGGCCAGGGCGCGGCGGGCGTCCTGCAGCGAGGCCAGCGCCTCCCGCTGGCGGCCGGCCCGGTACAGGGCGACCGCCAGCTGCGACCGCCACCGCTCCCGGTAGGGGTCGGCGGCCACCGCCTCCTCGATGCGGGCGACCAGCGCGGCGCCCTCGCCCATCGCCAGCCCGGCGTCGAAGCGCTCCTCCAGCACCTGGGCCCGGAGCCGCTCGAGCCGGCCGGCGGCCTGGTCGACCCAGTCCCAGCCGGCCATCTCGGGCAGGAGCGGCCCGGTCCAGGTCGCGAGGGCCCGGTCGAGCAGCTCGGCCGCACCGGGTTGGTCGCCGTTGCGGAGCGCCTTCTGCCCCTCGACGGCGAGGTCCTCGAAGCGGGCGACGTCGACAGCGGCCCGGTCGACCACCAGGGCGTAGCCGGTGGGGCGGGTGACCAGCACCTGCGCTGCCTCGCGAGGCCGCCGGGTCGGCTCCAGCACCCGGCGGAGGTTCGAGACGTACGCCTGCAGCGACGCGTCGGCGCGCTCGGGCGCCTCGTCGGGCCACACCCGCTCGACGAGCGACGCCGGGCTCACCGCCCGGCCCAGCTCGAGCAGGAGCGCGGCGAGGACAGCCCGCTGCTTGGGCCCGCCCAGTTCGAGATCGTGCTCGCCGTCGTGGACCCGCAGGCCCCCGAGCAGGCGGTACCCGATCACGCCTCCACCGTGTCCCCACGGTGCTCGTGCATGCCGCACATGCTGCCCCATCGCGGGTCGCGCTGCCGAGCGGTGCTTGCTTCGACTGCGGCCCCACAGCAGCATGGAGGGGATGTCCCGGACAGAGCTCACGCCCCTCGACCAGTCGATCCTCGACTTCGAGCGGGCGTGGTGGCAGTCGCCGGGGCCCAAGGGCGAGGCCATCCGGGCCCGCCTCGACATGTCCCCGTCGGCGTACTACCGGCGGCTCGACGCCCTGATCGACCACCCCGACGCGCTGGAGGTCGACCCCCTGCTGGTCCGCCGCCTGCGCCGGGCTCGGGCCGATCGCCGTCGTCGCCGTCACGCCGGCCCCACGCGCCGCCGGAGGCTCCGTTGACCGACCCGTCCGAGCAGCCGCGGCGCCGCCGCCGGCAGCAGCCCCAACCCGACCTGCCCACGCAGGGCTCCGCTGCCCGCGGGGCGATCCTCGTGGTCATCGCCCTCGTGATCGGCATCCTCCTGCTCCGCGACGAGGACTCCGCCACCACGCAGGTGGCCGTCGGGGCCGACACGTCCGCCGACGTCGACGAGGGCGTGGACGACGGCGCCACGACCGACGGCGACAGCGACGCCACCGCCACCTCCACCACGACCACCACGGCAGCCACCCGCCCGCCCTCGGAGGTGAAGGTGCTCGTGGCCAACGGCTCGGGCGTCGACGGTGCCGCCGGCGGTGCCACCGACACCCTCGAGGCCCTCGGCTACGTGACGGCGACGCCGGCCAACGCCGAGCGCGTGCCGTCCACGATCGTGTACTTCACCAGCGGCTTCGAGGCCGAGGCCGCGGCGCTGGCCGAGGCCCTCGGCGCCGACCCGTCGGCGGTCACCGAGATGCCGGCCGTCGCCCCGGTCGACGACCTCCAGCTGTCGAACATCCTCGTGCTGCTCGGCCCCGAGCTGGCCAGCGGCGGCACCTGACGCCGGCTACGCCTCTCCGAGGCGGCGGGTGCTGGTCTCGAGCCGGTAGGCGAGCTCGCCGCGGATGGGTGCGGCGTCGACGCCGCTCGGCGGCTCGGCGATCACGGCGACCTCACCCCGGGTGACCGTGCGGTCCCGGCGCATCGCCCCGTCGCCCAGGTCGTACGCCGTCTCCGACACCGTGTGCTGGGTCCCCACGAGCCGGACGCGGCCGTCCTCGGTGTCGAGCACCGTGCGGACCGGCACGTCGAGCTCCACCACGGCGACGGCCACCTCGTGGCCGTCCTCCACGCCGAGCGCGTCGATGCGGCCGGTGCCGCGCACCACCACCGGCCGGGAGAGCCCCCCGAGCGTGACCTCGCGCTCGATGGCCCAGCGGGCGCCGGGCTCGAGCCGGCCCGTGGGCGGGCTGGAGATGTCGGCGGGCAGGTCCATCTGCACGTCGAGTCCGAGCGCCTCGGCCGGCACGCCCTCCACCAGGTCGATCGCCGTGAGGCGGCTGGACCGGTCGAGGCGCACGTCGACGGTGCGGGGCGAGGCGTCGTCGCGCTGCAGCGCCACCCGCACGAGCACCTCGTCGTCGGCCACCGACCGCACGGTCTGCGTGGCCTCGAGCACGGCGTCGTCGGCCTCCTCGGTGGTCTCGCCGTCGATGGTGCGGGTGACCTCGGTGTCGATGTCGGCGCGGAACCGGTAGACGTCGCCGACCTCGGGCTCGAACCGCACGGCGACGGTGTGCTCCTCGCAGGCGGCCAGCACCAGCACGAGGCCGAGGGCGGCGGAGGCGCGACGGATGCGTCGGGGGAGGCGCACGGGGCGCAGTGTGACAGAGCGGGACGGGTACGGTCGGGCCGTGGCCGACCCGACCGACGTCACCACCGGCCGCGTGCGGCCCGAGGAGGAGCTGCGCCGCATCGTCGGCGCCGACCCCGCCCGCACCGCCTTGTTCTTCGACTTCGACGGCACGTTGGCGCCCATCGTCCCCGACCCGGCCTCGGCCCGGGCGGTCGACGGCGCGGTCGAGCTGCTCGAGCGCCTCAACCAGCGCTTCGCGCGGATCGCCGTGGTGAGCGGTCGCCCGCGGGCCTTCCTGGTGCAGCACGTGGGCCCCACCGTCGACCTGTCCGGCGTGTACGGCCTCGAGACCCGCATCCGCGGCGTCGAGCACGACCACCGCGAGGCCGAGCGCTGGCGCGACGTGATCGCCAGCGTCGCCGCCGTCGGCGCGAGCAGCGACGAGAGCGGCCTGCCCCCGGGCGTGCGCGTGGAGCCCAAGGGCCTGTCGCTCACCCTCCACTACCGGGAGGTTCCCGAGACCGAGGACGAGGTCGTCGCCTGGGCCGAGCAGGTCAGCCGGTCGACGGGCCTCGAGGTGCGGCCGGCGAAGCGATCGGTCGAGCTCCACCCGCCCATCTCGGTGGACAAGGGCACGTCGGTGCTCGAGCTGTCGGCGGGCTGCACCACCGTCGCCTACCTGGGCGACGACATCGGCGACCTGCCGGCGTTCGCCGCGCTCGACGTGCTGGCGGAGCGGGGCGTCACGACGTGCAAGGTCGCCATCGCGTCCGAGGACCTGCCCGAGGAGATCGCCGAGGACGCCGACCTCGTGCTCGACGGCCCGCACGCCGTGCTGGAGGCGCTGGCCCCGCTCGCGTGAGGCGCGGCGTCCGCTGCGCCCGGCAGGTGCAACAGTGGTCGCCGTGCGCGTCGTCGCCGCCCCCGACAAGTTCCGAGGCACCGCCACCGCCGCCGAGGTGGCGGCGGCCGTCGGGCGCGCGGCGGCGGGACTCGGCTGGGAGTGCGACGAGGTGCCGCTCGCCGACGGCGGCGAGGGCCTGCTCGACGTGCTCGGAGGCGCCAACCGCACCACCACCGTCACCGGCCCGCTCGGCGACCCGGTGGAGGCGAGCTGGCGCCTCGACCGCGGCACCGCGGTGATCGAGATGGCGCGGGCGTCCGGGCTGCTGCTGGCCGGCGGGCCGGAGGGCAACGACCCGATCGCCGCCGACACCTACGGCACCGGCGAGCTCATCCAGCACGCGGTGGAGGCCGGGGCTACGCGCATCGTCGTCGGGCTCGGCGGCTCCGCCACCACTGACGGCGGGCTGGGTGCGCTGCGGGCGCTCCACCCGTTGGCCCGGCTGCGCGGGGTCGAGCTGCTCGTGGCGTGCGACGTGCGCACGCGGTTCCTGGACGCGGCCGAGTGCTTCGGGCCGCAGAAGGGCGCCTCGCGGGCGCAGGTGCGGCTGCTCACCAACCGGCTGGCCCGGCTCGCCGACGTGTACCGGCAGGACCACGGCGTCGACGTCACCGCGCTGCCGGGCGCCGGCGCCGCCGGGGGACTCGCCGGCGGGTTGGCCGCGGTGGGCGCCCAGCTGCTCGACGGGTTCGCGCTGGTCGCCGAGGAGGTGGCGCTCGACGAGGTGATCGAGGGCGCCGACCTCGTGGTCACGGGCGAGGGCTTCCTCGACGAGGCCTCCTTCGACGGGAAGGTCGTGGGCGGTGTGGCCGAGATGGCAGTCGGGCTCGGCGTGCCCGTGGTGGCGGTCGTCGGCGAGGAGGTCGACTCCGACGTCGTGCACGACGCCGTGGCGCGCAGCGGGCTCGCCGAGGTCGTGGCCCTCGTCGAGCGCTGCGGGCGCGAGCGGGCCTTCGAGGAGACGGCGTCCTGCGTCGAGGAGGTCACCCGGGCGCTGCTGGGCGCCCGGGCACCGGCGGGCTGACGTCAGCCGTCGTCGGAGCGCATGGCGAGCAGCGCCCAGATGACCGCCACGACCACCACGACGACGGCCAGGAAGCGGAGGACCGAGATGATGGCGCCGACGATCCAGCCGAGGACGGTGAGGGCGACGAACACGACGACGGCACCGATCACGATCTTCGGGACGAGCGACGATCCGGACGTCCGCGGCGACGGGCTGGTCACGCTCCGAGGGTAGGCACGGGACGGCCCGCGACGCGCCGCGGCATCCCCCGACCCGGCGCATGGGCCGCTCGGGGGTCCGGTACGGTGCGGGCGATGTGGGAGCGGTTCACCGTCGCCGGACGGGTGGCGTGGTCGTTGCTCGGCCTCGGTGCGGTGCTGGCGGTCGCGTTCTGGATCACCTGGCAGTTCCGCGTCGTGTTCCCACCCCTCGTGCTCGCCGGCGCCATCGTCTTCCTGCTCAACCCCGTCGTCACCGGCCTGCACCGCCGTGGCATCCCGCGGGCGGCGGGCACGGGGCTGTCCTACCTCGGGTTCTTCGCGCTGCTCGTCATGCTCGGCTTCCTGGTGGCCCCGCTCGTCAGCGACCAGGCCGACGAGCTGGCCGAGCAGTGGCCCGAGCTCCGCGACGACATGGAGAGCTGGCTCGACGACGTGTCCGAGCGGTCCAAGGAGGACGACTGGATCGTCGAGATCCCCAACGTGGACGAGCTGCGTGACCAGTTCGGGAACGGCGGCTCCTCGTCACGGGCCGAGGAGTTCGACCGCGTCGTCGAGCGGGCGAGCCGGGCGCTCGAGGTCAACGACGAACCGGTCATCGCCGCCGACCTCGACCGGGTCGCCGCCGACGCCCGCGAGGAGTTCCCCACCGACGGCGGCATCGCCGAGCAGTTCGACACGGTGCGCGAGATCGGCGGGCGGGTGTTCGAGGTCGGGCTCATCTTCGTGCTCGCGCCGATCATCGCCTTCTACCTGCTGGTCGACCTGCCTCACATCGGCGTCGTCAGCCGCCGGCTCGTGCCGCGTGGCGCGGAGCGCCAGGTCCTCCACGTCGCCCACCGCCTCAACGTGACCATCGGCGGCTTCTTCCGCGGCCAGCTCGTCGTGGCCATCATCGTCGGGATCATGGTCAGCGTCGGGCTGGCCATCATCGACCTGCCGTTCTGGCTCATCGTCGGGATGATCGCCGGCGCGTTCAACCTCGTGCCGCTCATCGGGCCGTGGGTGGGTGCGGTGCCCGGCGTCGTCATCGCCCTCACCACCCGCGACTTCGGGACGGCGCTGTGGGTGGTGGCGATCATGACCGGCGCCCAGCAGATCGACAACCACTTCATCAGCCCGATGGTCATGCAGCGCACGGTGAGCCTGCACCCGGCGGCGGTCATGCTCGCGCTCCTCGCCGGCGGTTCGCTCGGCGGGTTCTTCGGCCTGCTGCTCGCCGTGCCCATCACCGCCACGCTCAAGGTCGTGGTCGGGCACCTGTGGCAGGTGTACGTGCTCCAGACGCCGGTCGAGGAGGTCATCGCCCGCGACGGCGGTCCACCGATGGGCGGCCACGGCGTGCTCGAACCGCTCGACGACTACGTGCACGACGAGCTGGGGACGCGCCACCAGGTCGAGCCCGATGCGCGGGCTCAGGGCGACACGGCCGGCGAGGCCGCCGGCCGCACGAACGCCGGCTGAGCCTCAGGCCGAGCGGCGCCGGTACGAGGGGAGCTCGACGACGGGCGTGAGCTCGTCGTGGGCCAGCTCGAGCGGCGGCCGCCCCGGCCGCCGGAAGCTGAGGGGCGCGTCGTCGATGGGCACGCCGGCGCGCACGAGCACCGCTCGCAGCACCTCGGCGGCCTGCGGGCCGAGCTCGTCGATGGTGCGGTTGCGGTGCCGGCGCACGCCGAGGTCGACCTCGGCGAGGCCCTCGATGCCCACGGCCCGCCACGCGTCGATGAGCAGGGCGATGTCGACGCCGTACCCCTGCACGAACGGCAGTCGCTCGAGCAGCGACCGGCGGCCGCCGTACTCGCCGGCCAGGGGCTGCCCGAACGTGGCGACGGCGGGGAACAGCATGTTGAGCGCCGGGCGGGCGACCAGCTCGGTGACGCGCCCGCCGCCCTCGCCCTCCACCAGCGGCCGGTCGTACACCGCCTTCACGAACGACACGCGGGGGCTCGTGAGCAGCGTCCCGATGAGCGCGGTGGGGAAGTGGGCGCTGAACTCGGTGATGTCGGCGTCCACCCACACGACGAGGTCGCTGGTGGTCTCGTGCAGCGACTTCCACAGCGCGGCGCCCTTGCCCGCACCCGTCACCTCGGGCAGCGTCGTGCGGGCGTCCACCACCCGGGCGCCGGCGTCGCGGGCCACCGCCGCGGTGGCGTCCTCGGAGTGGTCGTCCACCACGACGAGCTCGTCGAGGAGCGGGACCGCCTCCTGGAGCTCGCGCCGGAGGGTCTCGACGATGGTGCCGACCGTGGCCTCCTCGTTGCGGGCGGGGAGGCACACGGCGACCGTGTGACCGCCCTTGGCGGCTGCGACCCGGGCCGGGTCGAAGTCGCCGTGCGAGGTGTGGAGCAAGGTGGCCACGGGGGAGCAGTGTCGCCCCGGTCCCCGTCGGGCCACAACCCGGCAGGGCGCCGGGAATGCCCGCTGCCGGCGACTCGTTAGCATCACCGCAGGCGCTGGTCCGCCGGCACCCGTCCGCCCGTCCTGACCCCCGAGGAACGAACCCGCATGAGCGTCACCGTCCGCATCCCCACCACGCTGCGCCCCCTGGCCGGCGGCCAGTCCGAGGTCGAGGTCGAGGGCCAGACCGTCGGCGAGGTGCTGAAGGCGCTCGACACCGCCCACCCCGGCTTCGGCGACCGCCTCCTCGACGACGAGGGCAACCTGCGCAAGTTCGTCAACGTCTTCGTGGCCGACGACGACGTCCGCTTCATGGACGGCCTCCAGACCCCGGTGCCCGACGGCGAGACCGTCGCCATCATCCCGGCTGTCGCCGGCGGCTGAGCGATCGGAGCCCACCGCCCGCCGGAACTGGCAGCGGTGGCGGAACGTGGCCCGCACGGGCCGTGTTCCGCAGCCGCTGCCAGTTCTCTTCTCGGGCGACCGCACGGGTTCGGGCTAGCAGTCCGAGGTTGCGACTGCTAGCGCGTCGTGGTTGGCTGTTAGCAGTCTCTGTCCAGGACTGCTAACTGCTGCCAGGAGGAAGGTCAACCGATGGCCAAGATGATCGCGTTCGACAGCGAAGCCCGTCGCTCGCTCGAGGCGGGCATGAACAAGCTCGCCGACGCCGTCCGAGTCACCCTCGGCCCGAAGGGCCGCAACGTCGTCCTCGACAAGAAGTGGGGCGCCCCGACGATCACCAACGACGGCGTCTCGATCGCCAAGGAGATCGACCTCGAGGACCCCTACGAGAAGATCGGCGCCGAGCTCGTCAAGGAGGTCGCCAAGAAGACCGACGACGTCGCCGGTGACGGCACCACCAC
>DASTYO010000155.1:0-37164 GCA_035764875.1 Acidimicrobiales bacterium | reverse complement strand
CCGCCACCACCGTTTTCCCCGCCGCGTACCCCGAAACCAGGTCTCCCGCCCCATGACGAGCTACATCATCCGGCGACTGCTCCTCGTCATCCCGACGGTGTTCTTCGCACTGTCGTTCCTCTTCTTCCTCTTCTTCGTCCTCCCGGGCGATCCGGCCAACCTCATCGCGGGCGGCGGTGACCGGACGCCCAACCCCATCCGGGTCGAGCAGGTCACCGAGCGCTACGGCCTCGACGACCCGCTCCCCGAGCAGTTCGCCAACTACTGGAAGCGCACGGTCAAGTGGGACCTGGGCGACTCCTACGAGACCGGCCGCAGCGTCAACGAGATCCTCGGCGAGAAGGCGGTCAACAGCCTGCGGCTCGCCATCTGGGCGATCATCATCGAGATCGTCGTCGGCATCAGCGTCGGGCTGGTCTCGGCCATCCGCCGCTACAGCCTCATCGACAAGCTGACCACGGTCACCACGGCCGTGCTGTCGGCCATCCCGGTGTTCGTGCTCGGCTTCATCTTCCAGTACTTGTTCGCCGTGTACCCCAACAAGCACGACTGGCCCGAGTGGGCGCGGTTGCGCACCTCCCAGATCGGGCCACCGGGCTCCGGCGGCGGTGACTGGTCGTTCTTCTTCATCCCGATGGGCGAGCAGTGGCGGTACCTGATCCTGCCCGCCGTCACCTTGGCCTGCGTGTCCACCGCGCTGGCCGCCCGCATGACCCGGGGCTCGATGCTCGAGGTGCTGCGCGCCGACTACATGCGCACGGCCAAGGCCAAGGGCCTGCGCGAGCGCAAGGTCATCATCGGGCACGGCCTCCGCAACGCCATGCTGCCGGTGGTCACGCTCATCGGCCTCGACCTCGGCACCGTCATCGGCGCCGCCGTGCTCACCGAGACCGTGTTCTCCTGGCCGGGCCTCGGCTCCACCATCGCCGACGCCGTGCTCGACCGCGACCTGCCCGTGCTCCTCGGCCTCACCCTGGCCGTGGTGCTCGCCTACTCCTTCATCAACCTCATCGTCGACGTGTCCTACGCCTGGTTCGACCCACGGATCCGACTGGGCGGGGAGGCAGAGAAGTGACCAACATCCCCATCGGGTCCGACCCGCAGAGCCCCAACACCGAAGGCCGCCAGGTCGCGCTCACCGGCGACGTCCCCGAGCTGGCCGCCGCCCGCCCGCAGCGGGTCGACGTGTGGCGCCGGTTCAAGCGCAACCGCCTCGCCGTGGCCGGCCTGATCTTCATCGTCTTCATCTGCCTGGTGGCGGTGTTCGCCGACGTCATCGCCCCCTACGGCTACGCCGAGCGTCCCGGCGGCACCGCCGGCGCCTTCCGGGCCCAGCCGTCGTCGGACTTCTGGTTCGGCACCGACACCATCGGCCGCGACATGTTCTCCCGCATCGTCTACGGGGCACGGGTGTCGCTGAAGATCGGCCTCGCCGCCACGTCCATCGCCCTGTTCATCGGCCTGGTGCTCGGTGCGGTCGCCGGCTTCTTCGGGGGCAAGATCGAGACGCTGATCATGCGGATCACCGACATCTTCCTGGCGATCCCCTACATCGTGCTCGCCGTCGCCGTCGCCGCCGTGTTCGGCCGCAGCGAGAACGCCATCATCCTCGTGCTCGGCCTCACCGGGTGGCTCGGCGTCGCCCGCATCGTGCGCTCGAGCTTCCTGTCGCTGAAGCAGCTCGAGTACGTGGAGGCGGCCACGGCCCTCGGCTTCGGCCGGGCCCGCATCATGTTCCGCCACATCCTCCCCAACGCCCTGCAGCCCATCATCGTGTACGGCACCATCGCCATCGGCACCACGATCCTGTCCGAGGCCGCCCTGTCGTTCCTCGGCGTCGGCCCCCAGGACCCCACCCCGGCGTGGGGCCTGATGGTGGCCCAGGGCAAGGGCGACCTCGCCAACGCCGCCCACCTCGTGTTCTTCCCCGGCGCCGCCGTCGGGTTGACCGTGCTGTCGTTCGTGCTCGTCGGCGACGGGCTGCGCGACGCCCTCGACCCCCGCCTCAAGTGAGCAGACACCGATGAGCCGACGACGCATCCTCCACGAGCAGAAGACCGACGGGCCCCTCCTCGAGATCCGCAACCTGCGCGCCCACTTCGACACCGACGACGGCGTGGTCCAGGCCGTCGACGACGTGTCGTTCGAGATCCACCGCGGCGAGGTGTTCTCCGTGGTCGGCGAGTCCGGGTCGGGCAAGTCGGTCACCGCCATGTCCATCCTCGGGCTCATCCCGACGCTGAAGGTCGCGTCGGGGGAGATCCTCTGGAAGGGCGAGAACCTCCTCGAGTTCTCCGACGAGGACATGGGCGCCATCCGCGGCAACGAGATCGCGATGATCTTCCAGGACCCGCTCACCGCCCTGAACCCCGTGCACACGGTGGGTCGCCAGGTGGGTGAGATGGCCCGCATCCACGAGGGCATCAACAAGAAGCAGGCCATGGCCCGGGCCGTCGAGATGCTCGACCTGGTCGGCATCCCCGAGCCGCACAAGCGGGCGCACCAGTACCCGCACGAGTTCTCCGGCGGCATGCGCCAGCGGGCCATGATCGCCATGGCGGTCACCTGCAAGCCCGACCTGCTCATCGCCGACGAGCCCACCACGGCCCTCGACGTGACCGTGCAGGCCCAGGTGCTCGAGGCGCTCGTCGCCATCAAGGACGAGATCGACTCGGCCATCATGCTCATCACCCACGACCTCGGCGTGGTCGCCGGCCTGTCCGACAAGGTGATGGTGATGTACGCCGGCCGCCAGGCCGAGGTCGGCACGGTCGACGAGGTCTTCTACGAGACCCGCCACCCGTACACGCTCGGGCTGCTCGGCAGCATCCCCCGCCTCGAGCAGGAGGAGGGCGCCCCCCTCATCCCGATCCCGGGTTCGCCGCCGTCGCTCATCAACCGCCCGTCGGGCTGCCCGTTCCACCCCCGCTGCGCGTTCCGGGAGGTCCCGGGCCGCTGCGACCAGGAGGTGCCCGCGCTGCGGCCGGTGGGCATCACCGAGCACACCGCAGCGTGCCACTTCGCCGAGACGCTGGCCGGGGTCACCCTCGACGACCTCCGGGCCCGCATCGACCAGTCCGAGCTCGACGCCGACGCCGACGTCGAGCTCGTGGAGGAGCCCCAGCCGTGAGCGAACCCCTCCTCGTCGCCGAGGACCTCGTCAAGCGCTTCCCGATCCGCGGCGGCATCCTCGCCCGGACCATCGACTCCTTCGCGGCCGTCGACGGCGTGTCGTTGTCGGTCGACCGCGGCCAGACCCTCGGCCTGGTGGGCGAGTCGGGCTGCGGCAAGTCCACCACCGGTCGCATGCTGCTCAACCTGCTGCGGCCCACCGAGGGCGCCGTGTACTTCGAGGGCCGCGACATCGCGAAGCTGAAGCGCAAGGACCTCATCGGGGTCCGCCAGCGGATCCAGTTCGTCTTCCAGGACCCGTTCGCCTCGCTCAACCCGCGCATGACCGTCGGCGGCGCCATCGCCGAGCCGCTGCGCGTGCACACCGACATGTCCAAGGACGAGATCGGCCGGCGCATCGCCTCGCTGCTCGACCAGGTGGGCCTGTCGCCCGAGCACGCCAACCGCTACCCGCACGAGTTCTCCGGCGGCCAGCGCCAGCGCGTCGGCATCGCCCGGGCCCTCGCCCTCGAGCCCGAGGTGCTGGTGCTCGACGAGCCCGTGTCGGCCCTCGACGTGTCGATCCAGGCCGGCGTGGTGAACCTGCTCGAGGAGATCCAGGACCGCATGGGCCTGGCCTACGTGTTCATCGCCCACGACCTGTCGGTGGTCCGCCACATCTCCGACCACGTGGCCGTGATGTACCTCGGCAAGATCGTCGAGCACGGCACCCGCGACCAGATCTACAACGAGCCGACGCACCCCTACACCCAGGCGCTGCTGTCGGCCGTGCCGCTGGCCGACCCGCACCGCGAGCGGGCCCGCCACCGCATCGTGCTCGAGGGCGACGTGCCCAGCCCCATCGACCCGCCCTCGGGCTGCCGGTTCCGCACCCGCTGCTGGAAGGCGACGGAGAAGTGCGCGGCCGAGGTGCCCGAGCTCGTCGACCGCGGCCAGGGCCACCCGTCGGCGTGCCACTACGCCGAGGTCCAGGTCGTCATCTGACGAGGTGCCCCCGCCCGCCGGCCCTGCGCGATGGTGGGCGCCGCTCCTCGCGCTGGCAGTGATCGCCGGGGCCTGCTCGGCGCTGGACGGCGACGACGCCACGCCCGCGCAGGAGCCGGTCACCACCATCCCGGAGGCGTCCACCCTGCTGCGGGTGGCCAGCGGCGAGTGGACCGACTGCCTGCACCCGCTGCTCTGCGACGACGACGTGGCCCGCACGCTCGTGCTCGAGCACGTGGTGCCCAAGCTCATGGAGGTCGACGGCGAGGGGCGCTACGTCCCGTCGCCGGTGCTGGCGTCGGAGCCCGAGGTGCGGGTCGACGACGAGACCGGCGAGCAGACCATCGTCTTCGTGATCGACCCTGCCGCCCGCTGGCACGACGGGAGGCCCATCACCTCCAGCGACGTCACGGGGACCTGGCTCGCCCACCTGCGCACGCCCGGCGCCGACACGCGCGGGCACCGGCTGATCACCGCGATCGACGACAGCGACCCGCTGGTGGCCCGGGTGACGCTGTCGCAGCGCTACGCCGACTGGCCCGAGCTGTTCGGCGGCCAGGAGGGCTGGCTGCTGCAGGCCGACGCGTTCGACGGCGACGCCGACCTGAGCGACGTGTGGCGCGACTTCGTGCCCTTCGGCGCCGGCCCGTTCGAGCTGGTGTCGTTCGACGAGCGGTCGCTGGTGCTGGTCGCCCGCCGAGACCACTGGGCCGCCGGCCGCCAGGCCCGCATCGACCAGGTGCGCATCGAGCACGTGGCCGGGGTGGGGGAGACCGAGGGCTCGGTGCCGGGCGGCATCGACGTGGTGCTGCCCGCCGTGCGCCTCGACCGGGTGCCGGAGGGCTACGGCCAGCGTGACGTGGCCGCGCCCGCGGTGGTCGGCGTCTTCTTCGACCGGCGCACGGCGCCGCTCGGATCGGCCGGGGTGCGGGCGGCGGTGGACCAGGCGCTCGACCGGCGCGAGCTGGCCTCGCTGGGCACCGGATCGTCCGACCGCCCGTCGCTGGTGGGGTGCCTGGCGGCATTGCCCGCGGACGAGGCGTGCGAGGCCGACCTGCCCCGCACCAACGCCGACCTCGACGCGGCCCGCTTCCTGCTGGAGCTCGACGGCTGGCCGGTGGACCCCGCCACCGGGGTGCGGGGTCGGCCGGGCCTGCCGCTGGCCACGCCGGTCACCTACGACCCCGCCGTGCCCGGCGCCCGGCCGATCGCCGGGGCAGTCGCCGAGGCGCTCGAGTCAGTCGGCTTCGCCGTCGAGGTGCGCGAGCTCGACCACGCGAGCTGGGCCGACCCGGCCCGCGCGGAGGGCGCCGGCGTGAGCATCCAGGCCGTGCCGCTCGGCACCACGAGTGACGTCGCCCGCCTGTACGGGTGCTCCGGCGCCGGGATGAACGCGCTCGGCTGGTGCGATGCCGACGTGCAGGGCCTCGTCGACCGGCTGCGCCGCACGCTCGCCGAGGACGGGCAGGACTCGCTGCGGGCCGACATCAGCGGCCGCGCCGCCGAGGCGCTGTCGTGGCTGCCGCTGCGACAGCGGGTGCGGACGTGGCTGTTCGACGGCACCCGGCTGGCCGTGCCGTCCTCCCAGCCGCTGGCCGGCGGGCGGCTCGGCGCCCTCCACGCCTTCGAGCGCCTGGACTGAGGCTGCTCGGCGGGACCGGTCCGGCTCCGCCGCCCGTGTCGTGGCCGCCGGCGGACCGCTGGTACGCTCGTCCGCCCTGTCCCCGATCCCCCCGGACCGATGCTGAAGATCATCGTCACCACCATCCACATCTCGCAGGCGCTGGCGCTCATCGGCCTGGTGCTGCTGCACTCGGGCAAGGGCGGTGGCCTGTCGGACATGTTCGGTGGCGGCATGGGCGCGGCGGCCGGCGGGTCGACGGTGATGGAGAAGAACCTCGACCGCATCACCATCGTGGTGGCGATCGGGTTCGTGTTCACCACCATCGGTCTGGCGCTCATCCTCGACTGATCGCCGGGGGATCGCGCCGGTGCGCCCGCTCCTGCGCCTCCTCCACCTGCTGGCGATCGCCGGCCTGCTGCTCGCCTCCTGCTCCTCGAGCGGGGACGGCCTCGAGCGCTCCGCCGACGCCTCCACCACCACCTCGCCGACGACGCCGGCCACCGACGCCGAGGGCGAGCCGACCGGGGAGCCTGCGTCGCCGGTGCTCCGGCTCGGCCTGGCCGGGCCGATGTCGCTGGACCCGGCGGCGATCTCGCCGGCCAGCGTGTCGTCGATGATCCTGGTCGACCTCGTCCACGACACCCTCACCCGGCTCGACGACGACGGCGTCGCCCAGCCCCGGCTCGCCACCTTCGAGCCGAATGCAGACCGGACCGTCTGGCGGTTCCACCTCCGGGACGACGCCCGCTTCGTCGACGGCAGCGCCATCACGCCCGAGGACGTGGTGAGCTCGATCGACCGGGTCCGTGGTCAGGGCGGCTCGTCCCTGGCCGCCATCCAGCTCGAGGACGTCCAGGCGGTGAGCCCGTCGGGTCCGAACACCGTCGACTTCGTGCTCCGCAGCCCCTCGGCGGTGCTCCCCGAGCTGCTCGCCTCGCCGGTCTACGGCATCGTCGACCGTGACCTGCTGCCCACCGCCGTCGGCGCGCCGTTGAACCCCTCGGGCGCCTTCCGCGTCGAGGCGACGGCGCCCGATCGCATGGTGCTCACCCGCTGGCGCGGCGAGGGCGTCGACCGGGTCGAGCTTCGCCTGTTCTCCGAGGACGCCGGGGCGTACGAGGCGTTCGTCGCCGGCGAGCTCGACTGGTCGCCGGTGCCGATCGACCGGCTCGGCGAGGCCACCGACCGGTACGGCCAGCAGGCGCTGGCGCCGTTCCACGGCTCGCTGCTGCTCGGCATGAACCTGCGGGTCGATCCGCTGCACAGCCCTGAGGTGCGCCGCGCCATCTCTCTGGCCATCGACCGGGCGACGCTCACCGACGCCGTGTTCGGCCCCACCGCCCAGCCCATGAAGGGGCTCATACCCGCCGGCGTGCCCGGCGCGGCAGGGGAGTGCCGGGGCGTCTGCGGCCCCGACGTCGCCCGGGCCCGCGAGCTCGTCGCCCAGGTGTTCGGCGGCGCCCCGCCACCGCCGCTGCGCCTGCTCACCGACGACACCGCCACCCAGACCGCCATCGCCGGCGTGCTCGAGGAGCAGCTCGCCGCCGCCGGCTTCGAGGTGAGCACGGCGAGCGTGGCGCCTGCCGGCTACGACGAGGCGCTGCGCAGCGGGCAGCCGCAGCTGTTCCTGTACAGCGCCCTCGGCCTCGGCCGCAGCCCCGCCAGCCACCTGCTCCCGTGGGCGTCGGGCTCGCCCGACAACGTCACCGGGTACGCCAACGGGCTCGTCGACGCCGCCCTCCTCGCCGCCCTGGCCGAGCCCGACCCCGGCGTCCGCCGGACCCGCTGGCAGGAGGTCGAGGCCGGGATCCTGGGCGACGTGCCCGTCGTGCCGCTGGCCCAGCTGCGCACCGTGGCCGTCCAGCGGGCCCAGGTCCAGGGGCTGCGGATCGCGGCCGACGGCAGCATCGACGTGAGCGACGTGACCTTCGACGGCGCCGGCCGCTGAGCGGCCACGTTCTCTCGATCTGGACGCGATTCCGTACCAACCACGTGCGGTGGCAGCGTCCGAAGTCCCACGTCGGAGCGACAACGGCGACCGCCGGCGGATGTGGTTCCGCCTGGCAGCGTTGCTATGGTGTCGCCTCCGCCCGGGTGCGCCCGGTGCTCATACGTCGGAGTGGCGGAATTGGCAGACGCGCTAGCTTGAGGGGCTAGTGCCCGCAAGGGCGTGGGGGTTCAAGTCCCCCCTCCGACACCACTGTGATCTCGCGAGACATCCCGGACGGATGTCGCGGGAGATCCCGGACTGTTCCGGCGTGGAGTCCGGGTGTCGGAGGGCCAACTACGACACCACGGTCGAGGGCTACAGGCCGCTCAGCAGGAGGCGAGGACGCGACGGGGCTTCGATCTCGTCGGACACACTTCGGCGGCACGGTGATACCTCTACCTGGCGTGGTGTCGAGCGCTGGCGTCAGCGTGCCCGGGCGGTGACAGGAGGCCCGACATCCGGCGTCTGACCCTGTGTGGCGGCGCCGAGGACGGTAGGTGCCGTACGGTCGGCCCCGCATGGGTGGACGAGTCGATGAGCGGTGGGAGCTGCAGCCTCCGACCACGCCGCCGCACCGGACCGGCGGGAAGCCGGCGCGCTGCGCCGGCACGGCTGCGCTCCAGGCGGCTGCTGTCGCTGCCGCCGCCCTGGCGCTGGTCACCGCCACGATGATCGCAAGCGGCGACGACGGGCGGCTCTCGACGACCGCCGTGCCGGTCGTCCTGGCAACGGGCGTCGCTGCGGCCGCCGCCATCGCCGTGGCCGTGCGCCGGTGGGGGGCGGCGCTCACCGACGAGCTGCTCGCCGGCTACACGACGAGCGCGCCGACCGCCGGCGCCTGGTGGCTGCCGCACCGACGCCCGGACCGCCCGGCCGGCTGGGTCCACTGGGACTGGACGGGCATCGAGGTGCGCCGCCGGGATGGCACCGTCCGCGCACCGGCCACGGCCGGCGTGCCGGCGCCGGGCTTCTACCCCTCGCCGCACGAACCGGATCGGCTCGAGCTGTGGACAGGCAGCCAGTGGACCCGGCGCTACCTCGACCCCTCTCTGGGCTGACGGCGTACCGTCGCCGTCGCCGTCGGTGGACGACGACGCCGACCGCCTCGCCGAACAGCGGGCGGACTACCGGTTTCTGGGCGCCGCCAGTGCGACGAATGGTGTCCACCGTGCTTCGTCAGTGAGCGCTCGAGGACGGCGCCCATCTTCCCGCACCCGTGGGGCGGGTCGCAGCCAACGGCCGGTGGAGGTGTCCCCCTCCGACACCGCCCCGTTGGACGCCGTCCAGCGGACGCGTCCCGAGCCTCCCGGATCCCGATGGGACCGGTCGAGGAACCAAGGGATCGCCACTCGACACTCTACGTCCAGCACTGCGGTCTGGTCGGGCACAGCTCCCCTGTGGGGGTGCGTCCTGCCCGGGCAGACGGTGCCGTCGCTGCTGCGGGGTGGTCGGCCTCCCGGACGTTCGTTGATGTGCGTTGAGAATCCGTTGTTCCGGGGCCGAGACGAGGTTCGTACCGTCTGGATCGCCGGTGACCGATCTGGGCCCGGCGGCCATCGACTCAGGGGGAATCGACGTGGCTGACATGAAGCTGGCCTTGTACCTGCCGAACTTCCGCGACCACGTGACGGTCGAGGAGCTCGAGGATCTGACCGAGCTCGCCGAGGAGCTCGAGTTCGACTCGATCTGGACGTTGGACCGGGTGATCGTGCCCGAAGCATCCGATCGTGGGGAGCTCCAGTACTCGTTCGGGATGATGACGGAGTTCCCGAAGCAGCTGCCGGTGTCGTCCCGGGGCAAGTGGTTCCAGGGCTGGCCGTTGATCCCGTGGCTCGCGGCGAAGACGACGAAGTGCCGGATCGGGATGAGCATCACCGACACGCCGTACCGCTCGCCGGGCGTGTTCGCCGCGGAGGTCGCGACGATCGATCACCTCTCGAACGGTCGGGTGAACGTCGGGCTCGGCGCCGGCTGGATGCCGGAGGAGTTCGCGGCGGCGAGCGCGTCGGACATCTTCCCGAAGCGCCACAAGCACGTGAAGGAGACCATCGAGATCTGCCAGGGCATCTGGACCAACGAGCTGTTCGAGTACCACGGCGAGTTCGCCGACTTCGGGCCGTCGGGCTTCGGCCACAAGCCGCTCCAGGACCCGCACCCGCCGATCTTCATGAGCGGCCTCCGCAACCCCGAGATCTCGGCCAAGAAGGTGGCCAAGTACAACCTGTCGGGCTGGATCGGCATCCAGGACACACCCCGAGAGCTGACCGAGTGGGTCACCGCCATCGGTGAGGAGCTCGACAAGCTGGAGGGCAGCCACTCCGTCGCCGATCTCGAGATCTCGAGCATGTGCTGGTTCGCCATCACCGACGAGCCCACCGACCAGACCGACAACGGGAAGCTCTCGAACATCTTGGTGGGCACGGCCGACCAGATCACCCAGAACCTGATCGACCTCAAGGCGGCGGGCATGACGATGCCGCTGATCTGGCCGCCGTTCGCCGACGTGCCCACAGCGAAGACCCTCGAGGATCTCCGCCAGCTGCACGAGGAGATCATGCCGAAGGTGAACGCGGCCTAGCGTCCGTCGCGGTGCGTCTCTCCGAGACCGATGCGCTCGAGCGGCTCCATGGTCACGACCATGGAGTCCTCGGGACGCTCCATGCCGAGCGGGGCGTCGACCTGACGCCCACCGTCTACGCGGCAGCGGACGGGTTCCTCGGATCGCCCGTCGACCTGGTGAAGGCCAAGTCGTCGCTGCGCCTGCAGCGCGAGCGCAACCTGGAGTCCGACCCACGGGCGACGCTGCTCGTCGAGCAGTGGGACCGCGCCGACTGGTCGGAGCTCTGGTGGGTGCGGGCCGAGCTCCGATGGGTCGGCGAGGACCGTGCACGGGCCGACGTCCTCGCGAGCCGCCTCGCCGAGGCGTTCCCCCAGTACCGAGACAAGCCGTTCGCGTCGGTGCTCGTGTTCGAGATCGTTCGGGCCACCGGCTGGTCGGCCACCGGAAGCACAGGAGCTGACAGGTGAACATCGCTGTCTGGGTGGAGCGGAACGGTCGCCGCTTCGCCGACCACGTCGCGATCGCCGAGGGCGCTCATCTGCACGCCGACTGGCGGACGTTCGCCGACCGCACCTCGTCGCTGGCCGCCGGGCTCTGCGCCGAGTTCTCGCTCGTGCCGGGCGACCGTGTCGCCATCGTGATGAGCAACCGCCCCGAGTACCTCGAGGCGATGTTCGCGGTGTGGCACGCCGGACTCGTGGTGGTTCCCGTCAACGCGCGCCTCCATCCCGATGAGATCGCGTACATCCTCGACCAGAGCGGGACGTCGGTCGCGGTGGTCGACGACGACCATGCGGCCGAGGTGCGGACTGCGGGCGAGGGCCTCCGAGGACTGCAGGCCGTGGTCGTGGCGCCGGGGGAGGAGTGGTCCCGCCTCGTGGCCACGCCGCCGGCGCCCCTCGTCGACCGGCGGCCGGAGGACCCGGCCTGGATCTTCTACACGAGCGGCACGACCGGGAGCCCGAAGGGTGCGACCCTCACCCACCGCAACCTGCTCATGATGTCGCTGAGCTACTTCGCCGACATCGACCCGATCGATGCGGGCGACTGCATCCTCCACGCCGCACCGCTGTCGCACGGGTCGGGCCTGTACGGGCTGCCGCACATCGCCCGCGGTGCGACGAGCGTGCTGCCGCGCTCCCACGGTGTGCATGCGGCCGAGATCGCCGAGCTCATCGAGCGCTGGCCCGGCATGACGTTCTTCGCCGCACCCACGATGGTGAAGCGGCTGGCGGGAAGCGAGGAGATCCGCGCTGCGGACCTGTCGAACCTGAAGACCATCATCTACGGCGGCGCGCCGATGTACCTGAGCGATCTCGAGGAGGCGCTCGAGGTGTTCGGGCCCCGGCTCGCCCAGATCTTCGGACAGGGCGAGACCCCGATGACGATCACGGCCCTGTCGAAGGACGACCATGCCGACCGCGACGACCCGCGCCGGCGAGCCCGGCTCCAGAGCGTCGGGGTGCCCAGGACGGACGTCGAGGTGCGAGTCGTCGACGAGGACGGTCGCACGCTGCCCGTGGGCGACGTCGGCGAGATCGTCGTGCGCGGCGACGTCGTCATGGCGGGCTACTGGGAGCAGCCCGAGGCGACGGCGAGCACCATCCGCGACGGGTGGCTGTACACCGGTGATGTGGGCAGCTTCGACGCCGAGGGGTACCTCGCGCTCCGGGACCGGTCGAAGGACCTGATCATCAGCGGCGGGATGAACATCTACCCGCGGGAGGTGGAAGAGGTGCTCCTCGCCCACCCGGGCGTGCGAGCCGTCTCGGTGGTGGGTCGCCCCGACCCCGACTGGGGGGAGGCCGTCGTCGCGTTCGTCGTGGCCGCCGACCGGGCGCCCACGCCCGACGAGCTGGATCGGGCGTGCCTGGATCGCATCGCGCGCTACAAGCGTCCCAAGGAGTACCGGTTCGTCGACTCGCTGCCCACGAACAACTACGGCAAGGTCGTCAAGCGGGAGCTCCGCGAGCTGCTCGAGGCCGAGGCGGGCCAGGGCGTCTCCTGAGCCGGGGCGCCGCCAGCCCATCCGTCACGAGCGGGTGTGCGCCCGTTCGAGCGACACGGTCACGTGGGTCCCGACGCCGACCTCGCTGTCGAGTGCGAACGTACCGCCCATCGCCTCGGTCAGCCGGCGAGCGAGCACGAGGCCGAGGCCGGCGCCCCCTTCGCGCCCCGCGTCGGCGCCGAGCCGGTCGAACGGCACGAAGAGGCGGTCGAGGAGGTCCTTCGGGATGCCGGGGCCCTGGTCGACGACGTGGACCCGGGTGGTGCGCTCGGAGGCCTCGGTCTCGATCCGCAGGACGCTGCCCGGGCCGGAGAACCGGATGGCGTTGGAGACGAGGTTGATGACGACCTGGCGAAGGCGGCGGGCGTCGCCACGGGCGTGCACGCTCGGGCCGGCGCACGCGATGGTGATGCTGCGGCGGTCGGCGAGGGGCCGGAGGAGCTCGCAGGACGACTCGATGACGGCGTGGACCTCGAGGTCCTCGAGCTGCATCGGCATCGCGCCGGCCTCGACCCGGGCCAGGTCGAGCACGTCGTCGACGATCGACAGGATGTGGGTGACGGCGGCACCGATGCGCTCGAGGGCGACGCGCCGCTGCTCGGCGGACAGGTCGAGGGTGCGCAGGTTCTCCGTGAAGCCGGTGATGGCCTGGAGCGGGGTGCGCAGCTCGTGGCTCAGCGCCGTCACGAACTGGGACTTCGCGTGGTTGGCGCGCTCGGCGCTCTGTCGGGCCAGCTCGGCTTCGTGGCGCGCCTCGCGCTCCCTCGCCGCCCGGTCGTGCTCGACCGCGATCGAGCTGAGGTGGCTGAACCGGCGGACGAGCTCCGCGTCACGCTCGTCGGGCTCGTAGGGCACGTCGTGGTACACGGCGAACGTGCCGATGACCTGGCCGAGGGACCGGATCGGGCTCGACCAGCACGCCCGCAGCCCGTGCGGAGACGCGAGCGCTCGGAACGCATCCCACCGCGGATCGCGCTCGATGTCTGCCGCGATCACCGGCGCGCCGACGTGGACGGCGGTACCGCACGAGCCGGCCGACGGCCCCGGCACGAGGCCGTCGATCGCCGCTGAGTAGTCGCGCGGCAACGTCGGTGCCGAGCCGTGACGGAGCACGCCGGCGTCGTCGAGCAGCAGGATCGAGCACCGGCTCGCAGGCATGAGGTCCTCGAGGGCGAGCACGATCGAGTCGAGCACCACCGACAGCTCCTCGCCGCCGGCGAGCCGTTCCATCACCGCTGTCTGGTGGTCGAGGACGGCCGTGACCTCGTCACCCGAGAGCGCGGTCACCCCGACCACCGGTAGCCGATGGACCGGACCGTGTGGAGCCGACGGGGGTGCCGGGGATCGGCCTCGAGCCGCTGGCGCAGCCGGTACACGTGCTCGGTCACCGTCGCCTCGGTCTGCCAGCCGGCATGGCTCTCCCACACCGCAGCGAGCAGCTCGGCGCGCGTGCACGCCCGCATCGGGTGCTCGACGAAGTAGACGAGCAGGTCGAACTCCTTCGCGGCGAGATCGACGGGCACTCCGTCGACCCACACCTGGCGGGTGGCACGGTCGAGCTCGACGCCGCAACCGACGGGCGCGAACGGGGCCGCAGCCCTTGGTGCCCGGTCGGGAACCCGACGGAGCACGGAGCGAGCCCGCGCCGCGAGCTCGCCGGGGGAGAAGGGCTTCACGAGGTAGTCGTCGGCACCGAGGTCGAGGCCGACGATGCGGTCGGTCTCGCCGTCACGGCCGGACAGCACGATGATCGGGAGGGCGACGCAGCCGGAGCGGTCCTCGTCGGAGCGGATCCGCCGCAGGAGGTCGAGCCCGCCGAGCCCGGGCAGCGAGAGGTCGAGCACGACCAGCGACGGGCGAGACGTCTCGATGATCCCGAGGGCGGCGAGCCCGTTGTCGACGGCGGTCACGTCGAACCCGTCGGCTTCGAGCGCCCACGCCACGCTGGTGCGGACGTCCTCGTCGTCGTCGACGACGAGCACGCGTCGCTTGCCCTCCACGTGACGAACGTAGCCGCGCTGGACCGGAGGCGTCAGCGGCCCCAGCGCTCGAACGTGTCGTTCAGCTCGCCGATGAGGCGCAGGATCCGGCGGGGGAAGGACTCCTCCACGTCCTCGACCGCGACCGGGACGTCGAGCTCGACGCGAGCGACGCCGGGCTCCTCCCAGGTGATGCGGGCGCCCTCCTGCACGAGCAGGTCGATGGCGACGTCGTTCTCCCAGTGGAGGAACGAGACGAACCGGCGGATGCCCCGTGACGCGGCGACTGCCGCGAGCTCCCGGGTGAGGATCGTGCCGATGCCGCGGCGCTGGTGGGCGTCGAGGACGGTCACCGCCACCTCGGCGAGCTCGGGATCGTCACGATCGCGGAGGTAGCGGGCGACGCCGACCCCGACCGGCACGGGCCCACCGAGCAGGAACCCGGCGCAGGCGAAGTGGTCGCGGTAGTCGAGGTTCGTGAGGTGGTCGAGGTGCTTGGCGTCGAGCTCGTCGGGGGCCTGGAAGAACCGGAGCTGGCGTGAGCGCAGCGACAGCTCGGCGAAGCCGGCGGCGAGCTCGTCGCGGTCGCCGGCCACGAGCGGGCGGACGAGCAGCTCCTGCCCATCTGCGAGCACGTGTCGGTGGGTCATCTCCTCGGCGAGCCAGGTGAGGCACGCCTCGCACCGCCCGCGCTGGGGGCAGCCGGGGCACGTCAGGGCGTCGACCTGCGGGCCGCGCCCGGCGTCCTCCCAGCAGCGGCCGCAGCGGGCGCAGACGACGCGGGTGGTGGGCCGGCCTGCGGGCCGCAGGTCCTGCGATCCGCAGGCCCGGCACACCTCAGGAGGCGGCATACAGGCCCTCGACCACCTGCTCGTACGCCTTGGCGACGACGGCCCGCCGCACCTTGAGCGTGGGGGTGAGCTCGCCCGCCTCGATGGTCAGGTCGTGGGGCAGCACGACCCACTTGCGGATCGACTCCGCCTTCGACACCGACGCGTTCGCCTCGTCCACCGCGCCCTGGAGCTCGGCCACGAGGTCGGGGTGCACGTGCAGCCCCGGCCCGTCGAGGTCGGCGAGCCCGTGGTCGCCCGCCCACTCGGCCAGGGCATCGCCGTCGAGGGCGAGCATGGCCGCCACGAAGGGGCGCTGATCGCCGACGACGACCGCCTGGCTCACCAGCGGGTGCGCCCGGAGCCGGTCCTCGAGCGGGGCCGGCGCCACGTTCTTGCCGGCCGCCGTCACGATCAGCTCCTTCTTCCGGCCGGTGATCCGCAGGAAGCCCTCGCTGTCGAGGCGGCCGATGTCGCCGGTGCGGAACCACCCGTCGGCGTCGAAGGTCTCCCTCGTCGCCGCCTCGGCGTTCCAGTAGCCGGAGAACACCTGGGGCCCCTTCGCCAGGATCTCGCCGTCGTCCGCGAGGAGGATCCTCGTGCCAGCGAGCGGCCGCCCGACGGTGCCGGGCTTCCAGGCGTCGGCGCTGTTCAGCGTGAGCGTCGGGCTCGTCTCGGTCAGCCCGTAGCCCTCGAAGATGCGGACGCCGATCCCGTTGAAGAAGTGGGTCAGGCGCTCGCCCAGGGGCCCGCCGCCGCTGAACGCGAACCGGAGCCGTCCGCCGAAGACGTCCTGGAGCTTCCGGTAGACGAGGCGGTCGAGCAGCGCGTGCTCGGCGCCGAGGATCGGCGCCAGGTGCCCGGCGGTGTGCTCCTCGGACCAGCGGATCGCCACGTGCTCCGCCTTGCCGAACACCTTGCCGTGGCCCTCCGCGGCAGCCTTGTGCTGGGCGCCGTTGAAGACCTTCTCGAACACGCGCGGCACGGCCACGAGGAGCGTGGGCCGCACCATCGGCATCTCCTCCTGGAGGTGGCCGAGATCGGTGGCGAAGCCGATCTTGGTTCCCCACTCCATGCAGACCAGGGCGATGATCTTCGTCAGCGTGTGCGCGAGCGGCAGGAAGATGAGGGTGACCTCTTCCTCTTGCAGCATGTCCCGGATGGCGTCGAGGTTCTGGGCGACGTTCGTGGCGAGGTTGCCATGGGTCTGCATGCAGCCCTTGGGTCGGCCGGTCGTGCCGGACGTGTACACGATCGTCGCCAGCCGGTCGGCGGACAGGCCGGCGATGCGGCCGTCGAGCGTCGTGTCGTCGACGTCGTGGCCACGGGCGGCCAGCTCGTCGAGCCCGCCGGCGTCGATGACGAACGCGTCGCGGCATGCGACGGCGTGCGCGTGGACCGCCTCGTGGAGCTCGAGCATGGCGGCCGTCTCCAGCACGGCGAGCACCGCGCCGCTGTCGCTGAGGATCCACTGGAGCTGCTCGGCGGACGACGTCTCGTAGACCGGGACGGTGACACCGCCGGCAGCCAGCACCGCGTAGTCGACGATCAGCCACTCGAGCCTGCTGTGGGACATCAGGACGACGCGATCGCCCTCCTCGACGCCGCTCGCGATCAACCCCTTGGCGAGGGCCCGCACGCGCCCGTAGAAGTCGGCCGCAGTGACGTCGACGAAGTGGTCGCCGTGCCGCACGGCGGCGATGGCCCGGTCGGGCTGCTCGCTCGCCCACCGCATGACCGGCAGCAGCAGGTGGGCGTCCGTGGGCAGCGCAGGCAGCGGCTCGCCCGTGGCCTCGCGGATCGTGGTGGGGTCGTGGGTCAGTGCCATGGGTGCTACCTCCCGGTGAGCATGGCGGGAGCGTCGCGTGTGGTCGGTCCCTCTCCTCGTCTACGACGAAGGACCCCGGACCGGTAGGAGCGACCGACCCGGGATGGGGGGACGTTGGACCCGGCTCGCCGCCGGCAACGGGGGATCGACGAAGGCGCCAGGCCGTGCTCGTCAGTTCGCGTCGCGATCTCGCAGGACGGCTGTCGATCTGCGATCTTGCGGGCAGATGTCGGGAACATCCCGTCGACCATCTCGCCGGGACGTGATACATGTCACACCGAGGCGGGTGCCAGCCGGGCGGTGATCCCCAGCCCGAAAGGGGTCGCACATGCGACGACCATGGCTCGTGTCTGCAGGACTTCTCGCGCTCCTCGTGCCCCTCCTCGCAACCCCCGCGTCAGCGCACACGGAGCACGAAGAACCCGGCTACCTCGCCGGCACAGGTGAATGGGACAAGATCGAACTGGTCAGCCACCTGGACTTCGGCGCGGGCGACGGACGGATCGCCGACGTCGGCGTCGATCCGTCCGGCGACTACGCGTACGTCGCCCACTGGGGGGTCACGACGTGTGCCGCGCCCTCCGAGCGCGGCGGCAGGACGGCACCGGACTCCGGCATCTACGTCGTGGACATCAGCGACCCGGAGAACCCCGTGCAGGTCGGGTTCATCCCCAGCAGCCAGGACAGCCGGATCGGCGAGGGGGTGCAGGCCGTCGAGATCAGCACGGCGCACTTCGACGGAACGATGCTCGTCACCAACAACGAGCAGTGCGGTCCCCAGGGCAAGGGCGGCGTCACCCTCTACGACGTCACCGATCCGCTCGATCCGAAGAAGCTCTCGAAGCACTTCGGCGACCGCAACGGCCCGGACACCAACGACATCCACAGCGCCTTCGCATGGGACGCCGGCGACAACGCCTACGTCGTGATCGTCGACAACTTCGAGGGCACCGACGTCGACATCCTCGACATCACCAACCCCAAGCGCCCCCGGCTGGTCACCGAGCTGAACCTCAACGAGTTCGTGGCGGGCGGCGTGGACCAGGAGGACATCGGCCTCACCGAGTCGTTCCTGCACGACATGGTGGTGAAGCAGATCGACGGCACCTGGTACATGCTGCTGTCGTACTGGGACGGCGGCTTCGTCGTGCTGAACGTCGACGACCCTCTGAACCCGGAGTACGTGCTCGACACCGACTACCCGGCGCTCGACCCGCTGCTGCCGGTCACCGCCGACCTCACCCCGGAGGGCAACGCCCACCAGGCCGAGTGGACCCTGGACAACCGGTTCTTCATCGGGACCGACGAGGACTTCAGCCCGTACCGCGGCGTCTTCGAGATCACCAGCGGCGACGCCGCCGGCGAGTATCCCGCCGGGGAGTTCAGCTGGACGGTGCCCATCGTGGAGACCGACGGCTTCGACGGCGTCACGGTCTACGGAGGCTACGGATGCCTCGCCTCGCCGGAGACGGTGCCCACCGCCGACGAGGTGCGCGCCGACCTGGGGCTCGGTCCCGACGACCAGGTGATCGTGGTGTTCCAGCGGGGACCGGTCGGGGACCCGTCGGCACCGTACGAGGCGTGCACCTTCTCCGAGAAGGTGGAGCTCGGCCAGGACCTGGGGTACGACGCCGTCATCATCGCCAACCACCACACCGGCGCACAGGGCGGTGCGGCTCCGGACGCCAGCCTGTGCGGCAGCATGGGCCACGAGTTCGAGGTGACGGTGTCGGCGATCTGCGTCGGGCACCAGGTGCTGCACCTGCTGTTCGGGAGCGAGCCGGGGTACACCTACCCGGAGGCGTCGCCGGCGGTCGGCGATGTCGGCGAGACGGTCGCCATCGATGCGGTCTTCGACGGCTGGGGCTACGTCACCCTGTACGACGCCGCCACCGGCGATGCGCTGGACCACTACGCGATCCCCGAGGCCCATGACCCGGCCTACGCGTTCGGCTTCGGCGACCTGACCGTGCACGAGGTGGCGACAGACCCGCAGGACCCGTCGCTGGCGTACCTGTCGTACTACGGCGGGGGGCTCCGGGCGCTCCAGATCCAGTGCACGGACCCGGCCGACACCTCCACCTGCGAGCTGGTGGAGGTCGGCGGGTACCTCGATCCCGAGGGCAACAACTTCTGGGGCGTGGAGGCCTTCGTCGGTGACGACGGCTTCACGTACATCCTCGGAAGCGACCGGGACAGCGGGCTGTGGATCTTCCGCGATCCGTGAACACGCACCGCTGAGCGGCTGACCCCTCGAGCCTCCTCGTCGAAGACCCCCAGGCAACCGGGGCGGCGCCTCCAGCGAGGCGCCGCCCCGAGCGCCGCTACGGCGAGGTGGGATACGCCTTGCGCAGGCCGAGCACGTCGCCGGCCCCGAGATCTCGCTTGGCGACCTCCCCGAGTCCTGCGTAGCCGTACATGGTCAGGGCGGCGTCGCCCCGCTTGTACAGGTCGCCGAGCACGAGGGTGTGGCCCACCTCGTGGGTCACCACGTTCTGCACGTCGTAGGCAGTTGCGGCTCCCGACGTGGCCCACGAGTAGTCCGTGTTGACCGTGATGTCGAACTCGGCCAACGTCCTGGTGCCCAGCCAGTACCAGTACGTCGTCACGGCCAGGCAGCCGGCGCAGGAGCTCCCGAGGCTCGTGAACGACACGACGTTGCTCCCGTCGAAGGACGCCCCCGTTGCGGAGGACGGCCCGTCGTACCGGTAGTCGATGGTCGACGCGTCGACGCCGTACACGTCGCCGACCGCCTCGGACTTCACCTCGTCCTCCCAGGCGTCGAAGCCGTCCTGCACGGCGGTCAGCGTCCCTTCGGGTGCGTCCGCGACGTTCACCCGGTACGCCACCGACGGGTCGGCCCACCGGAGCCGCCCGTCCTTGAAGTCGGTGCAGAGGTCGGATGCGGGGACCGAGCACGGCCCGCCGCCGCCCGGCCGGTCCTCGGGCTTCACCTCTCCCAGGTGCCCGCGCGGGTGGTCGACGAACGACGCCCGCACGAGGCGATCCGGTGGGCTGGCCTCAGCACCGCCAGCGGCCAGGGGGAACCCGATGGCGAGCAGTGCGAGGGCGGACGAAGCGAGCAGTCGTCTCATGGTCGACCTCCTTCACAGCGATGCCCATCGTCCGCCGACGAGGTCCTGCCCACCAGGGTCCGGCGGCACTTGTTGCGGGCGACGCCCGGGTCCCACAGGCCGCGCGGCCGCGTCGGTACTGTCATCGGGCTAGTCCGAATGGACCGATGTCAATGGTCCATCGGAGGTGATCGAGGGAAGGCGGGTTCCCGGACGCGAGACGACTGGAGTGAGAACGTGACAGCCCTGAAGAAGCCGGTGATGGTCGTCGTGGCCCTGTTCCTCGGCTTCTACCTGATGCAGGACCCCGCCGGCCTCGCCGCCTTCGCGAAGGACGCCGGCGTCGCCCTCTGGAAGATGATCACCGCGCTGTTCGAGGCGCTGATCGACTTCTTCAACGCCCTGTCGGACTGAGGTCGCCAGTGGAGGGGTGGCTGCGGCGCACGCTCGCCGATCCGAACATCGAGCAGCACCTCCTGCACGACGAGGGGGAGGTGGTGGTCGAGGAGGTCGTCAAGCACTGGGTCGTGTACCTGCGACCGGTGGGCGAGCTGCTCGTCGCCCTGCTGCTCCTCGGGATCGGCGTGTTCGTGCCGATCATCATCCTGTGGCTGCCGTGGGGCCTGGCCCTCGCGGTTGCCGCCCACGCCGGCTGGAGCGCGCTGTCGTCGTACATGGACCGCTTCGTCATCACGAACCTGCGGGTGTTCCGCGTGCGGGGCGTGTTCGGCCGCCGCATGGCGACCATGCCGCTGGGCCGCATCCTCGACATCACCGTCCACCAGCCGATGGTCGGCCGCATCCTCGGCTACGGGCACTTCGTCTTCGAGTCGGTGGCCCGGTCGCAGGGCCTGCGCGACGTGCGCTTCGTGGGGCGGCCCGAGGAGCGCGACCTGGCGATCCAGCGGGTCGTGCAGCGCGCCGGCCTGCGCGGCGGCCAGCGCCTCTACTGAACCGGGACGCGGGACACGCCGCCGAAGGCGTGTGACGCGGCCCAGAACGGAACGCGGGCCCGTCGGCGGTGGCGCCGCCGAGGCAGGCGGCGCCACCGCTCGAGGCGAGCGTCGTCAGTCCCGAGCGGCAGGACCGAGGACGCCCGAGAGGATGCCGGCATCGCCGGCGAGGCCGGTGGCCAGGTCGCCGACGACGGGCAGGTCGTCGAGGACGGCGGCGGGGGACGACACGACGCCGGCGACCACGTCGGCGAGCTGGGCGTCGATGTGGACGGTGCGGCAGCCGAGCGGGCGGTCGGCGCCGAGGCCGACGTTGACGACGGTGAGGCAGACCTCGTGGTCGCCCGGAGGCAGCACGAGCTGCTCGGTGAAGCCGTGGGCGGCCCCGTGGGCGGGGTGTGCCGCGGCGACCTCGGCGCGGTCGTCGTCGGCCTGGAACCGCTGGGGGACCAGCCGGTCGACGGTGGCGTGCACGGTGACCGCGGCGGGCGTGTTCGGGTCGAGCGCCCAGCCGGCGACGGTCACGCCCGTGTCGGACACGGCCGCGACGGCGAACGTGCCGACCGGGTCGACCTCGTGCTGCACGGTCCGGCAGCCCAGGTCCTTGTTGCCCCCGGCGCCGACGCCCAGGATCCGGACGCACACCTCGTTCGCGCCCGCCACCGCCGGCACCTCGACGTCGAAGCCGTGGGCGCCGCCGTAGTTCGGCCGGGCGGCCGCGACGTCGGCGCGCACCTGCTCGGCGGTGATCGTCTGGACGACCGTGCCGTTCCGACGGAGCTCGACGTCCACGGGCGACGCGGTCTGCGGGTCGACCGCCCAGCCGCGCACCCGGACGGTCTCGAACGATCCCGCCACTGCGTCGAGGCTCCCGAACGGCTGGCCGGGTGCGACCACCTGGGTGCAGCCGAGCTGGCGACGGAAGCCGCCGGCGGCGTCGAGGGCGGTGGCGCACACGCGGTGGGTCCCGGCGGCAGCCGGCAGCTGCACGCTGAAGCGTCCGGCGACGGCAGCGACGTCCTTCGTCACACCGGCGGCGACGACCCGGACCCGGGCGCCGCTGACCAGGTGCCCGTCCACCCGCAGGAGCCCGGCGGCGTACCTCGCCTTGTCGATGGCGCCGGCCTTCCGGTCGTAGCCGCCGGCCATGAGCTTCAGGCCTGCACCGTCGCCCGCTCGGTAGCTGGGCACCTCGGTGACCTGGGGGTGCATGACCTGGACGCCGTCGACCCAGGCGGCGGCGTGGTGCCGGAGCCCCAGGGCGTGGCCGAGCTCGTGCATGGCGAGGTTCGTGCGCTGCGCGGGGGTGAGGCCGAGGGCGGCGCCGCGGATCCACACCCGGCCGGCGGGGACCTCGGTGGACGTGAGCGACGGGCCGCCGCAGCCCACGGCGTTGGCGCCGCACGGACCGTCCCCGAGGACGATCGTGATCTCGCCGCGGGAGGGGTCGACCGAGCCGCCCCGCCCACCGGCCAGGCGGATCGGCAGGCCGGTCGCGGCCGAGGCGGCCTGCGCGGCGCGTGCGAACTCGTCGCGGTACTGGTCGATGCGGCCGTCACCGCCGGCGAGCCGGAGCGTGTAGCCCGAGGGGAGCAGCCGGGGCGAGGCCGAGAACAGCGCGAAGCCCTGCCCGGGCGACGGCGTGGGGGACGAGGGGCCGCCCGGGGCGGTGGCGTCCTCGGTCACGAAGCCGTCGGCGTCGCCATCGCCATCGCCGTCGGCGTCGCCATCGCCGTCGTGGGTGTCGGACGCGGTGGCGGCTGCCAGCTCGTCCTCGTGGGCGCCGTCCGGATCGTCGAGCCAGGCGTCGGCGTCGGCCGGCGGCTCCTCGAGCCAGTCGACCACCATGTCGCCCGCCACGTGGCGAGCGATGACGGGCTGGTCACCGACCCGCGCGTCGGTGGGCACGGCGCGGTCGAGCTCGGGCGAGGCGGTCGACTCGACGAGCGCACCCGCCACGACGGGGAGCACGAGGAGCGCGGCGGCGGTGGCGAGGATGCGGGGGAGGAGCGGCCGGGAGCTGCGCATGCCACGCACTTCGGCCGGAATCGGTCATCCGCTCAGCCCCAGCCGTGTCCCGTCGCGTGGTCCGGGCGCGCGAGCGGTCTGGTCCATCTGCACCAGAGCGGTGCGCTCGGTGGGACCGCGCTGTCCCTCAGCGCCGGCGGAGGATGCGCCCGCCGCGCTCGGCCGCCTCGGCGACCGCCCGCTTCGCCGCCCGCGAACCGGCGGCCATCCCGGCCTTGGTGGTCTCGAGCGCCCGGGCGGCCCAGGCGAACTCGGTGCCGAGGATGGCGAAGCCGAGGATGAGCAGCGGCAGCGTGAACGGGCCGGGCAGCACGACGAGGGCGAGGCCGAGCAGCACGACGGTGCCGCCGAGCAGCAGCACGATGCCCTGGCGCAGGCGGATCGGCGCTCGTCCCCACAGCTGGCCCAGCACGGCGAGTCGCTCACGCACGGCACCATCCTGCCACCGGATCGGCCGCTCGCGACCTCGGGCGGGGCGAGGTCAGAAGACCGGCACGTCGATCGGCTGGCCGGCGAGCAGGGCTCCCGCGGTCAGCATCGTGTTCGGCCGCACGAGGAAGTGCTGGGTGAGCGCGTGCATGTCGCGGAGCCGCCGTGGCAGGGCGCTGGCGGCCTCGAAGACGCCGGCGCTGCCGGCGATGCGGTGGGCACCGTCGACCACGGCGGTGGCCTGCTCGGTCGCCCACGCGGCTGCGGCCCGGACGTGGGCCCGCTGCTCGTCGGTGACGGGGATCCCCTCGACCGCGGACGCCCACGCCTCCTCGGCCCGCTCGAAGAGCACGGCGCGGGCGGCACGGAGCACGGTCTCGCCCGTGGCGAGCTGCAGGTGGAACGTCGGATCGCTGGCGAGCGGCGCGTGCGCGAGCAGGGGCACCTTGACGCCGGCGAGGGCGACGACGTCGTCGAGCGCGCCCCGCGCGATGCCGACGGCGACCGACGCGATCTCCAGCGCGAACTGGGCCGGCGCCGGGATCCGCAGCACCGGCGCATCCGACCAGGGCTCGGCGACGAGGGTCGCGCACGTCCGCTCCCGTGCGACGAGGAGCTCGTCGACGTGGAAGTGGTGGCTGCCCGTGCCGCGCAGCCCCAAGGCATCCCAGGTGTCCTCGATCTCCACGTCCTCCGGCCGGAACGCCACCGTGCGGAGGCCGGGCGGAGGCGCCCCCTCGTGGAAGCAGTTGCCGTACAGCACGTGCGCGTGCTCGCAGCCGCTGGCGAAGGACCAGCGCCCACGCACCCGGTAGCCGCCGTCGGCCTCCTCCACGACGCCCGCGGGCCCGAAGACCCCGGCCACGATCGTGTCGGGCCCACCGGACCACAGGTCGTCGAACGTGGCTCGCGGCAGCCCGGCGAGGTCACGCCACGCGCCGGACCCGATGCCGACGATCCAGCCCACCGACGCGTCGGCGCGGGCGAGGGCCTCGAGCATCCGCATGGCGTCGGGGAGCTCGGCCTGGATGCCGCCGTGGCTGGCCGGCAGCAGGATGCGGAAGCAGCCGGCGTCCACCAGCTGCTGGAGCAGGTCGGGCGGCACCCGGCGGCCGTTCTCGACCTCCGCCGCCCGCGCGGCGATGGTCGGCGCCAACCCCTCCACGGCGGCCAGGACCTCGGCGGCCGTCGTCGCGCCGACCTGCACGTGCTCGTGCTGCAGGGTCGTCATGGTCGTCCTCCCCCTCGTGGTGCCGTCCGTGGGTCCGACGGTACGAACGGCCGCAGGCGTGCGCATCGCCGAGACGGACCACGACCTGCGCGCGCCGATGGTCAGGTCTGACCATCGGCCCGACTGTCAGAGGAGCTGGCGCTCGAAGGCGGTGGCGACGGCTGCGGCCCGCGAGGAGACGCCGAGCTTGGCGAAGGTGTTCTGCAGGTGGCGGGCCACGGTGTGCTCGCTGATCCCCAGGGTCGTGCCGATCTCCCGGTTCGTCCGGCCGTCGGCGACGAGCGCCAGCACGTCGAGCTCGCGTGCTGAGAGCGCGTGGTCCCCGCCGACCCTCGGAGTGGCCAGCGCCAGATCGGGTGCAGCGCCGAGCCGGGCGAACACCGCCCGAGCGCTGTCGAGCTCTGCGTCCGCGCCGTCACGGTCACCGAGGTGGCCGCAGGCGCGGGCGAGGGCGACGCGGACGCGAGCGGCCTCGTAGGGCATGTCCAGGGCGAGCCAGCGTGAGCACGCCCGCCGGAGCGCGACCAGCGCCGCGCCGCAGTCTCCGGCCGCGAGGGCTGCGGTGCCGCGGCTGTGGTCGGCCATCGCCTGCAGCACCGGCGTCGACCCGTCGCCGGCGAGCGCCTCCAGCTCGGCCGCGGCGGCGGTGGCATCGTCCACGGCGCCGGACGCCGCGTAGATGTCGACCGCGGCGGCGAGCACGGCCGGGCGGTGGGCGCGATCGACCACCTCCTCGAGCGCGCGGCGGATCCCGACGACCGCGTCGTCGGCGCGGCCCTGGGCGAGGCGGAGCAGCGCCATCCCGGGCACCGGCGGGTAGCCGAGGCTGTTGGCCTGCCGGTACGCGGACTCGGCGGAGTCGAAGCTGCCGCGCAGCCGGTGCAGGTCGCCGAGCACGTAGGAGGCCAGGGCCCGGGCGGGGTGCGGCGGGTCGGCGAGCAGCCGGTCGGCGCCGGCTGCCTCGGAGGCGGCGGCCTCCCACTCGCCCCGGGCGTGCAGCACCTGCGCCCGGTGCACCAGGCACTGCCCACGGAAGGGCACCAGGCCGGGCTGGTCGGCGCACCACCGGGTGAGTGCGTCCGTCCACTCGGCGGCGCGGCCCACATCGAGCGCGTGCATGCACGCCTCGATGACCGCGCAGTACACGATGCCGGTGGCGATGGGCGACAGCTCGCCGAGCGTCGCAGCCACCATGAGCTCGTCGAGGATCGCCATGCCGCGCCCGACGTCGCCGCTGGAGAGCACCGCCTCGCCCGTCGTCAGGCGACCGAGCGCCCACAGGTCGCGGTCGTCGAAGCGGCGACCGATCTCCGCGGCCTCGCCACCCAGCGCCTCGGCGTGCGCCGCATCGCCGGCAGCGGTCGCGTCCATGCTCGCCGTCACGAGCAGGTAGCCCCGACCCGCGCCGTCGACCCCGCACTCGTCGAGCAGCGCCCGGGCCCGCCCGAGCCAGCCGCTGGCCGGGGCGTGCTCGCCCTGGAGCAGCAGCCACAGCGCGAGCCAGAAGGCGCTCCGAGCCGCACGATCGACGTTCCCCGCCTGCCGGTGCGCGAGGTGGGCGTGCTCCCACGCTCGCCCGGTGTGCTCGTCGTGCCCGACGAGGTGCGCCACCTCGCCCAGACGGTCCCAGCCGTCGCCGTCGAGCGCACCCTCGTCCCGGGCCGCGAGGAGGTGCTGGAAGGCCCGGGTCCAGGCGCCGGCGGCGTACGCGGCCCGCCCCTGCTCGAGGGAGAGCGCCACCCCACCAGTGTGGCCCCGCGAGCCCGGGCGTGCTGGCTGGTTCAGCTCGCGCGGCGCACGACGTCGAGGACGTAGCGCCACGGGCGGGCCGGAGCGGCGTGGCACGTGAGCGGTTCCGGCTCGGCCCGCTCGCGGTGCACGACCACCTCGAGGTCGCCCTGCTCGTGCCCGACGCGCACCGCCAGGCGGTCCGCGCCGTGCCGCTCGGCGTGGACGATGCGCAGGCCGCGCAGCCGGCGCTCGCCCAGCTCATGGCGAGCGAAGGCCTCGGCCGCCTGGGTGAGCGGGCTGAAGCAGCTGCGCCCTCGGTAGCGCTCGAGGCGCAGGACGCCCTCGGCCAGGTCGGCCACGAGCCCGGCCGCCTCGTCGGGCTCGACGCGCCCGTAGTACACGCCGGTTGGCAGGTGCACGAGGTTCGCGGCGAAGCGGTCACCGCCGACGTGGGTGCTCTCCCACACCTCGGGGCTGTCCGCTTCGTCGAGGCTGCGCACGACGGGACGTCCCCGGTCGGCGCAGCAGGGGTCGTGGCGGCCGTTGGTGCAGACGAGGTGCACGCCGGCGGGGCCGGGACCGCCGAGCCCGGGCGGGGTGGGGGAGCGCAGCGCTCGCCAGTCGAGCTCGACGAGCGTGGCCGGGTCGTCGACGTCGAGGCGTTCGATCCACCCACCCTCCGGGAGCGTGCGCGCGAGGTAGACGCGGCGCGCGCCGTCCGGCTTGCGCCAGCCGGGCCGGCGGATCAGCAGCGGGCGGAAGCCGTGCTCGCGGCCGGCGGCCACGAGCGCCTGCCCGATGGCGACGTCGAGGCGGCTCTCGACGAGCGCGTCGGCCCCCCAGGCGCCGGGCTGCTCGACGAGGACCCAGCGGGTGACCCGCGACGCGGTGCCGGCGAGCGCCTCGCCACGGACCCGGGACTCGACGGCGCAGCGGGTCTGGGGGTCCGCGCCGGTCACCGGCGGACCAGCAGCCCTTCGCGGATCAGCCGGCGCACGAGCACGATGCGGCTCGGGAGGTCCATGAGGTCCGCGAGGTCGGCCACCCGGTGCGGGGCGCCGTCGAGCAGCCGGGTGAGCGCGGGTGCGAGGGCGGCAGGGAGGCGGACGTCGCGGTCGCCCATCGTCACCACGAGCTGGTCGCCGGCGGGCTGGACGCGCCAGACGGTGCCGGGACGCAGGCGGACGTGGTCGTCGTCGGTCAGCTCGTCGAGGGTGGCGAGCTCGAGCAGCTGGCCGTCGAGCAGCGGCCGGCGACCCCGGTGGAAGCGCTCGACGACCGCCGCGGCCACGGGCTCGGCGTCGACCTCCGCGACCCACGCCGCCCAGTCGGCGAGGAGCTCCTTGACGGCCGCCTCGGCCACCGCCGGGTCGGTGCCGAAGCCGGCGGGCATCGTGCGCCGGAAGCGCGGGTCGTCGGCGGCGGCGGTGACCAGCCGGCGGAGCACGTCGTGGGCCGTGGTGGCCAGGATCCCGATCGTGAGGTGCAGCGACGTGCCCGACTCGGTGCGGGCGGAGTGCACGAACCCACGGGGCAGGTACAGGCAGTCGCCCGGCTCGAGCCGGGTCTCGAAGCGCACCGGCTGCCGGGCCGCCTCGTCGTGATCGGAGCGGTGCCGGGCGAGCGGCGCCTCGACCACGGGCTCGCGCACCACCCAGTCCTTCGCGCCGTGGAGCTGGAGCACGAAGACGTCGTGCGTGTCGTGGTGCGGGTCGAACCCGGCCGAGCCCGGCGGGGTCAGGTACGCGTTGGCCTGGACCGCGTGGCCCAGGTCGACCTCGAGCTCTCGGCACAGCGAGCTGACCGGCGGCCACCACCGGTGCAGCGACTGCAGCACGACGGTGGCGCCGCCGGCGAAGAGCTCCATGACCCGGCCCGGGTGGACCAGGTCGTCCATCCACGTGCCGCCGGTGCGGGCCCGGCGCGTCCACGTGGACGGGTCGACCACCTCGCCGTCGCGCACGACGCGGACGGCCGGCCGCCGCAGCCCGGAGGCGGTGAGCAGCCGGTCGACCTCGTCGAGCGGCAGCAGGCCCCCGACGTCTCGGTCGTGGGCGAGGTGGGGTTCGCGGGTGAAGGCGTCGGCGAGGAACGGCTCCGTCGCGCCGACGCACCGGCGGAGCCCGCCCGCGGGCTCGTCGCGCATGGGAGCGTCCGGGTCGTCAGGCGTCCGTGGCGTCGTCGTCGGCGTCGGACGCGTCGTCGTCGGCGTCGGAGGCGTCGTCGTCCGCGCCGCCGTCGGTGGGATCGGTGGCGTCGTCGGTGGCGTCGTCGTCCGCTTGGGCGGTGGCATCGGTGAGCTGCCAGTCGGTGGTGATGTCAGCGTCGTCGAGGCCGGTGATGAGCGCCATGGGAGTACCTCCGAGAAGTGGGCGGACGCGGACGAGCTCGATGCCGTCCGTCCGGCTGGCCCTACCCGCCGCGTGGGCCCATCAGACGAGCGCTCACCGGGACGGTCCGATGGCGTCGACGAGGCCGCCGTCTCGCCGATCGCGCCACGGGCCGCCGACCTCGACCCGGTCGCCGCGGATGCGCAGCGCGCTGATGTGGAGGCGGCGGGCGCCGTGGCTCGCGTAGCCGACGGCCGCCGGGGCCCAGGCGTGGTGGACGAGCACCAGCGACCCGTCGGGTGCGCTGGTGATCTCCTGACCGCCCGGTCCGGCCTCCCCGGACCGGCTGGCGAGCACCGGGCCCGGCGAGGTGCGCCGGCACGGCCCGGTGACCGAGGCGCACACCGCATGGCCGACCGCGTACTGCGCGGTCTGCCAGCGGTTGCCCGAGTAGAGGAGGTGGTAGCGGCCGTCGGCGAAGGTCATCGACGGGCCCTCGATGATCGGGTGCTCCCAGTCGAGCTCGCGCTCCAGCAGCTGGACGGGCGCGCCCTCGAGCCGCAGCCCGTCGGGCGAGAGGGACTGCACCCAGATGCGGGTCGGCTCGCCCTGCAACGTCCCCTCGCTCTTCCACAGCAGCCACGCCCGGCCGTCGACGTCGACGAAGGGGCTGGGGTCGATGGACCCACCTCGCTCGGTCTGGCACACGAGCGGCCCGGTGGTCTCGTCCACGTACGGCCCCTGGGGCAGGGCACCCACCGCCCGCGAGATGCACTGCAGGCCGGTCGCCGCGTGCCGGGTCGTGTAGTAGAGGACGAAGGTCGTGCCCCGGGGGAGCACCGACGGCGCCCAGTTGTGGCCCCACTCGGCCCACGCGGGCAGCTGCTGCAGGGCGTCGCCCACCCAGGTCCAGTGCACGAGGTCGGGCGAGCGCATGGTGGGCACCTTCGTGAGCCCCGACTGGGTGGCGAAGGCCCAGTACGACCCGTGGGCGTGCACGACGTGCGGATCGGGGAAGTTGGCGGGATGCACCGCGGTGCTGTCGGGCTCCGGCGGCGGTGGTGCCTCGTCCGACGGCGCGACCCGGTCGGGCCCGGGCGGGGGCCGGTTGACGACGGGCTCCGGTGGTGGCGCCGGTGGCGGTGGGGTGGGCTCGGCCGCGGCCGGGCCGGGCGCGAGGGCGGGTTCGGCGGGTGGCGCGCCGAGCGCCCGGCGGGACGCCACCTTCGACGGGATCGGCGCCCGCACGTCGTCGGGCCGGGGGAGGCGGAGGACGACCTCGCTGCGCTCCGGGGTCGGCTCGACTGCCTCGCTGCCGTCGACGGCCGGGGACGGCGCGAGGAGCACCAGGCCCATGCCCGCCAGCGACGTGGCGACCACGCCGGACGCGGCGCGCAGCGGTCGGCGTCGGACGCTGCGAGCGAGCCTGGGGAGCGAGACGATGGCCGGACCTCGGGAGGATGGGGAGCGGAAGTGGGCCCTGCTCGGGGATTCGGGTCGCGTCCGGCCATCTCCTGCCCACGCGCTCCGGGAATGGTTGCGCGTGCAACGAGGTTGCACGGGCGGAGGAACGAGGAAGGGAACCGACATGCACACCATCGAGCTCGGCATCGACACGTTCGGCGACGTCACCGTGGGACCCGACGGGCAGCCGGTGCCCCAGCCCCAGGTGATCCGCGACGTCGTGGAGGAGGCCGTGCTGGCTGATCGGCTCGGCCTGGACTTCTTCGGGCTGGGCGAGCACCACCGCGAGGACTTCGCCGTGTCGGCGCCCGACGTGGTGCTGGCGGCCATCGCCTCGGCGACCGAGCGCATCCGGCTCGGCTCCGCGGTCACCGTGCTCAGCTCGGACGACCCGGTGCGCGTCTACCAGCGCTTCGCCACCCTCGACGCGCTGTCCGGCGGGCGGGCCGAGGTGATCCTCGGGCGCGGGTCGTTCACCGAGTCGTTCCCGCTGTTCGGCCACGACCTCGCCGACTACGAGGTGCTCTTCGAGGAGAAGCTCGACCTGTTCGTCCGGCTGCTGCAGGAGGAGCCGGTGACGTGGTCGGGCACGACCCGGCCGCCGTTGCGCGACCAGCGCGTCCACCCGAGCACGGAATCGGGCCTGCGGGCCTGGGTCGGCGTGGGCGGCAGCCCCGAATCCGTGATCCGCGCGGCGCGCCACGGCCTGCCGCTGATGCTCGCGATCATCGGCGGCGACCCCTTGCGGTTCGCCCCGTTCGCCGACCTGTACCGCCGGGCGCTCGACGAGCTCGGGCAACCCCGGCTGCCGATCGGCATCCACAGCCCCGGCCACGTCGGCGAGACGGACGAGCAGGCCCGCGACGAGCTGTGGCCGCACTACCGGGAGATGCACGCCCGCATCGGCCGCGAGCGGGGGTGGCCGCCGATGACCCGCCAGCAGTTCGACCAGCAGGCGGGCCCCGAGGGCGCACTCATGGTGGGCAGCCCGGAGACGGTGGCGGCGAAGATCGTCCGGGCCGTCGCCGGCCTCGGCGCCGATCGCTTCGACCTCAAGTACTCGGCCGGCACCTTGCCGCACGAGGCGATGCTCGCCAGCATCGAGCGCTACGCCACCGAGGTGGCGCCGCTGGTGCGCTCCGAGCTCGAGCAGCGCTCCGCCGCCTGAGATCCCCGGCGCGCGCCGCGACCCGGTCCCGGTGGCGGCGCGCGACGGGTGATTCCCTCTCGCGTCGTTGAGGAGGATGGTGAACGACGTGACGGCATCCGCTCGGGCGGCACCGGTGGACGAGGACCGGTTCTGGGAGGTCTACGAGCGGGCGCTGCCGGCCGTGTACGGCTACTTCGTCCGCCGGGCCGGTGCCGCGGTGGCGGAGGACCTGACGCAGGAGGTGCTCCTGCAGGCCGCTCGATCGTTCCGTCGGGGCGAGACCGCCAAGATCGACGTGCCGTGGCTCATGGCGGTCGCCAAGTCCCGACTCGTCGACCACCACCGTGCCGAGGGGCGACGGGCACGCAAGCTCGTACTGGCCTGGTCGGCGCAACCGTCCCAGAGCGCGTCCGCCGACGCCGAGTTCGACGCGAGCCACCTGACCGAGGAGACGGAGCGGGCCCTCGGTGCGCTACCGGCTGCCCAACGAGCTGCGCTCGTGCTCCACCACCTGGACGATCTCAGCGTGCACGAGGTGGCCGAGGTGCTCGGGCGCAGCGTTCGGGCGACCGAGTCGCTCCTGGCCCGGGCGCGCCACGCCTTCCGGGCCGCGATCGTGGAGGGCCGGGCATGACCGACCCGACCATCGACCGGCTGCTGCAGAGCCTTCCGGACGCCGTCGTGCCGGAACCCGCGGTCGCCGAGCGCATCCGTGCTCGGGTGGCTACCGAGCTGCGGGAGCAGGACGCAGCCGAGCTCGTCGTCGTACCCGATCTCGAGCCTGCCGAGGTGACGGCGCCGGCGGGTCCCACCTCCCAGCCAACCGATCGGCCCGACCGGCGTCGCATCGCACGAGGGGTGCTGGTCGCGGCCGCCGCCGTCGTGCTGGCCGCGGCGATCGGCAGCGTCCTGACGTCCGGCGGCGACGACGACTCCGTGCGTGGAGTCGCTGACGGCGGCACGGACCGGACCGACCTGCCCGTGCCTGCGACGGTTCCGCCCGACGCCGCGTCCTCCTACCGCGGCGGACAGGCCTCGATGCTCGACCTGGGCATGATGAACCCGTACCGGGTCGCTCCGGGCGACGACGTGGTGTGGGTCGTCTCACTCGACGGCGTCGTGGTCGAGGTCGACCCGGGCACGCTCGAGCTCGAGGGGCAGTTCCAGATCAGCGAGTCGTCGCTGGTGGCTGCCGGTCACGGGTCGCTGTGGGTCGCCGACGCGACCACGGGCCAGGTGCTGCGGTACCGGGGGGCGGACGTCGGGTCAGGTGCGGCCAGCGACCCGACTCGGGCGACGGTCATCGAGACCGGGGCGAGGGTCGATCCGTCGACCTTCCGCGACGGCCGCCTCGGCATGCTGGAAGGGCCGCGACGCCGGTTCGCGCGCATCGGCTCGATCACGACCGGTCCCGGCGTGGTGTGGGTGACCGACCTCGACGGTCGCGTGCTCCGGATCGACCCCGAGACCGACCGGGTGGTGCAGGTCATCGACGTCGACCTCGAACCGCACCTCGTCCGTGCCGAGGGCCGCTACGTGGCGGTGGCGGACCAGGACGCCGAGGTCGCCGCGGTGTACGACATCGTCACCGAGGAGGAGGTGCTCCGCCTGGAGGACATCGACGCGCTCATCGGCCTCGATCTCCACCGAGCCGCGCTGTTCGTCCACGACGGCGGCGCCGGCACCGTGACCCGCTACGACGTGGCCACCGGAGACGCGTCCGCCGTGGCGACGCTGACGCGCCTCCGGGAGCCGATGCTCGTGCCCCTGTTCCCGCCCGCCCTGCGAGCGACCGATGCCGGCGTCCTCGTACCGGACGAGACCGAGCTCCTGATCCTCGACGCCGACACGCTGGATGTCGTCCGGCACCTGGATGTCGACGGTCGAGCGGGCGAGGTCGCGATCGGGTCCGACGGGACCGCCTGGATCGCGCAGTTCTACGGCCGGACCCTGACCCGCCTCGAACCTGCGCGGTCGTGAGGTCGGGCACCGGCGCCAGCCCGCCCACCTCGACGACACGACGACCTCCGCCGGTCGGCAGACGCCCGCCGGCGATCCGACAAGAGAGGGAGACAGCCATGAAGAAGCGAGCACGAGCGCTGGTCATCGCCGCTGCGGCGGTCGCGGGTGTCGGGGTCGCCTCCGTGCAACCTGCATCGGCCCACAACCGAGCGCACCTCATCCTGCCGTCCGGCGACTGCATCATCGTGGGTTCGGAGAAGTCGGTGACGCTGCCCGACGGCACGCTGCACGACCTCCGTCCGGAGACGACCGGGGCCGACGAGATCGGTACCGCGTTCGCCGCCGACGAGGGCCAGTCGCGCATCCAGAAGTTCGGGTGCCCCTGACCCCTCCGGTCAGCGCCGAGGGGGACGCGCCGCCGGCCACCCGCTCGCGGAAGCGGTCGCGGCACCGGTCCGACCCGGCCCCTGGCGGGGACGGCGAGGCGCGGGTCGAAGGACCCTGGCGGCGGGGCCGGCACCGACGGACCATGAGGCTGTCGATGGGAGGCCGTCATGGATGCCGATCGGGTGCGGGAGCTGCTGGGGCAGGAGCGGGAGCGGCTGCTCGAGGTCCAGCGGGTGCTCGAGCAGGAGCACCTCGACGACTCGCCGGAGGAGGACAGCTTCGGCGAGCTGTCGACCTACGACCAGCACCAAGCCGACGTGGCCAGCGACGTGTTCGAACGGGAGAAGGAGTTCTCGCTGCTGGCCCGCGTGCGGCTCGACCTGCGCGACGCGGACGACGCGTTCGAGCGCCTGGACGCCGGCCGCTACGGCACGTGCCAGAGCTGCGGCGCGGTGATCGACGACGACCGGCTCGAGGCGATGCCCGCGACCCGCTTCTGCATCGACCACCAGAGCTACTGGGAGGCGGTGCGGATGACCCTGACGCCGCCGCCCGGTCCCATGCCGGGGGAGCGCCGCGGGTCGATCGAGCAGCTCACCGAGCTGTCGGCGCTGCTCAACCTCGACCTCCTCAGCGCCGACGACGAGCTCGACGAGCACCTCACCCTCAGCGCCGAGGAGGCAGCGCTGCGCTTCCACGGCCCGCACCAGCACGACGGACGGTCGCACGCCGCCCGGGTCGAGGACGCCGAGGCCCGGCACTCCGCCGAGGGCGCGGCCGAGAACGCCCCGGGCGAGCAGGCCGACGAGGAGTGGACCGAGGACCTCGGCGCGGCGCTCGACGAGGAGGAGCGCCTCGGCCCCGCCACCACCTGACCCGCGTCGAGCGGGTCAGACGAGGCCGGTGCCGAGGAGGCAGCCGCCGCAGCCGAGGCAGTCGCCGGTGCCCTCGACGCCGCCGTCGACGCGCACGGTGCGGGGGCAGGGCTCGCCCGTCGGCGTGCCGTAGCGCCGGGGCACCACGACGGCCTCGCTCACCGGCTGCTCCGGCCGCTCGGCCACCCCCCGGTCGCCCCCCACCACCGTCGGCTCCTACGGATCGCGGCGGGCCACGGGTTGGGGCTGCTTCACCTGGAGGCGATCGTCGAGGTCGCTGCCCTCGAGCAGCTCGGCCACGAGCGCCTGGGCCTCGCCCATCGCCTCGCCGAGCAGCTCGGCGGCGGCGTCGGTGGCGCCCGCCTCGAGCCGCCACTTCGCGACCGTGAGGCGCTGGATGATGGCGTCGTTCACCTCGGCGGCGTCGCGCCGGCGGGACTCGGCGACGGCCAGGGCGAGCCGGGTGTCGGTGGCCTCCTCGACGGCATCCGCGGCGGCGCCCACCAGCAGACCGAGCATGACCATCGGCACGATCCGCGACGCCCAGCCGAGCGCCGACAGGGTCACATCCGCGTCGGCCGCCACCCACGTCCACAGCAGGACCGTCGCCGTGACCGCTGCCGCGGTGCCGCCTCGCCGGCCGAAGGACATGCCGGCGAGGGCCACCGGGAGCGCGTAGAGCATGCTCGTGGCGTCTCGCTCGTCTCCCACGGTCATGCGCAGGACGGTGACGGCTGCGAACAGCACGACGATGACGAGGGCGGCGAGCGACGGCTGGCGTCGGAACCACGGCCCCCCGGACACGAGGCGATCCATGCGCACCACTCTCTCGCGGCGAGGCGCCGTTGACTGGTGCCAAAGGACCCGAATCTGCGCAGGATCCGCGTCCAGCTCCCTGCGGGAGCGGGTCATGTGGGGGTGGGGGCGGGCTTCCAGGCCGGGTACGGGATGCCGGCCAGGCGGTTGATGACGAAGCCCTGCACCACCAGCAGGGCCACGGCCACCATGAGCACGACGATCTGCTCGGGCTCGCGCAAGATGCCGAGCGACACGATGAGGGTGGTGGCGCCGGCGGGCGGGTGCGGCACCCGGGCCCACACCATGGCGCCGCTCGTGAGGCCGAGCGACAGGGCGGCGGCCCCGACGCGGGCGCCGGTGACGCTGGTGGCCAGCGCGGGGGCGGCGTCGGTGAGCCCGAAGACCACCAGCGACAGGTACCCGGCGAGGGCGCCGATGAGGTGCCCGCCGAGCGTGTTGCGGGGCGAGGACGCCGGCAGCAGCGGCGTGTAGAAGAGCAGGAACGCGGTGGGGCCGAGCGAGGGGAACACGAACGGCTCATCCGTGACGAACGCGACCGCGGCCATGGCGCCGATGGCGATGAGGCCGTTCACGAAGGCGAACAGCCCGAGGACGGTGGTGCGGTCGTGGCGGTCGGTGAGGTAGCTGAGCCGCATCCGGCCGGCCAGCCCGAACACGATGGCGGCCATGTCGCCGCCGATGGGGCCCGGCCGCTGCGGCTCCGCCGGGCCCTTGTGGGGGAGTCGCTCGCTCATCGCAGGTAGCGGTAGAACGCCGCCGACCCGGCGCCGAGCAGCACCGAGAAGCCGGCGGTGACCCACGCCAGCGAGTCGTCGTCGGCGAGGAGGGCGTCGAGGCCGACGGTGAGCAGGAAGATCTGCAGCGACAGCAGCACGACGACGAACACGCCGATGGCGGCGGGCACCTGGCGGTGCGCCCGGGCCCGGCGGGGGCCGGTGCGGTGCGGCGGAAGCTCCTCGTAGTGGTGCTGGCCCTCGGCGATGGTCATGCCCCGTGCTCCTCCCCGGCGGCCGGCGCCTCGCCCCGGTAGGCCAGCGCCCACACGTCGCCGTCCCGCACCTCGATGTCGATGCGGCCGAGCGGCCGCTGCGGGGGCCCGGCGATGACCTCGCCCGACTCGGCGTCGAAGAACCCCTCGTGGCACGGGCACTCGAGCTCGGCCGACTCGGGCTCGTAGTAGACGACGCAGCCCAGGTGCGTGCACTTCTGGGAGAACGCCCGCAGCTCGCCGCCCGGCAGGTGCACGAGGATCGCCGGGTCGGCGTCGGTGGGGTAGTGGAACAGGTGCGCCGAGCTCTCGGCCACCTCGTCGAGGGCGACGATGCGGCGAGGCTCGCCGGCGTTGATCGACCGCATCGACGACCACAGGGCGACGCCGACGTTGCCGACGGCGAAGCCGCCCGAGGCGAGCACCAGGTAGCGGACGAACTCGCGCCGGGCCACCTCGTCCTCGCCGGCGGAGGTGAGCGGGAAGTCCTGGCGCCAGACCGGGTCGGCGACGGGCGTGCCTCGGTCGGGCTCGCCGGCGGGGTGCACGCGCTCGGTCACGGCCGGACCTCCAGCTCCTCGAGCCCGAACGGGTCGTCCTGCCACGGGCGCTCGTCGCGGCCACCCATGACGTCGATGGCGCCGGGCTCGTGGGCCACCGTGCGGACCTTCGTCGTCACGTACTGGTCGCCGAACCACCACTCGTTCACGAGCGTGCCGGCCCGCGTGTCGGCGAACTCGTCCGGCGTGCCGAACCACAGCGCCTCGCTCGGGCACACCGACGCGCACATCGGCTTCTGCCCGACCGA
>DASTYO010000154.1:0-33503 GCA_035764875.1 Acidimicrobiales bacterium | reverse complement strand
GGTCTTCGTCGACTTCAACCAGAACGCCCCCCACAAGACGGTGTTCGGCGCCTGGTCGGTCCGGGCGAGGGCAGGCGCGCAGGTGAGCACGCCGTTCCGGTGGGACGAGCTCGATGCCATCCACCCGAGCAACCTCACCATCGAGACGGTGCCGGCGCGCCTGGCCGAGCACGGGGACCCGTGGGAGGGCATCGACGCGTGCGAGCAGCGCCTCGACCCCCTGCTGGCGCGGTCGGCGGCCGACCGCGACGCCGGCCTCCTCGATGCTCCGTGGCCGCCCGTGTACCCGAAGATGCCCCACGAGCCGCCCCGGGTGGCGCCGAGCCGGGCCGCAGGCGCTGGCGGCACCGACTGACGGGATGCGAAGGTTTGCGCCATGGAACGAGGCACCAAGTACCTGCTGACCAGCACGCTCCGGGCGCTCCACGCCGCCAACGCCCGGGCTCCGTTCGCCCGCAGCGGACCGGCCTCCGTCCCGTCGTTCATGTTCGGGCTCCCCGGATCCGAGCTGCCCCGCGAGCACATGGTCGCCCACGCCGCCTCGGCCGCCGTCGCCCTCGCCCGGGGCACGCACCGCAGCGCGGCGGGGAAGCTCGGCCTCGCCCTCACCGCCGGGTCGATCGCCGCCCTCTGGCGGACCCACCAGCAGGCCGCCGACGCCGAGGACATCGTCGAGCGGGCCCTGGTCGACCAGCTGGGTGCCGACTACCGCCAGCGCATGGCGGAGTCGCCCGCCGAGGCAACCACCACGAAGCTGCCCACGTACCCCACCCGCGCGGTGCGCCGGCGCTACGTCGACGGCGGCCACATCCAGTACGGCGAGTTCGGGAAGCGCACCACCCTCGACGTGTGGAAGCGGCCGGACCTGCCGGCCGACGCCGGCGCCCCGGTCATCGTGCAGGTCCACGGCGGCGCGTGGGTCCTCGGCGACAAGGAGGGCCAGGCCTACCCGCTGATGGCGCACCTCGCCGAGCGCGGGTGGGTGTGCGTGTCGGTCACCTACCGGCTCAGCCCGCGGGCCACGTGGCCCGACCACATCGTCGACCTCAAGCGGGCGCTCGCCTGGGTGAAGGACAACATCGCCGACCACGGCGGCGACCCGAGCTGGCTGGCCCTCACCGGCGGGTCGGCGGGCGGCCACCTGTGCGCGCTGGCCGCGCTCACGCCCAACGAGCCGGAGTTCCAGCCCGGCTTCGAGGACGCCGACACGGCCGTGCAGGCCGCCGTCCCCTTCTACGGCGTGTACGACTGGACGAACCGCGACGGCACCGGGCGCGACGACCTGCTCGACCTGCTGGTCGATCGGGTGGTGAAGCAGCCGTACGACTCGGCGACCGCGGTGTACGAGAAGGCCTCACCGATGTCGCACATCAGCGCCGACGCGGTGCCGATGATGCTGCTGCACGGCACCAACGACAGCCTCGTGCCGATCGCCCAGGCCCGCTCGATGGTCGACATGCTGCGCGCCGAGTCCCGCAGCCCGGTCGTCTACGTCGAGTACCCCGGCGCCCAGCACGCCTTCGACGTGTTCGCCAGCACCCGCACCAAGGCAGCCGTGGCGGGCATCGAGCGCTTCCTCAACGTGGCGCGCGGGCAGGCCGGCCAGCACGTGCACGAGTCCAACGGGCACCGGCGCAGCGCTCAGGGCTCCCCCACCACGTAACCCACGCCGGGAACCCACCGCGCGTCGGCGGGGATCTCCCCCACCGACGTGTCGACCACCCAGCCCACGCCGTCGACCCACCGCCGGCCGGGCAGTTCGATCCTCGTCACGTCCGGCGTGCCTGCCGATGGCCTCGGCGATGCCGTCGGCGGTTGCCGTGGGGGCGCCGGCTGCACCCGCGTCGGCGCCTCGACGGGCCCGCTGCGTCCGCCCGCCGCCGGGGCCGGCGCCGAGCGAGGTGAGCGGGGACGGGGCGCACCCCGAGGTGGGCGCTCGAGGTCCTGGCGCTGCCTCCTCGGGGGCAGCGGCGGCGAGCCACCTGCCGCCCGCCGGCGCCGCGGGGGCGAGGTCACCGGCGGCGGAGGCGGCGAGGGGGAGCGCGCCGGCGCGGCCCGCCACACCGCGGACAGCACCACCCCGGCCAGCCCCGTGGCCCCGAGGACGAGGGCGGGGACCCGCGTCGAGGCGGCCATGGCGCCGACCAGGGCCGCCACGACCTCGGCCTGGTCGGGCGCCAGCTCGCGGACCAGCGCCGGCACGCCGTAGGCGAACGCGAGCACCACCGCGGCGAGCCCCATGGCCCACACGCCGGCCCGGCGGACCACCGCGGGCCGGTTCGAGGTCACGAGCAGGGCGAGCAGCGCCCCCGCCGCCGACAGCAGGGCCAGCACGGGCACCGCGGCCACCACCACGTCGCGCACGGGACCGAGGTCGGGCACCCGCTCGGTGGGCAGGGGGATCGCCAGCTGCGGCGCCTCGGGCAGGAACGGCGCGAGCTCGGGGTGGGCGGCCACCAGCGACTCCCGCGCCGCCGACCCGAAGGCGCCGGCGTCCAGGGCTTCCGGCGCCTCGCCCTCGCCGAGGAGCGCGGCGTGGGTCTGCACGAACGCGTCGACGAAGAGCGCCTCCACCGCCGGCGACTCCAGGGTCTGGCGGGCGCCCGCCTCGACCGTTGCTCGGGGCACGGTGCCGGGCGGCAGGGCGGCCTCGACGCCGTCGGCGATGTTCTCGACCAGCTGGTCGCGCACCGCCTCGTCCTCGTACAGGTCCTCGGCGACCTGCCGGGACCGGTCGGGGTCGAGCACCGTGCGGGTGAGGATGAAGCCGGTCCACGCCAGGGACCCGAGCCAGAGGCTGATCCCGAGGATCGCGGCGGCGAGGGCGCGGCGCACCGCCCCATGATGGAGCACGCCTTCCCCGTTCTGGGGGCACTCCCGCCGGTCGATGACCGGGAAACCTGGTGCCAGAAGCCGGCCCCTCCCCGTTCTGGGGGCACTCCCGCCGGTGGGCGACCGGCGGAGGTGGTGCCGGAAGGATCAGCCGGTGAGGAAGCGGGCGAGGTGCTCGGCGAGCACCAGGGGCTGGTCGCCCTGGATGGAGTGGCCGGCGTCGGCGACCGTGAGGACCTCGGCCGTGGGCTGGCGCTCGGCGAACATCGCCCGATCCGCCTCGTCGACCACCGGTGAGCGGTCGCCGAGGACGAGCATGATCGGCACCTGGATGGTGGCGAGGTCGTCCCACATGCCGGCGAAGTCGATGTCGGCCTGCTGGCCCTCGGCCAGGCGGGTGCGCTGGTGGCGCCACACCCACCGCCCGTCGTCGCGCTGCACGGCGTTGTGGAGGATCCCCCGCCGCAGGGACGACTCGCTGCGCGTGGGGTTGAACGCCACCGTGCGTTCGAGGATCTCGTCGAAGCTCTCGAACGACTCGGGTCCGGCGAGGAAGGCGACGACGTCGGACGCCTTCTCGCGGTCGGCGCCCGGCGTGACGTCGACCATGACGAGGCGACGCACGAGGTGCGGGGCCACGACGGCGAGCTGCATGGCGGTGAGCCCGCCGAGCGACATCCCGACCACCCCGGTGGCTCCCGGCGCCAGCTCGCCGACCGCCACGGCCACGTCCTCGGCGAACGAGCGCGGCCCGACCGGGCGGGTGGCGTCGACGTCGCCGCTGTGGCCGTGGCCGGGCAGGTCGATGGCCACGAGCGGACGGTCGAGCGCCAGCGCGACGGTGTCCCAGGTGTGGGCGTTCTGGCCACCGCCGTGGAGCAGCACGACCTCGGGGTCGCCGGACCCCCACCGCAGGGCGCTCAGGTGGCGGTCGGCGCCGAGGTCGACCGACACCCGCTCGACGGTGGGCGGGCCGTGCCACTCGAGCCCCGCCTCGGCGGCGTTCTCGTGGAACAGGCCCAGCTCGTCGTACGTGCTCGGGTCGGCGGAGGTGGCGTCGGGCATGGGGTCGGACTGTAGGTGCCGGGCGAGCCGGTCAGCGCCGCTCGCGCAGCACCAGCTCGACCTGGCGCGACGTGGGGTTGTCCGTCGCCCGACGACCGGGCTCGGCGACCAGCGTGGCCTCGCCACCGCCGAGGTCGACCGTGACCTGCACCTCGTGGGCGACGCTCAGGGCGAGGGCGAGCATGGCGTCGCGCACCTCCACGACCAGCGTGCGGTCGGTGAGCTCCACGACCTCCGCCTCCTCGAGCACCGCCCGCCCGGCGATGGTGGCGTGCAGGCGCGCCGGACCCACGGGCTGGTGCAGGGTCCGCACCGGGGGGCGGCGACGGTCGGGCTCGCCGGTTGCGTGGGTTCGAGGGGACACGGGCACCGCCGGGTGTCGGGACGGTGCCCGAGCGTACGACGGCCGACGCGGCGCTGCGCTGTCGGAGCCGGAAGCAGGCACCTCGTCGGATCGGCAGCCTGCGGGCAGATCCATGTCCTGTGCTGGCGCCCCTGGGAGGTCTGGTCAGCCGCCGTGATCCGGTTGCCACGAGACGTCGCGCAGGTTGATCCGGTCGAGCCCCCAGGTCCACGGCGTGAGCGCCTCCGCCTCGGAACCGTCGGGCGCCAGCGAGATCAAGGTGAAGCCGTCCGAGGGGGACCTCGCCAAGCCGAGCAGACGCGTCCCGTCAGGGCTCCACGCGACGTCCCAGACGTCGACCAGCTGGTCGTCCACGCTCGGTGGTCGCATCCGCGTCGCCGCGCCGTCCCCGTCACGGTCGCTCACGACGATCGAGCCATCGGCATCCACGAAGGCGAGCCGGGAGCCGTCCGGTGACCAGTCGGCGACGCCGTCGTACTCGTGGATCACCCCGGGCACCACCTCGGTGCTCCCACCCGCGCGCAGCACGTGGACTGCGTGCGTCCACATGGTGACCGCCAGGTCGCCGCTCGACGACCACGCCACGCCCATGGGGAGCTCGGCCGGGCGCCAGAGCAGCGATGGCGGGGTCCCGTCCAGGTGGGCCGCCCACACGCCGTCGTCGTTCACGTAGGCGATCTCATCGCCCTCCGCTGACCATGCGAACGGCGCCGACCCCCGGGCGGGACGTCCGACGGTGAGCTCGCGCTCCTGCCCATCGAGCGTCGTGACCCGCAGCTCGGCGAGGTCCGGCTTCCGGCCGATCGGGATGGTCTCGGAGTTGATCGTGTAGGCCAGGTAGGCGAGGTGGCTGCTGTCGGGTGACCACTCGGGACACGGCGAGCCGATCGCCCTCCTCACCCCGTACGGACCCGGCGGGAGGTCCACGCGGAGCGCTGGATCGTCCGCGACCCTGGCGCCGGCGACATCCAGGACGATGATCGACGCAGCACCGCTCGAGCTCCTGGCCACGTAGGCCAGCCACCGCCCGTCGGGGGAGAACGCAGGGCAGCGCTCGTGTGCCTCGCTCGAGGTCAACCGCCGAGTCGGTTCACCCTCGCGCGTGATGTAGACGTCCATGGGCTGCGGCTCGGTCTCCACCTTCGCGAACTCCAGCGGGGTCGTCAGCGACGGTCCAGCGCCCGCATCGGCCGCGAACGCGATGGAGCCGGGTCGGATGGCGAGCCGTGCGGGAGCGACCTCGGGCCGTGTGGTGGAGGGAGCGACGGTCGCGGTCTCGGCGCCGCGATCCGTCTCGGAGCCCAGGGCGGACGCGACGATCGCTGCCGAGACGACCACCGCCGCAGCTGCGACCAGCCACGCCCGACCTCGGCGTCCGGCCGGATCCCGAAGCCGGGCCTCCGCCTGGTCGGCGACCACACGCGACGTCCGGCGCAGGACCTCGTCGGCCGTGATCGGGTTCTCGTTGGCTCGGCGAGCGACCTCTCGGAGCTGATCGGTGATCGTCACGTCGCCACCCCCAGGCCCGCCCGCAGCTTGGCCATCCCACGATCGGCGTGCGTCTGCGCCGTGCTCTTGGTCACGCCCAACAGATCAGCGACCTCCGTCAGGGACCACTCGAAACCGTGCACCAACAGCACCGCGACCCGTTCACGGTCGGACAGGCGCGCCAGCTGCTCGACGAGGGCCGGTTCGCACCAGGGTTCCGACGGCTGGCTCCCGACGTCGAAGACGGGCCTCGACCGTCGGGCACGCCATCCCCGACGGTGCCGGTTGCGACCCACGACGAACAGGTAGCCGGTCGGGTTGGCCATCGTCGCGATTCGTTCCCAGTGCTCCCAGGCGTAGCCGAGCGCATCGGCCGCCGCCTCGCGGCCGCCGTCGATGCCGAACATCGCCGTCAGCGCCTGTCGCAGCGTGGGCTCGCACGCCACCACGAAGTCTTCGAACGCGTCGCGTGACGACGGCTTGCCTGCGAGGTCCCGCGACGCCTTCACGCTCACAACACCTAAAGGTGCACGGGGCCGGGTCGTACGACAAGGCGTCGGCGCGGCGACGCCGGGCGCGCCGGCGCACCCGGAGCCCCGGGAACGGGAACCGAGGCGGTCCCCGGCCCCGGCCATGGGGCAGGCTCGTGTCGAACCGACGAGGAGGACGCCGACGTGAGCCGGATCGCCGAGCAGATGCAGCAGGACCTCAAGGAGGCGATGCGCGCACGTGACCAGGTGAGGGTGGCCGCGCTGCGCATGGCCATCGCCGCCGTGAAGGAGGCCGCCGTCGCCGGCAAGGCCGCGAAGGAGCTCACCGACGCCGACGTCGAGCAGGTCCTGCGGACCCAGGTGAAGCGCCGGGACGAGGCCGCCGAGGCGTTCCAGGCCGCCGGACGGGACGAGCAGGCCCAGCGCGAGCTCGACGAGCGGTCGGTGCTCTCGGCCTACCTGCCCGAGGAGCTCGGCGACGACGAGCTCGAGGCGATGGTCGACGAGGCGCTGGCCAAGGGCGGGTTCACCGAGCCGTCGCAGATGGGCCCGGCGATGAACGCGGTGATGGCGGCGGTGGCCGGCCGGGCCGAAGGCAAGCGGGTCTCGGCGATGGTCAAGGCCAAGCTGGCGTCCTGAACGGGTCGCGCACGCGCCACCGCGGGATCGCTGCTACCCGATCACCACCGCCGGGGCAGGCAGGGTGAGCGCGTTGACGAACGCCAGCTGGCGGGCGGTCTCGGCTCGCAGCGCGCGTGCCTGCCGCTCGTCCAGCCGCGCGCAGGCCCAGTCCCAGTGGAGGGCGACCACGTCGCCGCAGGCGATGCGGCGGTCGAGGTGGTAGCCCGCGTCGCCGACCCGTGCCGGGTCGACGCGCGGCGGGCCGAGGCCGAGTCGGGCGCCGTCCCAGGTGAGCGGGCGCGTGCGGACCAGCGCTTCCGGCCCCTGGACCTGGAGGACGCGCCCCGGGCGGATGCGGCAGCGCTCGAGCACGTGGAGCGCGTGGTCGGTGGCACCGGTGCGGAGCAGCCCCACCCACGGGTAGACGCAGAAGACGTGGAAGTTGTGGTGGGGTCGGGCACCGGCCAGCGCGAGCTCCACCAGGTGCGGCCAGCGCGTGCTGACCGCTCGACGGAACCGCTGCTCGAGCGAGTCGCCCACGGCGCCGATCCCGACGTCCCGGAGGAAGGGGTTGCCGATCCAGTACGCCTCGACGACGCGCGCGTCGAGCGGGTCGGCGATGCCGTGCTCGTGGGCGATCAGCTCGAGGTAGGGCCACGCGCCCTCGAACGCCATCGCGAGTCGCCGGAGGTCGCCGTCCTCGACGCTCGCGTCGGCACGTTCGAGGAGCTCGCGGTGGGCGTCCGGGCCGCAGAGGCCGAGCTCGTTCGGCGGGTAGGCGAAGCGCGCGAACAGCAGCGGTCCGGGAACGGGCGGCTCCGGACCACGGCTCATGCCGCCTCCGCCCGTGCCGGTGCCGCGAGCGCGGCGACCGCTGCGAGCAGCCCACCGGCGACGAGGAGCACGAGTGCCACCGGCGTCGGTGCCGCGACCCCACCGACGCCGCTGTCGAGCGCCGCCGTCACCAAGGCGCCGATCACGAGCACGGAGGTGACGTCGACGGCCTGGGCACGCGCCAGGGCGGCGTACCAGCCCAGCACGTACAGCGAGAGCAGCCCACCGGTGAGCACCGCCCACCCCCATGCCCCGGCCCCTGCACCCGTGAGGATGCCGATGTCGCCGCGGAGTGCCACCCACGCCAGGAGCAGCACCACACCGCCGCCCATGCGCACGACGGCCAACGTGGGCGCCGGCACGCTGCCGCGCAGGAGGCGGCGGGCGATGACGGTCTCGATCGCCCAGAGCAGGGTGGCTGCGAGGATGAGCGCCTCACCGGAGCCCCGACCGATCTCGTCCACCCCACCGGCGAGCACGGCTTGACCGGAGAACAGGAGCGCGATCGCGCCCACGTGCAGCGCTCCGGTGCGCTCGCCCAGCGCCGGCACGGCGAGCAGCGGCACCCACAGCACGAGCGTCTTGTGCAGGAAGGCGGCGTCCGGCGAGCTCGCCCGCGCCAGGCCCTCGAAGAACAGCACGAACGGGACGCTGCCACCGAGGACGGCGACGGCGAGCATGGCCGCCCGAGGGCGGCGGGTGGCGGCCGCCGGCGGACGCGCCCTGGTCGCCGCCACGGCGACGAGCACCGAGCCGAGCACGAGGGCGGCGATCAGGTTCTTGGCCGTGGTGTACGCGGTCGCATCCGACCAGCGGCGGACGCCGTAGCCGTTGACGAAGACGGACACGCCGCTGATGCAGGCCGTCATGCCGGCCAACCCGAGTCCGATGGGGGCCGTTCGCGTGGCGGGAGTGGTGGTGGTCATGGGTCCTCCCTTCCGGCGGCGCGGATCTCCCGGCCGAGGGCGGCGATGTCGGCGGCGTCGGCCGGGTCGAGCACGTCGAGCGCGAAGCCGGTGTGGATGAGCAGCCAGTCCCCCGGCCGGGGTGTCGTGCCGTCGAGGACGAGGGCGGCGAGCGAGACGGGTCGTCGACGGCCGTCGACGTCGACGATCGCGCCGGCGGCGCCGTCCAGGGCGACGACGCGGCCGACCTGCGCGAAGCACATCACGTCCTCCCCTCGGCGCCGACCACCTCCACCAGCGCCACGGCCTCGGACGCCGCGCGCGACAGGCCCTCGGTGGCGGCGGCGCTCAGCACGCGTCCGTGGGCGGTCTCGTCGACCTCGATGCCGAGGACCACCAGCCGCTGCGGCAGCCGGCCGAGCGCGCGCCCGAGCCGGTAGGCCGTGCCGATCCCGCCCCCGTGGCTGCTCCCCGCTGTCCCGGCGGACTCCAGCGACGCGGCGTCGATGCGGCGCACGCTGCCGGCGGGTGCGCCGCTGCGCACGGCGTCGATGACGATGGCCAGCTCGGCGCCGTCCCAGGCGTCGAGCAGGCGGGCCGGCTCCCCGTCGAGCTCGTGGACGACGACCTGCCGGGCGAGCCGGGCACCGACCTGCCGCGCCGCGGCGATGCCGGCACCGTCGTCGCCGCGCCACTCGTTGCCGACGCCGATGACCACGGCACGGGGGCTCATGTCCGCCGCACCGTGAGGTCGAGGAAGTGCGTCGCGCACGAGATGCACGGGTCGTAGGCGCGGATCAGCTGCTCCGCGCCCCGGCGCAGCTCGTCGTCGGGCAGGTCGACGTGGTGCTCGACGAAGTGGAGCAGGTCGTGCTCGATCGTCGGCTGGTTCTGGGCGGTGGGCGGGATGATCGTCGCCTCGAGGATCGTGCCGTCGGCGTCGAGCCGGTACCGGTGCCACAGCAGGCCGCGCGGCGCTTCCGTCCAGCCGCAGCCGACGCCGGCGCGGGGCTCGACCGGCACGGCGGGCGCGTCCGGTTCGTCGTAGGACTCGATGATCCGCAGCGCGTCGGCGCAGGCGTGGACGACCTCCACGGCGCGCACCACGATCGAGCGGGCGGGGTCCCGGGTGGCCGGACCGAGGCCGGCCTCCGCCGCTGCCTGGGCTGCGGGCGCCGCGAGCGCGTCGTGGTTGAGAGCGAACCGGGCGAGCGGGCCGACCAGGTACGCACCCCGCTCCAGCAGGTGGGCGTGCAGCGCCGTCGAGTGCGGCACCTGGGTCTCGGCGATGTGGTCGAGGAGCTCGTCGGCGCCGATGTCGAGGCCGGCGGTCGAGACGAGGCGGCCGCGGGTGACCGCGTACTCACCCGGGTGGCGGAGCGCGACCAGCTCCCAGTCCGCATCCGGGCCGGGGCAGTCGAAGCGGCTGACCCAGCGGACGACGTCGATGGCCTGCTCGAGGGCGGCTTCCAGGCGGGGGGCGAACGCCCGCAGCTCACGGCGGGTCGGGACCCGGTGGAAGCCGCCGACGCGCACGTTCACCGGGTGGATGGGGCGGCCGCCGACGAGCGCCACCAGGTCGTTGCCCGCCTTCTTGAGCGCGAGGCCGCGGCGGACCTCCTCCGGGTGGTCCTGTGCCATCTCGATGCCGCCCTCGTAGCCGAGGAAGTCCGGCGCGTGCAGGAGGTGGATGTGCAGGGCGTGGCTCTCGATCCACTCGCCCCAGTAGAGGAGGCGACGGAGGTCGGCGAGCGGGCCGTCGACGGTGACCTCGCAGGCTGCCTCGATCGCTGCGCACGCGCTCATCTGGTAGGCGACGGGGCAGATGCCGCAGATCCGCGCCGTGATGTCGGGGGGCTCCGTGTGGGCGCGGCCCCGCAGGAACGCCTCGAAGAAGCGGGGCGGCTCGTAGATCCGCAGCTGCACGTCCTGCACGCGCCCGTCGACGATGTCGACGTGCATCGCACCCTCTCCCTCGACCCGGGCGAGGGAGTCGACGCGTAGCGTGCGGCTGCCGGTGCTGCGGTGGGTCATGGTCCGGCCTCCGCGAGGTGCTCGCTCTCGTCCCGGAACGGCCGGGCGCCGGCGTTGAAGGTGCGCAGCAGGCGGACGAGGTCGGGGTCTGCGAGGCCGCGCCGGCGCAGCTCGACGGTCAGCGCGGGCGGGTTCGGATCCTCGGCCGGACCGAAGCACCCGTAGCACCCTCGGTGGTAGGCGGGGCACAGCGCACCGCACCCGGCCTGGGTGATGGGGCCCAGGCACGGGGTGCCACGGGCGACGGTGACGCAGACGTTGCCGCGGCGCTTGCACTCGACGCACACGCTGGAGGTCGGCACGTCCGGTCGCCGGCCGTGCAGGAACGCGGCGATCACGTCGAGGAGCTGGTGGCGGTCGATGGGGCAGCCCCGCAGCTCGAAGTCGACCGGGACGTGCGCGGCGACGGGCGTCGACGTCGCCAGGGTCGAGATGAACGACGGCGTCGCGTAGACGATCGCCAGGTACGCGTCGACGTCGGCGAAGTCGCGGAGGGCCTGGATGCCGCCCGCGGACGCGCACGCGCCGATGGTCACCAGCTGCCGCGACGCGGACCGGACCTCGCGGATGCGGACCACGTCCTCCGCCGTCGTGATCGAGCCTTCGACGAGCGACAGGTCGTACGGGCCCCGCTTCACGGCGCGGGTCGCCTCGGGGAAGTAGGCGATGTCGAGCTCGCCGGCGACGTCGAGGAGCTCGTCCTCGCAGTCGAGCAGGGTCAGCTGGCATCCGTCGCAGGACGCGAACTTCCACACGGCGAGGCGCGGCTTGGTGGCGCTCACCGCCCTCGCACCCCCAGGAGGGGAGCGGCGTCGCTCCAGCGGAACACCGGCCCGTCCCGGCACACGAACCGTGGCCCGAGCAGGCAGTGGCCGCACCGGCCCAACCCGCAGTGCATGCTGCGCTCCAGCGACACCTGGATGCGCTCGGGGCCCACGCCCATCGCCTCGAGCGCCCGGGCCGCGAACCGCATCATCGGCTCCGGACCGCACACCAGGGCGACGGCACGCGCCACGTCGACCTGCACGTGTGCGAGCAGATCGGTGACCACGCCCACGGGCCCCGTCCACGCTGGGGAGGCCGCATCGACGATGACCGCGGACTGCACGTCGCCTCGCCGGTCCAGGCCCGCCAGCTCACCGGCGAACGCCACGGCGTCCGGCGACCGTGCGCCGACGAGCACCGCGAGCTCCCGCCCTGTGGGTCCGGCGGCGAGGTGCCGCACGACCGGACGCAGCGGAGCGAGCCCAAGGCCGCCGGCAACGACGACCACGTCGGCACCGTCGGTCGCGTCCAGGTCCCACCCGCGCCCGAACGGGCCCCGCACGCCGACGTGGTGCCCGACCTCGGTGCCGGAGAGCGCCGCGGTGGTCGCGCCGACGGCGCGGATGGTGTGACGGAGCACGCCCTCGTCGCCGGGCAGCCCGCTCACCGAGATGGGCACCTCGCCGACGCCGAACGCGTAGAGCATCGTGAACTGCCCCGGCTCCGGGTCGGGGATCGGCGCGGCCGCGGGCACCAGGTCCAGCGTCACCACGTCGCCGGTCTCCGGACGGCGGGCGGCCACCCGGTACGGCACGGGCACCATCGGGTCGTCACGGCACACCGGCCGCCTCCCCCGTGCCGTACAGGTCGGCGAGCTGCAGCCGCGTGGACTCCAGGCGCGACACCAGGATCCGGGCGAAGCGCTCCATGAGCCGGTAGCCCAGCGCGGGGTCCTCGTCGGCCTTGCCGCGCAGGCACGCGCCGTCGAGGGCGACGGCGCGCACGTCGGTGACGGCCCGCACGTCGAAGCGCCACTGGTGGGGCGGGAACAGCCACGACCAGCCGATGACGTCACCGGGACCGGCGGTCGCCACCACGAGCGCTCCCCGGCCGGGCGCGTGGACCTCGATGGCGCCATGACCCTCGCGCACGACGAAGAACCGGTCGGCGGGGTCGCCCTCCCGAGCCACCATCGCACCCGCGCGGAACGCGACGTTCACCCCGCACCCCGCGATGAGGTCGAGGTCCGCGGCCGGCAGCCCCGCGAAGAACCGGTGGTCGGCGAGGAGGTCGCGGATGGTCGTGGTGCTCATGCGTCCACCTCCTGCTGGTGGTCCTGCACGATGGCCGCCACCTCGGCGGTCAGGTCGATGCCGGCCGGGCACCAGGCGATGCAGCGCCCGCAGCCGACGCAGCCCGAGATGCCGAACTGCTCCCACCACGTGGCGAGCTTGTGCGTGAGCCACTGGCGGTAGCGGGACCGGACGTCGACGCGCACGCTGCCGCCGTGCACGAAGCTGTGGTCGAGCGCGAAGCACGACTCCCACCGCTGCACCCGGGCGGCGCGGGCCCCGGCCAGGTCCGTGGTGTCGACGACGCTGGTGCAGAAGCAGGTCGGGCAGACGAGCGTGCAGCTCCCGCACGAGAGGCAGCGGGCGGCGACGTCGTCCCAGCGCGGGTGCTCCATCGCCGCGGTGAGCTCCCGGGCACGCGGGTCCAGCCGCCGACGGATGGCGGCGACCGCGGCGTCGCCGGCTGCGGCGACCGCCTCCAGGTCCTCGCTCGACGGCGACGAGTGCGGGATCGCCTCGAGGACGTCCGCGCCGGCGTCGGTCCCGACGTCGACCAGGAACCGGTGGCGAGGGTGGAGCAGCTCCGCGAGCGCGAGGTCGTGCCCGCCGACGACGGTGGGCCCGGTGCCCGTCGAGGTGCAGAAGCAGGTGCTCGCGGGGTCGGAGCAGCTGACCGCCACGACGAAGCTCCGCCGGCGCGCCTCGACGTAGGCGGGATCCGGGCGCGGTCCGGCCAGGGTGCGGTCCTGCACGGCGATCGCGGCGAGGTCGCACGGGCGCAGCCCGATCAGCGCGACCGGCGGCTGCTGCTGCGCAGCAACCTCGACCTCGACCTCGAAGCCGTCGGGCGTGCGGATCGCCGACCACAGCGTTCGGGTCGGCGGGGTGAGGAACCGGCGGGCCGACTCGGGACCGACGGCGTGGCCGAACAGCGCTCCGTCGCCCCGGCGGCGGAGGCGGTACGAGCCGGCGGACTGCACATCACCCCAGCCGGCGGGCAGGTCCTCGATGCCGTCGATCGGGGCGTGCACGATGGCGCCGTCGCGCACGGTGGGTCCGATCAGCTGGTAGCCACGGGCCGCCAGGTGCCGGAGCATCGCATCCAGACCGGCCGGATCGATGACGGCTCGTGCTCCCGCTCCCGTGCGTTCCACCACCTCATGGTCCGAACGACGGCGGTCCGGGCGCTAGAGCCCTAGGTCACCGTGCGTCCCCCGGTGCGCCCGACCGGACGCATCGGCAAGGATGCAGGGCATGGCCGCGGCCGATGACCGTCCTCGCACCGCAGCCGTGGTGCTCGGCAGCGGCGGTGCCCGGGGCTACGCGCACATCGGTGCTCTGCAGGTGATCCTCGACCGGGGGTTCGAGATCGTCGCCCTCGCCGGCTCGTCGATGGGCGCGCTGGTGGCGGGTGTGCACGCCGCCGGGTGCCTCGACGAGTACACCGCGTGGGTCACCGGCCTGCGCCAGCTCGACGTGCTGCGGCTCGTCGACCTGTCCCTCTCGGCCGGCGGGGCCATCCGCGGCGAGAAGGTGTTCTCGATCGTCCGGGAGATGGTGGGCGACATGCGGATCGAGGACCTCCCCGTCGCCTACACCGCGGTGGCCACCGACGTGCTCTCCCACCGTGAGGTGTGGTTCCAGGAGGGCCGCCTCGCCGATGCCATCCGGGCCTCGGTGGCCATCCCGTCGCTCTTCACGCCGGTGGTCTCGGGCGATCAGCTGCTCGTCGACGGCGCCCTCATGAACCCGGTGCCCATCCTGCCGACGCTGCCCGCCCACGCCGACATCACCATCGCCGTGAGCCTCTCCGGTGAGGTCCGCCGCCACTCCCCCACCCGCGCGTCCGGTCCGGTGACCGCCCCGGTGCTCGACGAGCCGGGCCCGGCCGTCGACGGGCCCCCGTCGACCACCGACCCGGTGACGCTGCGCCGGCGGGCCGCCCGGTTCTTCGACTGGGAGGCGGTGCGGGCCATGCTCGCCCGCGCCGACCGCACCACGCCCGCGGCGCCCGCCCCCGGCGTCGACGTGGCCGACGTCGGTCGCCTGGAGATCGTGAACATGGCCTACGAGGTCATGCAGGCGACCCTCACCTCGTACAAGCTCGCCGGCTACCCGCCCGACGTCCTCGTCGAGATCCCCAAGGCCAGCGCCCGCATGTTCGAGTTCCACCGGGCGCCGGAGCTCATCGCGCTGGGGCGGGCGAGCACGGAGGCGGCGCTGACCGAGGCCGGTCTGTGACCCCGGTGCCGCATGGGGCATGCTCGCGGCATGGCCGAGGACCTGATCGAGCACGAGCACGAAGAGACGCTGTCCCGCGAGGAGGCGGCGCAGCGGCTCCGCGACCTGGCCGACCAGCTGGCCCGCCACAACGAGATCTCCGTGGACCTGAACGGGCTGAAGACGACGGTGAAGGTGCCGTCGCAGCTGACGTTCTCCCTCGAGGTCGAGGTCGGCGAGGAGGGCAGCGAGATCGAGATCGAGCTGCGTTGGTAGGACCGCTGGTCAGGCGGCGGTGACGGCGTCGTCGGGGTCGTCGACGATGGGCTCGCCCGCGGCGGCGAGCTGGTGGTGGCGCTCGTAGGCCCAACCCGGGCCGCGGAGGACGAACGACAACCGGTCGCGCCACGTGGTGGACCCGGCGATGTCGCGCACGATGTCGCGGTACTCGTGCGTGGCCACCTTCACCGGGTTGAACGTCTCGATGTTGCGGGTGAGGCCGTAGACCACCCGCTCGCCCTCGCGCTCGAACGTGCCGAACAGGCGGTCCCACACGATGAGGATGGAGCCGTGGTTGCGGTCGAGGTACTGGCGCTGCGAGCCGTGGTGGACCCGATGGTGCGACGGCGTGTTCAGCACCTCCTCGGCGGGGCCGAGCGAGCGGATCACCTCGGTGTGGATCCAGTACTGGTACAGCAGGTTGACGGCGCGGGCCTGGGTGACGAGGTGCGGGCGGATGCCGGCCCGGGCGAGCACGCCGTAGGGCACCCACACGCCGAGGATGTCGGCCACCGGCTGGCGCAGCGCGGTGGAGAGGTTGTAGCGCTCGCTCGAGTGGTGCACGACGTGGATGGCCCACAGGCCACGCACCTCGTGCATGAACCGGTGGTTCCAGTAGTAGATGAAGTCCCAGCCGGCGATGGCTGCCGCCCACGCCAGCGGCCCGGTGCCGCGGTCGCGCTCGTGCCCCTTCCGCCGCCACTGGACCTCGGGGTTCGTCCGGGTGGCGAAGGTGGTGCTGGCGGCGAGCGTCCCGGCGCCCACGGCCACCGGGCCGGCGATCCGTCGCACCCGGTCGGCGAGGCGCGCCCGTCGGCGTCGCCGGTCGGCGGCCGGCGTGCAGTCGGCGTCGGCCGGCGCGCCTTCGGCGACCCGGTCGGCCACGGTGGCGGCCACCGCCGCGGCGGCGGCCACGCCGATGAGCGCCTTGCCGTGCTTGCCCTTGCCGGGCACGACGTCGCGCACGAGGCGGGGCAGCACCAGCGGGGCGATGAGCGAGCCCACGCCCATGGCCAGCGACGTGGCCGTGTCCTTCTCGGTGTAGTCGGCCGGGCTCGGGCCCTGCTCGCCCGCACGCGCCTTCAGGTAGCGGTACTCGGCGCCCATGGTGGCGAAGTACACGGGGATCGACGCGACCGTGAGATCGATCATCGCCCCCAAGCGTGACAGACCGGACACCGCCGCACCGAGCCGGCGCCCTCAGGGGCGGCGGATCTTGTGGAGGCGCTCCATGATGCGCCGGTCGCTCACCGAGACCGCCGTGCCGAGCTGCTGGGCGAACAGCTGCACGCGCAGCTCCTCGATGAGCCAGCGCACGTCGTCGAGGGCAGCGGTGAGGCCGTGGACGGCGACGAGCTCGGCGTGGGCGCCCTCCAGCCGCTGGATGGTGCGCATCCGCTCGACGTCCTTGGCCGGGCTCTCCCGGAGCTTGTCGAGCCGGACGTCGACGGCGTCGAGGTAGCGGGGCAGGTGGGCGAGGCGGTCGGTGCCGATGCTGACCACCATGCCGTCGAACACGAGCCGGGCGACCTGGTCGGTGACGTCGTCGAGCGAGGCCGACCACGACGCGGGCGCCGGCTGGGCCAGGCGGTCCCGGATGCGGGCCGCATGCTGCACGACCTCGGACAGCGTGGTCACCACCCCCACGAGGTCGTCGAGCCAGCGGCCTCGCACGGTGCGCAGCAGCGCCTCGAACCCGGCCTGGTCGAAGGGCGGGCCGCCGGCGGCGAGCAGCAGGGCGTCGAGCACTCCGTGGAGCGCGTCGTCGACGGCGCCGGTCACCGTGCCGTGCGGCGCGCTCGTCAGGCCGAGCAGCACCCGGGAGTCGATCCGCTGCTGCAGCTGCCGGGCCGGCCGGCCGAGCTGCAGGGCGAGGAGGCGACGCACGCCGTTCCAGTGCAGCGCTCGCTGCTGCTCGACCGAGGCGAGGATGCGCACGCCGACCGAGTCGTCGGTGTCGATGACGGCCGGGTAGCCCTGCACCGGCAGGCCGTCGAGCGTGGTCTCGACCACCCGGGGCAGCGTCCCGAACGACCACGACGTGAGGCCGTCGCGCTCGAGCTCGGGCGCCTGCGACACGACCGTGGCGCGCACGTGGGCGCGCAGCCGGCGCGCGAGCGCCTGCAGGTCGTCGCCCTCGGCGAGCGTGCGGCCCTCCTCCACCACCCGGTACCGAGGGCGCAGGTGGCGCGGGAGCACCAGTCCGTCCCACATGTCGGCGGTGACCGGCACGCCGGCCATGCGGCTCAGCTCGGCGGCCAGCACCGCCCGCAGCGGCCCGTCGTCGGGACCCACCCGGGCCACGACCTCGGCGGCCCGGTCGGGGGCCGGCACGAGCGCCCGGCGGATCGGCTTCGGCAGCGCCTTGACGTGGGCGGCGACCAGCTCCGCCCGCAGCCCGGGGACCAGCCACTCGAACGGCTCGGGATCGGTGCGGTTGAGGACGGCCACCGGGATCTCGAAGGTGACGCCGTCGGACTCGCGGCCGGGGTCGAAGTCGTAGTCGAGGCGGATCTCGGCGGTGGCGCCGCGATCGAGGGGTGCCTCCAGCCGCTCGGGGAACGCATGCTCGTCCAGGTCGGCGGCCTCGTCCTCGACCAGGTCGGCGACCGACAGGTCGAGCAGGTGCGGATCGTCCTGCTGGGCGTCGCGCCACCACCGGTCGAACCGCCGCACGTCGGTGACGTCGTCCGGGACGCGGGCGTCGAAGAAGTCGTGCACCACGTCCTCGTCGACGAGGATGTCGCGCCGGCGGGCCCGGTCCTCCATGGCCCGCACCTCGGCGACCCGCTCCGCGTTGCGCTCGACGAACGCGTGGTGGGTGTCCCACTCGCCGCGCACGAGCGCGTGCCGGATCAGGAGCTCGCGGGCGAGGCGGCGGTCGACCCGGTCGAGGTTGATGGTCCGGCCCTCGACGATGGTGAGCGCCCGCAGCCGGACCCGCTCGACCACCTGGGCCGCACCCCGGTCGGGGTTCCAGTGGGGCGCGTCGTAGGTGCGGGTGACGAGGTGCGCCGCCGCCTGCTCGATCCAGGCCGGCTGGACCGTGGCCGCGGTGCGGGCCCACAGGCGGTTGGTCTCCACGATCTCGGCCACCATCACCCAGCGGGGCGGGCTCTTGGCCAGCACCGAGCCGCGAGCGAGCGCGAAGCGGGCGCTGCGCGGCCCCACGTACTCGACCGGCCCGCGCGATCGGGCGTCCCGCCGCCGGCCGTCCCCGTCGCCGGGACCGCCGTCGTCGTCCCGCGCCCCGACGTTGGCGAGCAGCCCCGACAGCAGCGCCCGGTGGATGGCGTCGGCCTCGGCGGGCTGGCGGTCGATGGCGATGCCCAGGCTGCGCACCACCTGGCGGATCTGGGTGTACACGTCCTGCCACTCGCGCAGGCGCACGAAGTGGAGGTGCTCGTCCCGGCACTCGCGGCGGAACCGCGACGACGACAGCTCCCGCTGGCGCTCCTTCACGTGGTCCCACAGCGCGAGGTAGCCCAGGAAGTCCGAGCCCGGCACCCGGAAGCGGGCGTGGAGCTGGCCGGCCCGCTCCTCCTGCCCCGTGGGTCGCTCCCGCGGGTCCTGGATCGACAGGCCGGCCACGATGACCATCACCTCGTGGACGCACCGGTTGCGCTCGGCCTCCAGCACCATGCGACCGAGACTCGGGTCGAGCGGGAGGCGGGCGAGGCGGCGGCCCAGCTCGGTGAGGCGCCGGTCGTCCGCGGGCCGGTCGAGCTCGAGGGCGCCGAGCTCCTCCAGCAGGGTCACGCCATCGGCGACGTTGCGCCGGTCGGGCGGCTCGACGAACGGGAACGACTCGACGTCGCCGAGGCCGATGGCGGTCATCTGCAGGATGACCGAAGCGAGGTTTGTGCGCAGGATCTCGGGCTCGGTGAACTCGGGCCGGGCGTCGTAGTGCTCCTGCGAGTAGAGGCGGATGCAGATGCCGGGCGCGACGCGGCCGCAGCGCCCGGCCCGCTGGTCGGCGCTGGCCTGGGACACCGGCTCGATGGGCAGGCGCTGGACCTTCGTGCGCTTGCTGTAGCGGGAGATGCGGGCGGTGCCGGGATCGACGACGTACCGGATGCCGGGCACGGTGATCGACGTCTCGGCGATGTTCGTGGCGATGACGATGCGGCGGTTGCCGTGGCGGGCGAACACCCGGTGCTGCTCGGCCGAGGAGAGGCGGGCGAACAGCGGGAGCACCTCGGTGCCGGGGAGCCGGAGCCCCTCGACCGCGTCGGCCATGTCGCGGATCTCGCGCTCGCCCGATGCGAAGACGAGCACGTCGCCGGGGCCCTCCCGCACCAGCTCCTGCACGGCGTCGGCCACGGCCTGCACCGTGTCGTCCGGCGGGTCGCCGGTGTCGGCGTCGGGCCGGTACCGCATCTCCACCGGGTAGGTGCGACCCGACACCTCCACGATGGGCGCGGGGCCCGACTCGTCGGCGAAGTGCTCGGCGAAGCGCTCGGTGTCGATGGTGGCCGACGTGACGACGACCTTGAGGTCCGGCCGGCGCGGCAGCAGCTCCTTGAGGTAGCCGAGGATGAAGTCGATGTTCAGGCTCCGCTCGTGGGCCTCGTCGACGATGATCGTGTCGTAGGCGAGCAGCAGGCGATCGCGCTGGAGCTCGTTGAGCAGGATGCCGTCGGTCATCACCTTGAGGCGGGTGTCGTCGCCCACCTGGTCGGTGAACCGGACGGCGTAGCCGACCTGCCCGCCGACCTCGACGCCGAGCTCCTCGGCCACGCGCTCGGCGACCGAGCGGGCGGCGATCCGCCGGGGCTGGGTGTGGCCGACGAGCCCACGCACGCCGCGCCCGAGCTCGAGGCACAGCTTGGGCAGCTGCGTGCTCTTCCCCGAGCCGGTCTCGCCGGCGACGATGACGACCTGGTTGTCGCGCAGCACCTCGAGCAGCTCGTCGTGGCGTGCGGTGATGGGCAGCTCGTCGGGGTACGTCGGGGCGACCGCCGACGCGCGCTTCGCCGCCACGGACGCGATCGACCGTTCGAGCTGCGCTGCGATGTCGCGCAGCGCCCGCTCCCGTGCCTCGCCCTTCTTGCGCTTCAGCCCGCGCAGCCGCCGCCCCAGGCGGTGCGCGTCGGCGATGCTCGCCTCGTCGAGGCGGGCGCGCAGGTCGGTGGCGGTGGGCGTGGCGGTCTCGGGGGCCATGGGCAGCCGTCCAGCATGCCAGCGCCCAGCCCGGTACCGACCGGCTACCCGAGGCGGGGTTGCGCCATCCGCAGCTCGCTCTCCTCCTTGTGCAGCCGCTCGTCGTGGCAGATCTGGCGGAACAGGTCGGCCAGGCTCCGGTAGGAGCCGAACTCGTCCGTGAACTGCCCGTCGTAGGGCACGTCCTCCCACTCGGGGTGCTCGGCCACGAGGTGCGCGTACTCGTGCTCGGCGTGGTCCTCGAAGTCGGCGTTCAGCCGGTAGGACCAGGCGGGCCGGATCGCGTAGAGCAGCCAGGAGAGCTGGTAGTAGGCGAAGGCCAGCACCTGCGGCACCAGCGTGCCTCGTACGAAGGTCCGCGGCGCACCGGCGGTGAGGTCCTCGAGGATCAGGAGGTGCCACTGCTCGTTGTCCTGCTCGAAGCGCGAGGTCCGGACGCGGTCGAAGATCCGCCGGGCGAGGCGGGTCCGACGCGCCGTGTGGGTGACGGCCACGTAGGCGACGTGCTCCCACGCCTGGTACGGCACGCGAGCCACCAGCTCGAGGACGCGGAACTTCTCGAGCGTGGGTTCCTCGCCGTACAGGCGGTCCATCACCGCGAAGAGCAGCCGGGCGCTCCGCGAGTACCGGCGGCGGGGGCTGGCGAGGGAGCGGCGGTGCTCCTCGACGAGGCGCTCGTGGTCGAGCGGCTCCATCGGGCCGAACGGCGGCCGCTCGCCGATGGCGGCGGTCACGGGTCCGGCCGGGGAGGCGTGGGGTGCGACGGTCATGGGCTCCTCCTGGTCGGGGCCGTGATCCGTCGATACCTCACCAGCGCGCACGACATGTGTGACGTGCGCCGCCGTGGCATCCGAGGCGGCCACGGCTGTCGCTCCGAGGTGGAGGAATCGTCGGAGCATCGGGACCGAGGCGAGAGGCACGATGGTGCGGCTCTCGACAGACCAGGGAGGAGGCGCGCATGTCCGCATACGTGATCTACCAAGGCGAGGTCACAGATCCGGAGCGGTACGAGGTGTACAAGCAGGCGGCGGCCTCGAGCATCCTCGCGGCCGGCGGGCGCTACATCGTCCGAGGTGGCGACATCGAGGTCCTCGAGGGCGACGCGCCGCCCGGGCGCACCGTCGTCCTCGAGTTCCCGACGAAGCGAGCGGCTCTCGAGTGGTATCGAAGCGAGGAGTACACCCAGATCCGGGAGCTCCGTGAGGGCGCTGCGCGATCGCGGATCTACGTCGTCGAGGGCGTCACCGGCTCCACGTGATCGGGCCGCGCCCGCGGCGGAGCTCAGTCGGGCCGGCGGAGGCCGTGGCGCTCGGCCCAGTCGCCGAAGGACTCGCGGCCCGTGCGACCGGCCTCGGCGAGCTCGCCGGTGGCCTGCTTGCGGCTCGCCGCTCCCGCGACCTCGGGTTGGGACAGCCGGATCGAGAGGTAGCTGATCGTGCCGAGCGGGATGGGCGCCCAGAACGACAGGAGCCGCCAGCTGATCACCCCGAGCGTGGCGACCACCACGGGCGAGCCGAAGCCGACCAGCATCGGGATGAGCACCGCCTCGAGCACGCCGAGCCCGCGCGGGGTCACCGGCAGCGCGGCGAGCACGTTGACGAGCCCGAACGCCACCATCACCGACACCGGGTCGCCCGTCCAGCCGAAGGCGTACAGCAGGATCCACAGCGCGGCGGCGAGCGCCAGCCAGTACACCGCCGACCAGGCGGTGGAGCGGACGGCGAGGCCCCGGTCGGAGACGAGCTGGCGCAGCTGCGCCGACAGCCGGTCGATGAGGGCCGGCACGCGGTCGCCGGCGACGAACGGGATCGGCCGCACGAGCCGGCAGACCAGGCGCGTGGTCGCGGCGGGGGCGCGGAGCAGCCCGACCACGATGACGCCGACGACCGTGAGCAGCAGCGAGCCGAGCAGGGCCGCCGTGGTGTAGCGGGGGTCGAAGCCGCGGGTCGGGATCGACACGACCAGCGCGGCCCACAGCAGCACGTTGAGCACGAGCGCCGAGCCGATGCCACGGATGCCGAGCGCGAACCCGGCGGAGGGTCCGGTGACGCCCGCCTGCGTGAGCAACCGGTACGCCAGCGCGGTGCCGGCCGCCGTCCCGCCCGGCACGGTGTGGCTGACCGCCGTCGTGGCCAGCTCGATGCGGACCATGGCGAACAGGCCGGGCTGCTCGCCCTCGGGCAGCACGACCCGGGTGAGCTCGGCCTGGGCGGCGACCGCGGCAGCGACCAGCAGGCCGCCGAGCACGACGTAGCCGACGTGCACGTCGCTGATCGCGTCGAGGGAGTCCTCGGCCTCGGAGAACTGGGGGATGACCAGGAACCAGACCACGAGGCCCATCACGAGCGCGCCGAACACCCAGCGCAGCCACCGTGGGACCCAGTCCAGCATCGCCCCGGCCTACGCGCCCGGGCACGGGGGAGGCAAGGGGGCTCCCGGACGGGCTACCTTGACCGGCGGGTCAAGACGAGCGACAGGGGGACCCGCATGCGCAAGCTCCGCTACACCCGAGACGAGCTCCTCGCCGACCACGACTACGCCGAGCCACAGGTCGTGGCCGGGCGTCGGATGCACGGCGGCTTCCTCGCCGACGGCACCTACCAGCCGCCGCGCACGGCGGTGCGGGCGCCCGCGGTCGACGCGTGGGCCGAGGCGCTGCGGGAGCGGGGCGGCGACCTGTTCGACGCCGACGCATCGCTGCTCGACGGCGCCCGCCTGCCCAACGTCGAGCAGCAGCGGGTGCTGCTGCGCAACGACCTGGGCGAGACGTTCTGGAACAGCCTCACCATCATCGGCAAGATCGAGGCCAAGGGCCGCCTGCTGGCTGACATCACGTTCCCCGACCTGCAGGACGTGATCGTCGAGGACATCTCCGAGATGGGCATCGGGCACCTGAACGAGGGCCTGCTCCTCGCCCACGGCCTCGACGAGGGAGGCCTTCCCGACCAGGGCATCGGCGGTCACGACGAGATGTGGTTCGTGGCTCGCGACCTCGCGTTCGGCGAAGGTGCCTTCCCCGACGTGGAGCCGCCCGAGACCATCGCCCGGCCCGACGACGAGCGTCGCATCCCCGAGCTGCGGGGCGACATCGAGGGCCTGGTGTCGTTCCTCGCCAACCTGCTGCTCATCGAGTTCCGCGCCGAGCTCGGGTTCTCGGAGACCCAGGCCGTGCTCCGCACGCCGGACCTGTGGGGAGCGCGCGCCGCGCAGGCCGAGGAGGCCGCCGAGATCATCGGGCGGATCCGCACCGACGAGGAGATCCACGTGTCCTCGCTGCGCCTCTACCTGGGCGAGATCCGGCACTGCACGTTCCGCACGGTGGACGGGGGCACCATCTCGGGCGCCACGGTCATCGACCGGTTCTGGGACGACCTCGTGAAGTGGGCGGTGGTCGACAAGCCGGCGCTCGAGGCCGACCAGCAGCGCCAGGTCCTGCTCGACCGCATCGGCGCCCATCCGGAGGCCGAGCGCGTGCTGCAGGAGTTCGACGCCGCCGCCTGATCGATCAGGAGGCCAGCTCCTCACGCCCGTCGGCGTGGCGGGCGAAGCGCTGCGGGTCGCGCCCGTGGACCGGGTCGGGACGGTCCCAGGGCCAGCCGCCGAAGTGGTCGCGCTGGTAGTCCTCGAACGCCTGCTGGATCTCGGCCTTGGTGTTCATCACGAACGGGCCGTACTGGGCGACCGGCTCGCCGATGGGCCGACCCTGCATCACGAGCACGTCCACGCCGCCACCGACGGCCGCCAGCGGCACCTCCTGCGCCGCGTCGACGACGATGCCGGTGGGCACGTCGTGCTCCGACCCCGCGACGGACAGCCCGTCGCCGTCGAAGACGTAGAGCACCCGGGCGGTGTCGGGGAACCGGGCCGGCGGCAGCACCGTGGACCCGCCGGCACCGAGGCGGACGTGCCACAGCGCGACGTCGGTGTCGGCTCGGGCGGCCCACGAGTCGGGCGCCGGCGACGGCGGCACGACGAGCCCGGACGGCCCCGGGATGGCCCCGGCGATCACGGTGATCTCACCCTCGCCCTCGACCGGCACGCGGGGGATCTCGTCGTCCCAGAGCATCTTGTAGCTCGGCTCGACCATCTTGTCCTCGGCGGGGAGGTTGAGCCAGATCTGGAACAGCTCCATGGGGTTGGGGCCGTCGGGGTCGAGCAGCGGGAACATCTCGGCGTGCTGGATGCCCCGGCCGGCGGTCATCCACTGGACGTCGCCCTTGCCGTAGCGGGCGGCGGCGCCGAGGGAGTCGGCGTGGTCGACGAGGCCGCGCCGCACGTACGTGATGGTCTCGAAGCCGCGGTGCGGGTGCGAGGGGAAGCCGGGCACGACCGAGCCGTGGTACATGTTCCAGCCGTCGGTCGCCGAGAAGTCCTGGCCGATGCTGCGGCCCCGCAGGTCGGCGTCGGGGCCGAGGTGGAGGTTGCCGGCCGGGTAGGCGTCGACGTGGTGCACGCAGAACAGGAACGGGTCGACGGTGGGCCACGGCGGCGCGCCGAGGCGCACGGTCTGCAGGATCGGGCTGGCCATCGCTCCAGGCTACGGAGGTCGGAGCCCGGTCCGGCGCTCCGATCGGGGCGCGAACGTGCGCGTGTGACGAGTCTGTCGCCGGCCCTCGGGCGGCACGGCCACGGAGCGGACGGTCGTCGAGCGGTCTACCGCCGCGGTCCGGCTTTCCGTATCCTCCCGTTCAGTGGACATCTTCGTCGGGCGGTCGAGGGAGCTCTCCACCATCGGCGCGCTGCTCGACGATGCCGAGCGCCTCTGCGGGCCCCATGCATGCCTGATCGTCGGTCCACCAGGCGCCGGGAAGACGGCGCTCGTGCGGAAGGCGATCGCATCGGCGACGGCCACGCACGTCGGTCTCGTCGGACACGAGCCGGAGCGCGACGTCGCCCTCTCGGCCGCGATGCCGCTCCTCCGGCGCGTGGCCCACACCGACGTCGGAGCTCCCCTCGACCGCGTGCTGTTCGGGGACGGGCTCGGTTCGAGCCCGCTCGCCGCCATCCAGGCGTTCGAGCTGGTCCATCGTGCGCTGGGCGTGTTCGGCTCCATCGTGCTCACCGTGGACGACCTGCAGTGGGTCGATGACACGTCGGCCGCGCTGCTCCACCACCTCGTCGTCGCCGCGGACGCGTCTGGGCGACCGCTGACCGTGATGGTCGCGTCGCGGCCGGGCGCGAGCGCTGGCCGAGCGGCGACCGCTCTCGACCGCGTCCTCGGACGCCGCTTCGTGCTGATCGACGTCCCGCCGCTGCCCGTCGAGGACGCCCGCGAGCTCGCGCTGCGGACCAACCCGGATCTCGCCGACCAAGAGGCCGCAGCCCTGGTCGAAAGAGCAGCGGGATCGCCGTTCTGGGTGCAGGCACTGGCGCGAACCGACGGCACGCGCGACGACGCGCTCGATCTGCTCAGGAGGCGCGCTGCGAGCTGTTCGACAGATGCCTCGCTGCTCCTCTCGCTCCTGGCCGTGTGGGGCCGATCTGTCGCGTCGGACGAGATCGCCGCCGTCACCGGTTGGGAGCGCCAACGCGTCGATGCTGCAGCGGCGGAGCTGGCCGGCCGTGGGCTGATCGTCGAGAGCGGTCCCGCGCTCGCACTCGCCCACGACCTGCTGCGTGGGGCGGCTGCAGCTGAGACACCGCCCCCGCTCGCCGCACGCCTCCAGGCCGCCATCGCGCAGACGATCGTCCGCGACCCCCGCTCCGATGTCATCTCGCTGTACGAGGCGCTGCTCCGCCTCCGGAGCGCTGGTGCGCCGACGCACGAGCTCGCGCTCCGCATCGCGACATCCCCGGGCGCACGGCTCCTCGGGCGCGAGGGCATGGAGCAGCTCGCCGCGACCGCCGCCGACGCACCTGACGGTCGACCGAGGCTCGAGCTGCTCGCGGCCGTCGCTCACGTCGCGAGCACCCTGGGCCACCGCAGCGTCGCCTTCACATGCTGGGCAGAGGTCGCAGAGCTCTCTCCGTCTCCGATGGAGCGGGCGCGCGCTGCGCTCCGCGCAGCCGAGATCGCGTACGAGCAGCGTGACAGTGAGAAGGCGAAGCTGTGGCTCGAGCGCGCCATGCGGGACGGCATGGACGACAGTGATCACCGCGTCCGGGCCCTGTCGCTCGAGTCGTCGATCCTCCGGTGGTTCGACCACCGGCAAGCCGAGGCGCAGACCCTGTCGGCGGCGGCACTCGAGCTCGCGCGGCGAGCGGTACCGGGTTCCCCGGCCCACCTGGTGGCGCTGCGCACGGCGTACGACCGGGCGATGATGGACGAAGACCCACCCGCGATGCTCGAGCTCGTCGACGAGATGGTCGCGGCACGCCGCGGCGACGGCGTGGACGTGCTCTTCGCTCGCCTGCGCCGGGCGATGGCGCTGCGCTACCTCGGCCGCTACCGAGAGGCCCGAGAGCTGCTCGAGCGACTGCTCGACGAAGCAACGGCGAAGGTGTTGCCGGTGGCCATGCTGGAGGCGTCCTTCTGGTTGGCAGCGACCCTGCGAACCCTCGGTGCGCTCGAAGAGGCAGAGGCGACTGCGAACCGGGCAGCCGCTCTCGCGGCGGGCATCGGGCACCTCGCCTCCCTGCAGATGCCCGTGGCCGCCCCCGCGCACTTCATCGGTGCGTCACGGCGCGACTGGCGAGCTGCCGTGGATGCACTCGCGCAGGTCGTGCGCACCCATCCGGAACCGCACCACCGTGTGGCGGCCCAGCTCGAGCTCCTCCTCCTCCAAGCGAGGCTGCTCGGACGCGGGCACGCCGGCAGCGTGGCGACGACGTTCGCCGCTGCCCAGCGCGACATCGACCAGGTCGGGTGCGCGCGCTGCCGCGGCGAGCTCGAGGTCCGTTCCGTCGAGGGTCTGGCGCGCGTGGGGTTGGTCGAAGCGGCCCTCGGCGCCATGCAGCGGTGGGAGCTCGATCATCCCGGCGTCGATCCGAGCGGCACGCCGAGCGCCGCATGGCACGCCAACGCACAGGCATGGCTCGCTGCCGCGGTGGGTGACGACGAGCGTGCGGTGGCGATGTTCGACCGCGCGGTCGAGCGCGCGGAGGACCTCGACATGCGCTTCGACGCGCTGTGGTCGAACCTCGACGCTGCCGAGGTCCTCGAACGGACCCATCGAACGCAGGCGATCGAGCGCTACCGGCTCGCGGCCACCGTGGCGATCGACATCGGGGCGGTCACCGAGGAGGCCCGTGCCGAGCAGGCGCTGCGGCGCCTCGGCGTGCGAACCTGGCGTCGCGGCGGGGGCCGGCCTGGCTCGCTCACAGACCGCGAGCACGAAGTCGCCCGCCTCGCCGCCGAGGGCGCGACGAACCCGGAGATCGCCGCCCACCTGTTCCTCTCACGCAAGACGGTCGAGCGGCACGTCTCCAACATCCTGGCGAAGCTGGGCGTGCGCAACCGCACGGAGCTCGCTGCGCTCCTGCGGGATGAGGGATCTCCCCGATGATCCGCTGACGTTCCCTTCGTACGGTCTCCGGAAGGTGCAAGGAGGGGCCGGGACCCCGGACCTTGCATCCGGTGGCACAGAAGGCCGCGTCGGCCGCACGACGGGAGGAGAACACCAGTGGAGAAGAGCAACGGGATCCGTGCGCTGGCGGCGGGCGCCGTCGTGGCAGCTGCGGTGCTGACCGCTGCGGCGCCGGTCGCCGCGCACGAGGTCCATCACGTCAAGACGGGCCCGAGCGACTCGGGCCACAAGGTGTACCTGGCGAACGACCGGAACCATGGAGCGGTCGTCGTCGTGAACGGCTTGGCGACCTTCTGCGTGGACGTCGGGGAGCCCATCAACTCGGGCCACACGCTGTCTGGCGCGATGTATGGCATCGAGACCGCCCACCATGGCCCCGATGCCGGCGCACCCGGCGCCAGCGACGGTTGCTACGCCACCGACGCGCCGCCGACCGACCACAACCCTGCCATCGACTGACAGCGCTGCGTCGGTCAGTGCGGTGCGCCCGGCGCCACCAGCGGCCAGGGCCGCTCGCGCTCGACCGCCAGCGCCAGGTCGAGCAGCACCTGCTCGTGGTGGTGCGGGGCCAGCACCTGCAACCCCACGGGCAGCCCGTCCGACGCCTGGCCGACGGGGATGGAGATGGCCGGGTTGCCGTAGATGTTCGACGGGATGGTGAGGGCACCGTGGTTGATCGGCGGCGCCTCGAGCCCGCCGAACGTGGTGGGCGGTCGTGCGTCGGCGGCGAAGGCGACGTCGGGGTTGGTGGCGGCGAGCACCACGTCGGCCTGCGCGAACAGGTCGGCCATCGCCTCGTTCAGCTCGATGCGCCGGCGCTCCGCCTGGATCGCCGCACGGGCGTCGAAGTGCTCGTAGGCGCCCTCCACGGCGCGCCGCATGGCGGGCGTGAGGTCGTCGGCGCAGGCCGGCCACCGGTCGCCCAGCTCCTCGGCCACCCAGACGCTGCCGGTGACGCCCCACGCCCCGCCGGTGCGGGGGAGGCGCACGGAGACGTCCACCCGGCGGAGGCCGACGTCGGCGATGAGCGCCTCGGCCGCAGCGGTGACGATCTCGACGACCTCGGGCGCGACGACGGCTTGGCCGATGTCGACGACGATCGCTGCTCGTCGCCCGGCGAGCTCGGGCAGCAACGAGCCGAGACCGGCCTCCCAACCCTCGACGCGGGGCAGGCTCAGCGGATCGCGCGGGTCGAAGCCGTTCACCACGTCGAACCAGCGGGCGGTGTCGCGCACCGATCGGCTCACGCACCCGGGCACGGCGGTGAGGTTGCCGGGTCCGACGCGCGGGCCGCGCGGGATGCGCCCCCACGTGCACTTCAGGCCCACCATCCCGCAGAAGCCGGCCGGGATGCGGATGGAGCCGCCGCCGTCGCCCGCGGTGCCGAGGGTGACGATGCCGGCCGCCACCGCGGCGGCGGTGCCGCCCGACGACCCGCCCGGCGTCCGGTCGAGGTCCCAGGGGTTGCGCGTGGCGCCGTTGAGCTTGGTGCGCGTCTGGTTGACGCCGCCGAACTCGCTGGACGTGGTGAGCCCGACGAGCACGGAGCCGGCGGCCTCCAGCCGCTGCACGTGCGTGTCGGTGTGGTCGGCGACCTGGTCGGCCAGGGCCACCGAGGCGTGCGTGGCAGGCCAGCCCTCGACGTTGCCGAGCTCCTTGACCCCGATGGGCACGCCACCGAAGGGCGCGGCGACATCGGCGTCGGCAGCTGCCTTGCGGGCGCGCTCGGGGTCGACGTGGCTGAACGCGTTCAGCCCCGACGCCTCGATGGCGGAAAGCGTTGCGTCGAGCTCCTCCAGCGGCGATCGCTCACCGGCGCGGAACGCCTCGACGAGCGACACCGCATCCCCAGACCATGGTGCGTCCATGGCCGCAGAACCTAGCGACGTGCGGCCGGAAGGCTGTCCCTTCCCGGCCTACGCCGGGACCTCGATGCCGAGCTCGGCCGCCTTGGCCTCGACCGCCTCCGGGAAGATGTTCTTCACCAGGTACAGGTCCTGGATGATCCGGTAGTCGGGGGCCATGCCCTTCGCGTAGCGCTCCATGTACGCGAGCTGCTTGGCGATGAGCACCAGCTCCCGCGGGCCCTTCGCCCCGTAGCTGTCCATGAGGTCGATGCTCATCTTCAGCATCTCGCCGAGGTTCATGCCGCCGATGCCGGCCTCGAGCATCGGGCCGAGGATCATCGACAGGCGCATGCCCAGCTCCTCGTCGGAGCCGACGTCGTCGGGGAACACGCCGACCTTGCGGTACGCCCGGGCGATGCGGGTGAAGTCGCCGTCGATCATGCAGGTGTAGAGGATGTCCTTGATGACGTCGCGGTACTCGGGCGTCAGCTCGCCCATGATCCCGAAGTCGAGGAAGCTGGCCCGCCCGTCGGGCAGGAACCAGATGTTGCCGGCGTGCATGTCGCCGTGGAACGGGCCGTGCACGCACACCGACTCGATCCACACCTTGGCTCCCCAGCGGAGCATGAGCTCGCCGTCGATGCCCTGCCGGGCCATGGCCTCGAACTCGTCGAGCGGGGTGCCGGTCATCCGCTCCATGCAGATGATCCGCGGGCCGCACCAGTTCCAGTACACCTCGGGCGCGGTGATGTTGGCGTTGTCGCCGAAGAACCAGATCTTCTCCCGGAACTCAGCCTGCCGCTTCGCCTCGAGCGCCGGGACGAGCTCCTGGAAGTTCACGTAGGCGGTGTCCTCGACGATGGCCACCGGGTCGGCCGACGACAGCCAGTCCCACTTCTCGGCCAGCGTCGCGATTCGCCACAGGATGCGCAGGTCGGTGGTCATCAGCGCCCGGACGCCCGGGCGCTGCAGCTTGAGCACGGCCTGGCGCCCGTCGGGCAGGACGCAGGCGTGCACCTGGCCGATGGACGCGGCGGACAGCGGCTTGTCGTCGAAGAACCGGAAGAGCTCCTCGGGCGGTCGGCCCAGGTCCTCCTCGATGATGCGTCGCGCCGTCTCGCTGTCGAACGGCGGCACCTCGTCGAGCGTCCGCTGGCAGGCGTCGGCGAGCGGCTCCGGGAAGACGCCCGGCGAGGACGCCATGATCTGGCCGAGCTTCACGAAGGCGGGACCGAGCTTCTCGAACGCGTCGACCGCGCCTTCCGAGGCGGCATCCCACCACCCGGCGACGTCACGCCGGCGGAGCAGCGCGAACCGGCGGCGCAGGAGCGCTCGGACGACGCACCACGTGAGCGTCCACCAGATGACGATGCCCCGGCGGACCTCGGCGAGGCCGAAGTGCGACAGCTCGGGCGCGTCGACCTCGAGGTGCGAGGGAGGCGGGCCGTCGGCGTACGGGCCCCGGAAGTCGGCGATGGGCGCAGGGTCGGGGCCGGCCTCGCGCACCCGGTGCTCGTGGAAGTGCAGCCCGGTGCGGGGCTCGGTCTGCTCGATGAGCCCGATCACCCGCCCGTCCTCCACCACCGGCAGGTGGCGCACGGCGTGGCGCCCCATGAGCTCGCGCGCCTCCATGGCGTCGGTGCCGGGCGGGACGGTGACGACGTCGAGGCGCATGCGCTGGCGGACCCGCACCGCCGCGGGATCGGCGCCGTCGACGATGACCCGGACGAGGTCGCGCTCGGTGAGCAGGCCCACCAGCCGGTCGTCCTCGAGCACCGCCAGCGCCGACGCACCGCGTCGCTGCATCTCGGCAGCTGCCTCGGCGACGCTGGCGTCCGGCCCGATGGTGGCGACCGGTTGGTCGGTGGTCATGTGCCGTCCTCCACGGTGGGTTCGGTGGTCGTGGCCGCAGCCGGCTCGGCTGCGGGCGGCGCGTGGCGCTGCCGCCACAGGAAGACGGCGGCCGCCGCCAGGATCGTGAACGAGCTGACCCAGATGTTGACCCGCACGCCGGCGATGCGCGTCGCCGTGTCGATGCGCAGCGCCTCCACCCACAGACGGCCCAGCCCGTAGCCCCCGACGTACACCCAGAACAGCTGGCCGGCCCGCATCCGCCGGTGGTGCCCGAGCCAGATCAGGAACAGCGCGAGCGCCACGTTCCAGAGCGCCTCGTAGAGGAACGTGGGGTGGAACGTCTCGACCGACCCGTACCCGGCCGGGCGGTGCTCGGGGTCGATCTCCAGGCCCCACGGCAGGTCGGTGGGGCGACCGAAGAGCTCCTGGTTGAACCAGTTGCCGAGGCGTCCGACCGCCTGGGCCAGGGGCAGGGCCGGGGCGACCGCGTCCATGAGGGTGGGGACGTCGTAGCCGCGCCGGCGGGCGTGCCACACGCCGACCAGGGCGCCGCCGAGGATGCCGCCGGGGATGCCGAGGCCGCCCTCCCACACCTTCACGATGCCGAGCAGGTCGTCGTCGAAGCGGTGCCAGTCGGTGATCACGTGGTAGAGCCGGGCACCGACGAAGCCGGCGGGCACGGCCCACGTGGCGACGTCGCCGATGGCGTCGGGATCGCCTCCCGCCGCCTCGAAGCGCCGGCGCGCCACCCACACGGCGAGAACGACGCCGAGGGCGATGAACAGCCCGTACGCCCGCAGGTCGAGCGGGCCGATCTCGATCGAGTTGCCCGGCGGGCTCGGGATCGAGGCGAGCAGCGCGCCCGGGGTCACCGGCCCCGGCCCCGGATCTCGTCGGCGTGCTCCGTGAACGCGGTGAGCGGGTCGGCGTCGAGCGCGAACAGCGACGACGTCTGGCTGGCCACCGCGAGCAGCTCGCCGCCCTCGGTCCAGACGTTCGCGATCCCGTGCCCGTAGCCGCCCACGGCGAGGTTGGGTCGCAGGTCGAGCAGGATCCACTCGGCCTCGGCCGCCGCACCGATGCGGATGGTGTTGTCGAGGCTGGTGCCGGCGCCGGTGTGCCCGCAGCCCCGGACGATGGAGAGCGGCACGAGGTCGGCGAGGTAGCCGGCGATGGCGGGCGTGACCGGCCCGCGGTCGCGGCGGCGCATCCACAGGCAGATGCGACCCGGGCCCGGATCGGGGTGGTGGAGGATCTCGGCGGTGCGGACCTCGACGTGGGTGTGCCAGCCGATCTCCCCCTCGTGGCCGCTGGGGCCGAAGCCGACGGAGCCCTCCTCGGGGCCGCTCACCTGTGGCTTCTCCTCGAAGGTGCCGGCGAGGCCCTCGGGCTGCAGCGCACCGCAGGCGCCGAGCGAGGCGAAGACGACACCCTGGTCGGTGCTGGCCGTGACCCGCACCTGGCTGCTGCGCCGCCCGCGGGCCAGCTCCTCGACCTGCAGGTCGACCGTGGTGCCGAGCATGGCGGTGGAGACGAACTGGGTGGTGACCCAGAGCGCGTCCCGGCCGGTGGCGGCGGCCGCAGCGGACACCGACAGGGCGACGGCCGCACCGCCGTAGAGCCGGGCGTCGGCCCGGGCCAGGCGGGAGGTCACCTCGAAGGAGAACCGGCCCTCCCCCACGTCGCGCAGCCCGAGGAACGCCTCGTCGGCGGCGACCCGCTCGTCGTGGTCCATGGCCATCGCACCAGCATCGTCGATGTCCGTCGGCGGGCCACAAACGGCGCAGACCACGCCGCGCGCGCCGGGCTCACCCCTAGCCTCACCGCATGGCTCCAGACGACGACCGGTCCGCGATCGCCGACGTGCTCGACGTCCTCCGCGCCGCGGCAGGGCGGGGCGCGCAGGTCGCCGGCGCCGGCGCCGAGGTGCTCGGGTCGGGCGTCGACGACGCCGTCCGGGCCCTGCTCGACCAGCGGGTGCGG
>DASTYO010000153.1:0-20488 GCA_035764875.1 Acidimicrobiales bacterium | reverse complement strand
CAAGCCCCAGGCGATCCGCTCCTGCTTCGCCATGACCGAGCCCGAGGTGGCCGGCTCCGACCCCACGCTGATCCAGACCAAGGCGTACAAGGACGGCGACGAGTGGGTCATCAACGGCCACAAGTGGTTCATCTCCGGGGCCCGGGGCGCCACGTTCGCCATCCTCATCGCCAAGACCAACGACGACCCCGACAACCCCCGCGCCGGCAACTCGGCCTTCCTGGTCGACCTGCCCGCCGAGGGGTGGAACATCGTCCGTGACGTCGAGACCCTGTCCGGCTCGCACAACCACTGCGAGATCCTCATCGAGGACCTGCGCGTCCACCAGGACCAGATGCTCGGCGGCGAGGGGCAGGGCCACCTGCTCGGCCAGTACCGGCTCGGCCCGGCCCGCCTCGCCCACTGCATGCGCTGGATCGGCCAGGCCGAGACGGCCCTCGAGATGATGGTCGACCGGGCGCTGAACCGGTACGCCCACGGCTCGCTGCTCGCCGAGAAGCAGGGCATCCAGTGGATGATCGCCGACTCCACGATGGAGCTGTACCAGTGCAAGCTCATGGTGCTGCACGCCGCGTCGCTCATCGACGCCAGCGGCAACGACCCCTCCGTGGTCGACTTCCGCGGCGAGGTCTCGATGGCCAAGCACTTCGTGGCCAACTCGCTGTGGCGCATCGTCGACCGGGCCATCCAGGTCCACGGCGCGCTCGGCTACAGCTCCGACACGCCGCTCGGCGAGATGCTGAAGCAGGCCCGCTGGTCACGCTTCGCCGACGGCGCGGACGAGGTGCACCAGTGGCGCATCGCCGAGCGCACCATCTCGGACTGGAAGGACAACGGGACGGTCAAGAACGCCACCGGCAAGCTCCCTCTGTGACGGGCGGGCGGCAGCCCACCACAGACGCGAACGGGCCCGGCACCTCTGGGTGCCGGGCCCGTCCCGTCGTCGGAGCCGAGGTCGCTCATCGCAGCGGCAGGTACACCCGCCGGTGGGCCTCGTTGCGGTAGGCCCGCTGCAGCTCGCGCGCCTTGCGGGCGTCGTCTGCTCGTCCGGATCGCTCGTCGCGGAAGCGACGTCGTGACAGTCGCACCGTGTTCACCTCCTTCCGGGTGGGGTGCTCGAGGCCGGGCGCGCGAGCGCGGCCGGACCAGGGGAAGGGGACTCGTGGCGCCGGCACCCCGCTTCGGGGTTCGAGGCCGGTCAGCAGGCGGTGCTGGGACCGCTCGCGGAGCCGAGGGCCGGGCGCTGGTCGTCGATGGTCAGCACGGGCCTCCTCTCGCTCGGCGGGCTGGGTCGGCGGTCAGCCAACCCGAACCGTCTGACGACGGCAAGCGAATTTCGTGACCAAGGTCCCGGGTCGGGCACCGGGCACGGCGGCCAAGGTGGTGGCCATGTGCGACCACTGCTCCTGCCGGTCCTTCGAGCCGATCGCCGACCTGTCCCGCGAGCACGAGGAGATCCTCGCCCTCGCCTGGGAGGTCGCGGAGGGCCGGGATGCCACCGGCGAGCGGGCGCGCGCCCTGCTGAGGATCCTCGACGGGCACGTCCGCAAGGAGGAGCTCGGCCTGTACCCGTGGCTGTCGCACACCGGCGACCTCACCGACGAGGTGCTCTCGCGGCTCGAGGACGAGCACGTGGAGGTGCGGGCCGAGCTGGAGGGCGGCACGTTCGACCGCCTCGACTACTACGCCCTCGCCGCCCACATTGAGGAGGAGGAGATGGAGCTGTTCCCGGCGGCCATGTTCGCCTTCGATGACGACGCCTGGGCGGCGCTCGACAGCCTCGTGACGAGCTGACTACATCCAGATGACCCGATGGGGTGGTGTGCCCCCGGCGTGCCACGGGTACGGAGCGCCCATGGACGCGGTCGCCACCTTCATCCCGGGAGATGACTACCGACCCGTCGTCCACCTCGTCGTCGACACTGCGGCCAGCGTCGACCCGCCGCTCCCGGAGCAGCGGCTCGAGGACCTGCGGCTCGCGCTGACCGAGGCGTGCAGCAACGCCGTCAAGGTGCACCGCGACGACGCGGCCGAGCCGGTCGTGGTGACCTGCCACGTGGAGGAGGATCGGGTGCGAGTCGAGGTGCGCGACCGCGGCCCCGGCTTCGACCCTGACGAGCTCGACCCGCTGCCCGACCCCACCGACCCCCGCCGGCTCGAGTACGAGCACGGTCTCGGCGTGCCGCTCATCCGCACGCTGGCCGACGAGGTCGACTTCCACCCTGCGCCCGACGGCACCGTCGTGTCGATGGCGCTGGAGCGGCAGCCCGAGCCGTCGACGGGGCCCGCTCAGTCGATCCAGTAGCGCCGGCGGCGCGGCCCGCCGCGCGGGTTGTCGACCACCGACTCCAGGACGCCGCCGCAGCGCTCGATCACGGCGGCCGAGGCGACGTTGCCCTCGTCGCAGGTGACCAGTGCCCGGTCGATGCCGAGCGCCCGGGTGAGCACGAGGCTCTGGCGGAGGATCTCGGTGGCGTGGCCCCGGCGCCGGTGCTCGGGCAGGACCGCGTAGCCGATGTGGCCGCCGACCGTGAGGAGGAACTCGTTGAGCTCGTGGCGGATCGACGTGCGGCCGACGACCTGCCCGTCGACCTCGGCGAGCAGGAACGTCGACGCGACGAAGCCGTCCGGCAGATCCGCGCCGCGACGGTGGGCCTCGACGCGGGCGACGTGGCGCGCCCACGGCTCGTCCGGGTCGAACACGAGGAGGAACTCGAAGCCCTCGGCTGCCAGCGCGTCGTGGGCGGCGCGGCAGGCGGCCTCGTCGTCGGGCCGCGGGGGACGGAGGCGCAGCGGCGACGGCACCGGGGGCTCAGGCGGTGAGCGCCTGCTCCTTGGCCCAGCGGTAGTCGGCCTTGCCCGCGGGGGAGCGGACGACCGAGTCCACGAAGACGAACGCCTTGGGCAGCTTGTAGCGAGCGACGTGCTTGGCGGCCTCGTCGCGCAGGGCCTGCTCGTCGGGTTCGGCCCCGTCGCGCAGCTGCACGATGGCGACGACCTCGTTGCCCCACTTGTCGCTCGGACGGCCGGCGACGACCACATCGAACACGGCGGGGTGGTGGGCGAGGGCCTGCTCGACCTCTTCGGCGAAGATCTTCTCGCCGCCCGAGTTGATGGTGACCGAGTCGCGGCCGAACAGCTCGATCTCGCCCTCGGCGGTGAGCCGGGCCCGGTCGCCGGGGACGGCGAAGCGGGTGCCCTCGATCACCGGGAACGTGCGCGCCGTCTTCTCGGCGTCGCCCAGGTAGCCGAGCGGGACCCGTCCCCGCTGGGCCAGCCACCCGTCGCCGTCGTGGCCTGGCTCGAGCACCTGGGTGAGGTCGGCCGACACCACGGCGGCGCTCGGCCCGGGCGTGAACCGCCCGGTGGACGACTTGGCGCCCGCCGCCGACACGTGGCTCATCTGCGAGCCGGTCTCGGACGCACCCACCGCGTCGAGGATCATCACCGACGGCAGCGCGGCCAGGAACCGGTCCTTGAGCGTGGAGTTCAGCGGCGCGCCGCCCGAGATGATGGCGAGCAGCGACGTGCCGTCGTGCTGGCCGGTCTCGAGCTCCTCCACGAGGGGGCGGCCGAAGGCGTCGCCGACGATGAGCAGGATGTTCACGCCCTCGCGGTCGACGGTCCGCCAGATGTCGTCCGGCTCCAGGCGCACCACGTCGTCCTGGATGACGATGGTGGACCCGCCGTTGAAGCCCGAGAACGCGACCCACTGGGCGGCGCCGTGCATGAACGGCGGCGCCGGCAGGACCTTGGCGCCGCCGCTGTTCTTGGCGGCGTCGACGATCTCCTCGAGCGAGCCCTTCTCCACCCCGGTGGTGAGGTCGCGGCCGCCCATCGACCCCATGAAGATGTCGGCCTGGCGCCAGAGCACGCCCTTGGGCATGCCGGTGGTGCCGCCGGTGCACAGGATGTAGAGGTCGTCGGGTGAGCGGTCGACCGGCGGCGCGGTGCGGGACACGGCGGCGAGCGCGTCCTCGTACGCGATGGCGCCCTCGAGCAGCGGCCCGTCGCCCACCTGGATGAGGGTCTGCAGCCGGGGCAGCTCGGGCAGCACGGCGGCGAGGGTGTCGGCGAAGCGGCTGTCGAACACGATCGCGCTCGCCTCGCAGCTGTCGAGCAGGTAGAGCAGCTCCTCCTCGACGTAGCGGTAGTTCACGTTGAACGGTGCGAGCCGGGCCTTGAACGCCCCGAGCATGGCCTCGAGGTACTCGTTGCCGTTGTAGAGGTAGACCGCCAGGTGGTCCTGGTGGGTCTCGTGCCCGCCGAGGCCCTGGCGGCCGCGCTTGGCGCCGAGCCCGGCGTCGTGGAGCACGTTGGCCAGCTGGTTCGCCCGCTCGTCGAGCTCGCGGTAGCTCCAGCGACGATCCCCCCAGACGATGGCGTCCTGGTCGGGGATCGCGTCGGCGACCGCCTCGAACACGTCAGCCAGGTTGAAGTCCATGACGGGACGGTATTGACCGCCGCGTCAGCCGCCCAAACGGGCCGGACGGCTCACGAGAACCAGATGCGCTGGTACTCCTTGGAGTCCTTGTGCAGCAGCAGCGCCACCAGCACGATCTCGAACAGCAGGCTGATGAGGTTCGTGCCGAGGACGTCGTCGAGGCCGCCGATGAGGAACCGCAGCACGAACGGCGAGAACGCCATGACGAGGCCGAGCTGGTAGCCCCACTTCTTCTCGTTGGCGATGCCGTACCCGGCGGCCGCCTTGCCGGCGACGATGAGGATGCCGATGGGCGAGAACAGGTAGCCGCCGAGCAGCGCGTCGAACGCGGCGCTGATGTACAACAGGAGGACCGCGTTCCCGAGCGTCTGGGGCAGGGAGTGATTGATCCACCGGCGGGTCTCCATGGCTGACAGTCTCGCAGGTGTCGCCCTCGGCGCAGGAGCGGGCGAGCGGATGCGACCGCTGTCGCTGCTGCGCCCGAAGGTGCTGTGCCCGGTGGGTGACCGGCCGCTCATCGACCACGCCCTCGGCCGCCTGTCGTCGGTCACCGACGACGTCGCGGTGAACGTCCACCACACGCAGCCGGCGCTCGCCGCCCACCTCGACGGGCGCGCCCACGTCTCGGTCGAGACCGGCGAGGCGCTGGGGACCGCCGGCGGGGTCGGGCGGCTGATCTCGTGGGTCGACGGTCGCGACGTCGTGGTGGTCAACGGCGACACGTGGTGCCCGGGCGGGCTCGAGGAGCTGGTGGCGGGGTGGGACGGCGAGACGCTGCGCGTGCTCGTCGCCGGCGACGAGCCCTTCGGGCCCCGGGCCCCGGTGGCGGGGGCGCTGCTGCCCTGGGACGTGGTCCGCGCCCTGCCCACGACGCCGGCCGGGCTGTGGGAGGTCTGCTGGCGCCAGGCGCTCGAGGAGGGCCGCGTCGAGACGGTGGCCCACCACGGCCCGTTCGTCGACTGCGCCGATCCGGTCGACTACCTGCGGGCCAACCTCGCTGCCGCGGGCGGCAGCGTGATCGGGGAGGGTGCCCGGGTCGAGGGAACCGTGGAGGAGTCGGTGGTGTGGCCGGGCGCCCGCGTCGGTCCGAGCGAGCACCTGTGGCGGGCGATCCGCACCGATGCGGGCACCACCGTCCTCATCCGGCGGAACGTGTCCCTGCGCCTCGCCTGATCCGCACGGGCTTCGCCTCGTGGTTGGCGCGCAGCTGGCCGCACGCAGCGTCGATCTCCGTGCCTCGGTTCTGGCGAACGGTGGCGTTGACGCCGAGATCGCCGAGCAGGTCACGGAACGCCCGGACCCGCGCCGGCGGGGTGCCCCGCACCGCGTACCCGGGCGTGGGGTTGAGCGGGATGAGGTTCACGTGGGCCCGGACCGCTCGGGCGACCTGGGCCAGCTCCTGGGCGTCGCGGTCGCGGTCGTTCACGCCGTCGATGAGCGCCCACTCGAAGGACAGCCGGCGGTGGGTGGCGTCGACGTAGTCGCGGCACGCCTCGAGCAGCCGGGCGATGGGGTAGCGACGGTTGATGGGGACGAGCTCGTCGCGCAGCTCGTCGTTGGCGGCGTGCAGCGACACGGCCAGGTTCACCGGCAGCGACGCCCGGGTGAGGCGCTCGATGCCCGGCACCAGCCCGACCGTCGACACGGTGAGGTGGCGAGCCGACAGCCCGATGGCGCCGTGGATGCGCTCGACCGCGCCCCAGGTGGCGTCGTAGTTGGCCAGCGGCTCACCCATCCCCATGAACACCACGTTCGAGAGGCGACGGGGCCGGGCGGCCCGGGCCGCGACCACCACCTGCTCGACGATCTCGCCGACGGTGAGGTGCCGCTCGAAGCCGGCCTGGCCGGTGGCGCAGAAGCTGCACGCCATGGCGCAGCCGGCCTGCGTGGACACGCACACCGTGGACCGGTCGCGGTAGTGCATGAGCACGGTCTCGACGCTGGCGCCGTCGGCCAGCCGCCACAGCCACTTGACGGTGTCGCCGTCGTCGCTCACCGACTCCGCTGCCGGTGCGAGGGCGGTCGGCAGCTCGTCGGACAGGCGGGTCCGCAGCCCCTTCGGGAGGTTCGTGATCGCCTCGGGGTCGGCGAGGTGCTCGTACAGGCCCTGCCACACCTGGTCGACCCGGTAGCGCGGCTCGCCGGCGAGCAGCGTCGCGAGCGCGTCGCGGTCGGGGTCGTAGCGGGTGGGCACGATCGACCAGCGTAGGGCCGTGCTCCGGGGACGCGGCCGCCGGCGCCGAGGGCCAGCCCGTAGCCTGGGCCCGTGCAGGACGAGGCCGAATCGACGTCGGAGCAGCTGCGCCCGGCACCGCCCGTGGCCGAGCACCACCACCGCGACGTGCGGGGCGGCGCGGCGCGGGCGGCGGTGTTCGGGATCAGCGACGGCCTGGTGTCGAACGTCGGCCTCATCCTCGGGGTCGCCGGCGCCGACCCCGACCCGTCGGTGGTGCGGGTCGCGGGCCTGGCCGGCCTGGTGGCCGGCGCCATCTCGATGGCGGCCGGCGAGTACAACTCGATGAGGGTCCAGGCCGAGCTGTTCGAGCGCGAGGTCACGCTGGAGCGCGTCGAGATCCGGCGCAACCCCCACGTCGAGACGGCCGAGCTGTCGCAGCTCTACCAGTCGCGAGGCGTCGCCCCGTCAGCGGCGCGGGCGCTCGCCGACGCGGTGATGGCCGACGAGGAGCTCGCGGTGCGAACCCACGCCCGCGAGGAGCTGGGCATCGACCCCGACGAGCTCGGCTCGCCGGTCAGCGCCGCCGTCTCCTCGTTCACCGCGTTCTGCGCCGGCGCGGTGATCCCGCTGGTGCCGTGGTTCCTCGGCAGCGGAAGCGCCGCCACGATCGCCTCGCTGGCAGCAGCGCTCGTGGCCGCCGTGGTCATCGGCGTGGTGGTCGCCCGGTTCACCGAGCGGCCGCCGCTGGCCGTCGCCGTGCGCCAGCTGGTCTTCACCGCCGTGCCCGCCGGTCTCACCTACGCGATCGGCAGCCTGGTCGGCGTCAGCGTGTGACGCCGCTCGGCTTCACGTCCCCGACGAAGGCCCGGTTGGTGGACACGCGGGTGAAGCCCATCGACTCGTAGAGCTTCACCGCCGGGATGTTGTCGGCGTCGACGTAGAGCATCCCGGTGTCGACCTGGTCGCTCAGGTGGGCGAGCCCGGCCACCGTGAGCGCCCGGCCCAGCCCGAGCCCGGCGAAGTCGGGGTGGACGGCGATCACGTAGATCTCCCCGACCGGGGGTTCCGTGTGCACCTTGGTCCAGCAGAAGCCGGCGAGGCGGCCCTCGCGCTCGTGCAGGAGGAAGCCGGCGGGGTCGAACCAGGGCTCCTGCTCGCGGTGGCGCACGTCGTCGACCGTCCAGCCGCCCTGCTCGGGGTGCCAGGCGAAGGCGGCGTTGTTCACCTCCAGCCACGCCTCCTCGTCCTGGCCGGGGACGAACGGGCGCGTCACCAGGTCGGTGGTCTCGGGGATGGGGAGCGGCACCGTCATCTGCCACAGGTCTCGGCCGGGAGCGAGGCCGACCAGGTCGGCCACGCGGGTGTGGGCCTCGGTGGGCTCGTACACCCAGTAGTGGACGTGGCCGCCGCCCTCGTCGGCGATGAGGTCCACCGCGGCGCCGAGCAGGCGGGGGGCGATGATCAGGGCGTCGTAGCGGTGGTGCGGGTCGATGACCAGGTCGATCGCCCACGACTGGTCGCCGCGGGTGACCTGGGCGTACGCCACCAGGTGGTCGTGGCCGGCCTGGCGCAGGACGAGCCCGGCGAACTCGGAGCGGCCGCCGTGGGCGGCGTCGACCCAGCGGTGCTCGTCGATGGGGCGGTGGCCGTCAGCCTGGTACACCCGCTCGATGAGGCGCTCGACCTCGCGGACGTCGTCGGCGTCGAGTTGGCGCGTGATGCGGAGCTCGGCCATGGGCGGCCGAGGCTACCGAGGGTCGTGGGTAACCTCCGCCGCCATGGCCCGCACCCTGCCCAACCCGCCGCCGCCCCCCGGCCGGCGACGGCCCCGCACCCCGGCCGGGCGGGCCCGTGCGGCCGCGGACGCGCTCGCCGAGGAGTACCCGGGCACGGCCGTCGACCTGTGCGAGCTCGACCACCAGGACCCGTTCCAGCTGCTGGTCGCCACGATCCTTTCGGCGCAGTCCACCGACGAGCGGGTGAACCTCACCACGCCGGAGCTGTTCCGCCGCTGGCCCGACGCCGAGGCGCTCGCCGGTGCCGACCCCGACGAGCTCGAGCAGGTGATCCACTCGACGGGGTTCTTCCGCCAGAAGGCCAAGTCGCTGCTCGGCATGGCCGGCCTGCTCGTCGAACGCCACGGCGGCCGGGTGCCCCACCGCATCGAGGACCTCGTCCAGCTGCCCGGGGTGGGCCGCAAGACCGCCAACGTGATCCGCTCCGTGGCCCTCGGCGAACCCGGCCTGCCGGTGGACACCCACGTCGGTCGGCTGGCCATCCGCCTGGGCCTCACCGAGGAGACCGATCCGGTGAAGGTCGAGCTCGAGCTCAACCGGATGGTGCCGGCCCCGGAGCGCGGGCTGCTCAGCCTGCGGCTGATCCTGCACGGTCGCCGGGTCTGCACCGCCCGCCGACCGGCGTGCGGCGAGTGCGTGCTCGGGTGGTTCTGCCCGTCGTTCGGGATGGCCGACCTGGCCCCGTCCCCCCACAAGAAGAAAAATTCTTCCCGGTAGGGTCGCGCGGAGCGCCAGATTCCTGTACGGTTGTCAGCAGTCCAGGTTCCCGCCACCTGGAACTGACGCGTTGCACGGGATCCGCCGCCCGGCAACGCCAGCGACGGCGCCCACTCCCACCCGGGCGCCGTCGCCGCGTCAGGGGCCGGTCATCCGTGGCCGGCCCCGACCCGCGCCCGTCCGGGGGCGTTCGTACCCCTCTGCGCCTGCCGGTATGCCCGGATCAGGCAGAGATGTCCGGTCGGCGATCCGCGCTCAGAGGCGCTGGCGGAGGCGCTCGAGCCGGCGCACCGCGTTGCGGAGCGAGCGGTCGACCTCGTAGAGGCCGGCGGCCACCGGGTCGTCGGGGTCGGCGTCGCGGCGGTCGGCGATGGCCTCGACCCGCCGGCCGAGCTCCTCGAGGGTGCGCTGGATGGACGAGAGCTCGGCGCCGTCGGTGCTCACGGGCCCGTGTCTACCCGCTTCGGGCGCCGACGAGGGCCCCGGTAGCCTCGGCTCGTGACCGGCCCCCTCACCGCGCTGGACCTGCGCGGCACCGACACCACCGACCCGCACGCGCTGCGCCAGGTCCTGCCCCGGCCCACGGCCGCCGAGGAGCCGCCGATCGAGCAGGTCCGGGCCGTCATCGAGCGGGTGCGCGCCGAGGGCGACGCCGCCCTGCGGGCCATGACCAAGGAGTTCGACGGGGTCGACATCGACGACATCCGCGTCGACCCCGACCACGTCGCCAAGGCACCGGAGCGCATCGACGCCTCCCTGCGGGCCGCCCTCGAGACCGCCCACGCCAACATCGAGGCCTACCACCGCGCCCAGCTGCACGAGCCGGCCCGCTACGAGCGCGACGGCCTCGTCGTGCGCGAGCTGCGCCGGCCGGTCGACCGGGCCGGGCTGTACGTGCCCTCGGCGCTGGCGCCGCTGCTGTCCACCGCCCTGATGACGGCCGTGCCCGCGAAGGTCGCCGGCGTGCCCGAGGCGGTCCTGTGCACCGCGCCCGGGCCCGACGGCGCGGTGGACGACGGCATCCTCGCCGCGGCCGCCATCGCCGGCGTCGACGAGGTGTTCCGGGTCGCCGGCCCCGCCGCGGTGGCCGCCATGGCCTACGGCACCGAGTCGATGCGCCCGGTCGACGTCATCGTCGGGCCGGGCAGCGCCCGCGTCGCCCAGGCCAAGCGGGAGGTCGCGTCCAGCGGCCTGGTGGGCGTGCCGTCCAGCTTCGCCGGCCCCTCCGAGGTGGTGGTGATCGCCGACGCCGCCGCTGTCACCGACGACGTCGCCATCGACATCGTGCTGCAGGCCGAGCACGGCCCCGACGGGCTCGCGTGGCTGATCTGCTGGGACGACGACGTCGCGGCAGCGGTCAACGCCGCGGTCGGCCGCATCGTCGAGGCCAGTCCCCGCCGTGCCCACATCGAGGCCACGCTCGCCGACGCCGGCTACGCCGTGGTGGTCGACGGGCCCGAGGCCGCGGTCGACGTCGCCAACGTCATCGCCCCCGAGCACCTCGAGCTGCAGACCGCCGACCCCGACGCGCTGCTGCCGCGGGTGAAGCACGCCGGCGCCGTGTTCTGCGGGCCGTGGGCACCCGCCAGCGTGGGCGACTACGTGGCCGGCCCCAACCACGTGCTGCCCACCTACGGCTCGGCCCGGTTCGCCGGCGCGCTCCGGGTGGACGACTTCTGCAAGCACGTCCACGTGGTCAGCCTCGACGAGGGAGCCCTGCGGTCCCTCGCTCCGCACGTGCAGGCCATGGCCGACGCCGAGGGCCTGGCCGCCCACGCCGACTCGGTGCGCCAGCGGGTCCAGCGATGAGGCGCCCGCCGGTCCGCGACGACCTCGCCCTGCACCCCGGCTACCACTCGCCCCAGGTCGACGTCGACGTCCGGCTCAACACCAACGAGGCGCCCGAGCCGCCGCCCGAAGGCTTCCGCGAGGCGCTGGCCGCCGAGCTCGCCACCGTCGAGTGGCACCGCTACCCCGACCGCGCCGCCACGGCGCTGCGCGAGGCCATCGCCGCCCACCACGGTGTGCACGCCTCGCAGGTGTTCGTGGCCAACGGCTCCAACGAGGTCCTCCAGACCCTGTGCCTGACCTACGGGGGGCCCGGGCGGTCGGTGGCGACCTTCGAGCCCACCTACGCGCTGCACTCGCACATCCCGAAGATCACCAACACGGCCGTCGTCTCCGGCGAGCGCCGTGACGACTTCGCGCTCGACCTCGACGAGGTCCGCCGCGTGCTCGCCGAGCACGAGCCCACCATCACGTTCCTCTGCTCGCCGAACAACCCGACGGGCATGGTCGAGACCGAGGAGACGGTGCGGGCGGTGGCCGACCTCGCCCCGGGCCTGCTCGTGGTGGACGAGGCCTACGGGCAGTTCGCCCCGTGGTCGGCGCTCGAGCTGGTCGACGACGAGTCACCCCTCGTGGTCACCCGCACCTACTCGAAGACGTGGTCGATGGCCGCCGCCCGGCTCGGCTACCTCGTCGGCCCGTCGTGGCTGGTGGCCGAGCTGTCCGAGGTGGTGCTGCCGTACCACCTCGACGCCGTGAAGCAGATCGCCGGGCGCCTGGCGCTCCAGTTCGAGCCGCAGATGCGGTCGCGGGTCGCCGACCTGGTCGAGGAGCGGGGCCGGGTGTCGGCCGCGCTCGCCGACCTGCCGGTCACCGTGTGGCCGTCGGGCGCCAACTTCATCCTGTTCCGGCCCGAGACCGTCGACGGCGACACCGTGTGGAAGCGCCTCGTCGAGCAGTCGGTGCTCGTGCGCAACTGCGCCTCCTGGCCCCGCCTCGACGGCTGCCTGCGGCTCACCCTCGGCACGCCCGCCGAGGACGACCGGTTCCTCGCCGCCCTCGCCCACATCCTGGAGACGCCATGACCGAGCCCCTCACCGCCCGCCGGGCGGCCACCGTGTCGCGGGAGACCAAGGAGACCCGGGTCGGCATCACCATCGACCTCGACGGCACGGGCGCCACCGACGTGTCGACCGGCCTGCCGTTCTTCGACCACATGCTCGACCAGCTCGGCCGCCACGGCGGCTTCGACCTCACCGTGAAGGCCGAGGGCGACCTCCACGTCGACGGCCACCACACCGTCGAGGACGTCGGCATCGTGCTCGGCCAGGCGTTCAAGGACGCCCTGGGCGACAAGGCCGGCGTCCGCCGCTTCGCCAGCGGGCTCTACCCGCTGGACGAGGCCCTCATCGAGGTGGCGCTCGACCTGTCCGGCCGCGCCCACGCCGCCATCGACCTGCCCTTCGGCGAGGTGCTGCCCCTCGGCGACCCGCCGTTCAACCCGGAGATGGGCGTGCACTTCCTCGAGTCGTTCGCCAACCAGGCGCTCATCACCCTGCACGTCACCAAGAAGGCCGGCGTCAACACGCACCACGTGCTCGAGGCGGCGTTCAAGGGCCTGGCCCGCTGCCTGCGCGACGCCGTGCGCGTCGAAGGCGCCGGCGTCCCGTCCACGAAGGGCGCCCTGTGACGGAGGGCCCCCTCATCGCCGTCCTCGACTACGGCATCGGGAACCTGCGCTCGGCCCAGAAGGTGCTGGAGCGCCACGGCGCCGACGCCTGCCTCACCGCCGACCCGGCCGTCGTGCGCGACGCCGCCGGCGTGGTGCTGCCCGGCGTCGGCGCGTTCGGCGCCTGCATGGATGCCGTCGAGCGCACCGGCGTGGCCGACCTGGCCCATGAGGTCGTGGAGGCGGGCACGCCGTTCCTCGGCATCTGCGTCGGCATGCAGCTGCTGTACGAGGCGTCGCAGGAGACGCCCGGCCACAAGGGGCTCGGCATCCTCCCGGGCGAGGTCGTCCGCCTCCCCACCGGCGTCAAGCACCCGCAGATGCAGTGGAACGTCGTCGACGTCGTGCGCCCCACCGCCCTGTTCGACGGCCTGCGGGAGCCGATCTGGATGTACTTCGTGCACAGCTTCGTGGCGCCCATGTCCGAGCACGTCGTCGCCACCTGCGACTACGGCGGGCCGGTGGCGGCGGCGGTCGAGCGAGGCCACGTCCACGCCGTGCAGTTCCACCCCGAGAAGTCCTCCACGGCTGGCGTGCACTTCATGGAGAACTTCGTCGACCTCGTCCGCCGCGGGGTGGCGTGATGGACCTGTACCCGGCAATCGACCTGCGCGGCGGCAAGGTCGTGCAGCTCGTGCAGGGCGACTTCGACCGCGAGGCCGTCCACGCCGACGACCCCGTCGAGGTGGCGCTCGGCTTCGAGGCGGCCGGCGCGCCGTGGATCCACATGGTCGACCTCGACGCCGCCCGCACCGGCGAGGCCCACAACCGCGACCTCATCGCCCGGGTGTGCGAGGCCGTGTCCGTGCCCGTGCAGGCCGGCGGCGGCGTGCGCTCCGTCGAGGCGGCCCGCGCCCTGGCCGACGCGGGTGTGGCCCGCGTGGTGATGGGCACGGCAGCGGTCGAGCGCCCCGACCTGGTCGCCGACGTGGCGGCCGCCCAGCCGGTGGCGCTCGGGCTGGACGTCCGGGGCCGGGAGGTGTCGATCAAGGGCTGGACCGAGGGCGCCGGGCTCGACATCGCGGATGCGCTGGCCCGGCTCGCCGGCTCCGGCGCGAGCGCCGTGGTGGTCACCCAGATCCAGGGCGAGGGCCTGCTCGGCGGGCCCGACCTCGAGGGCCTCGCCGAGCTGCTCGAGCTCACCGACCTCGACGTCATCGCCTCCGGCGGCGTGGGCGAGCTCGAGCACCTCCGGCAGCTCGAGTGCCTCGTGCGCGGCGACCGCCGCCTTGCCGGCGTCATCGTCGGCACCGCCATCTACGAGGGCCGGGTCGACGTCGCCGAGGCGGTCGCCGCCCTCCACGGCTCGTAGCCTGGCGCCATGCGCACCGCCCGCGTCATCCCGTGCCTCGACGTCGACGGCGGACGTGTCGTCAAGGGCGTGAACTTCGTGGACCTGGTCGACGCCGGCGACCCCGTGGAGCTCGCCGCCCGCTACGACCGCGAGGGCGCCGACGAGGTCGTGTTCCTCGACATCTCTGCGTCCTCCGACCAGCGCGACACGATCCTCGACGTCGCCCGCCGCACCGCGGAGGAGGTCTACATCCCCTTCACGGTGGGGGGCGGCGTGCGCACCGTCGACGACGCACGTGCCCTGCTGCGGGCCGGCGCCGACAAGGTGTCGGTGAACTCCGCGGCCGTCGCCCGCCCCGAGCTGGTCTCGGAGATCGCGGCCGAGTTCGGTTCGCAGTGCGCGGTGGTGGCCATCGACGCCAAGGAGGTCACCGACGACGAGGGCCGCACCCGCTTCGAGGTGTTCGTCCACGGCGGCCGCACGCCCACCGGCCTCGACGCCGTCGAGTGGGCGCAGCGCGTCGTCGAGCTCGGCGCCGGCGAGATCCTCCTCACCTCGATGGACCGCGACGGCACCAAGGTCGGCTTCGACATCCCCCTCACCCGGGCCATCACCGAGGCCGTCGACGTCCCGGTCATCGCGTCCGGCGGCGTCGGCACCCTGGACCACCTCGTGCAGGGCGTCACCGAGGCCGGCGCCGACGCTGTGCTCGCCGCCTCGATCTTCCACTTCGGCCAGCACACCGTGGCCGAAGCGAAGGAGCACATGGCCGCGGCGGGCATCGCCGTCCGCCCGATCGACGTGTCGGGCTGACGTGACGGCGATGCGTGAGCTCACACCCGGCCCCACCCTCGACGACCCCCTCGAGCCCTACCGGCGCGTCGACCGCCGGCGCGTCGACGACCGTCCCTGGGTGCTCGGCAACATGGTCGCCGGGCTCGACGGCTCCGCCGCCGTGCACGGCCGGGTGGGTGCCCTGTCGTCGCCCACCGACCAGCACCTGTTCCGGATGCTGCGCAGCCTGGCCGACGTCGTGCTCGTCGGGGCGGCCACCGTGCGCCAGGAGCACTACGGACCGGCGCGCCTGCCCGACGACGTGCGGGCCGAGCGGGAGACGGCCGGGCGCCAGCCGGTGCCCCGCATCGCCGTCGTCACCCGCTCCCTCGACCTCGACCTGGACGGCCGGCTGTTCACCGAGGCCGACCCCGAGGCCCGGCCGATGGTGCTCACGTGCGCCTCGGCCGACGAGGCCCGCCGGGCCGAGGTCGCCGGAGTCGCCGAGGTCGTCGTGGTCGGTGAGCAGACGGTCGAGCTCGGCGAGGCCCTGCGCCTCCTGCGCCGGGAGCACGGCGTCGAGGTCCTGCTCACCGAGGGCGGGCCGGCGTTGCTCGGGCAGCTCGTGCACACCGGACTGCTCGACGAGCTCTGCCTCACCCTGTCACCGAAGATCGGCGGCGACGCGCTCCCCGTCGCGGTCTCCACCGCGACCTCCGAGCTCGTCGGCCTCCGCCTCGGCCACGTCCTCGAGGAGGACGGCACGCTGTTCCTGCGCTACGAGCGCGAGGCTGGCTGACGTGCCGGACCACGACGACGACGCCTTCGACGACCTGCTGGCCAGCGCCGACACGGCGATGACGATCGTGACCACGCAGGCGGCGGGGGAGCGGGCCGGCTGCCTGGTGGGCTTCCAGGCCCAGTGCAGCATCGAGCCCCGGCGCTACGTCGTGTGGCTGTCGAAGGCGAACCACACCGAGCGGGTGGCCATCCGGGCCGACCACGTCGCCGTCCACTTCCTCACCGAGGACGACCACGACCTCGCCGAGCTGTTCGGCGGGGCGAGCGGCGACGAGGTCGACAAGTTCGCCGGCTGCGAGTGGACGCCCGGCCCCGGCGGCGTCCCCGTGCTCGACCGCTGCCCCAACCACCTCGTCGGCCGGCGCATCGCCGTGCTCGACGAGGGCAGCGACCACGTCTGCGTCGTCCTCGAACCGGTCGAGGTGCGCTCGGCGGGGCGGTTCCGGCCCCTGCGGCTGTCGCAGGTCACCGACATCGACCCCGGGCACGCCAACGAGGAGCGCCCGCACCCGCCGACCGAGCGCAGCGCGTAGCGGCGGCCCGGGCGCGCAGGGCCCGGACCGGCGGGCTCAGGAGGCCCAGGTCAGGAAGTCGTCGAGCTTGGCCTGCATCTCGTCGTCGCTGGCGCCGGCCAGCACGATCTGCTCGTGCTCGTCGGTCTCGATCAGCACGAAGTGACCGTCGCCGACGCTGCTGCGATCGGCGGTTCGAGCGGCGTTCCGGAAGCGTCCCATGATCTCCATGCCGGGCTCCGTACCCCCGGCCGCGAGACGGGCAGACCGACCTCGTGATGACGATCGCGTCTCGTTCCCCGGCCGGCCGGGAAGGGTTGCCGGTGGCGGTTCCGCTGTGGCCTCGCGCGCACCGGCGACGGATGTCACATCCCGAACATTGCGGTTGTGTTGCGGACGGCCGATAGACAAGGGGACCAGAGCACACGCCTGAGCGGCGCGCGACCGGTCGACGGTGCACCGAAACGGTGCCGTCCCGTGCTGGTGGTGCCCCCGGGCCTTCCCCCCCGATCCCTCCGAGGAGGTCCTCGTGACCGAGTCGTCCCCCCGTCGCCGCGCGCGTCGTCTGCCCACCATCGCTGCCTTCGGCCTCGCCCTGCTGGCCGGCGCCGCGTGCACCCCGCAGCAGCAGATCGCTGCGGTCTTCGGCCAGAAGGGCCCGGAGGCCGAGCGCGTCGCCTGGTGCGAGTCGAAGCTCGATCCCCGGGCGGTGAGCACCACCAACGACCACGGGCTCTTCCAGATCAACGGCGTGCACGAGCGGACCTTCGTCGAGGTCACCGGCCAGCCCTGGGACATGGTGTACGACGGCTACTGGAACACCGTGTACGCCAAGCACCTGTACGACACGCAGGGCTGGACGCCCTGGACCTGCCAGCCCTGATGCGGTGATGGCGGAGGAGCCGGGGCCCGGATGAGCCGATCCGGGTCCTGGCCCCGGCGGGCGGCGGACCGTCGACGCCCACCCACGCCATGCGTCGCGAACGTGCCGTCGCCACTACGTTGCGGCCCGGTTCCGACGGACACGACACAGGGGATGTGACATGGGGATCTGCGACGGACGTGTCGCCATCGTGACGGGCGCCGGCCGGGGCATCGGCCGCGAGCACGCGCTGATGCTGGCCGAGCACGGCGCCGCCGTGGTGGTCAACGACGTGGGCGGCGCGCCCGACGGCAGCGGCTCCGACACCACGCCGGCCCAGGACGTGGTGGCCGAGATCGAGGCCATGGGCGGCCGGGCCGTCGCCAACGCCGACGACGTGGCCGACTGGGACGGCGCCAAGCGCATGGTCGACCAGGCGATCGACGCCTTCGGGCGGCTCGACGTGCTCGTCAACAACGCCGGCATCCTGCGCGACCGCATGCTCGTGAACATGAGCGAGGCCGAGTGGGACGCCGTGGTGCGCGTGCACCTGAAGGGCACGTTCGCGCCCGCCCGGCACGCCGCCGAGCACTGGCGCAACCTGGTGAAGGCCGGCGAGGAGGTCGACGCCCGCATCATCAACACGACCTCGGTGTCGGGCATCTACGGCAACATCGGCCAGACGAACTACGGCGCCGCCAAGATGGGCATCGCCGGCTTCACGATCATCGCCGCCCTCGAGCTCGCCCGCTACGGCGTCACCGTGAACGCCATCTCCCCGGGCGCCCTCACGCGGCTCACCGCCCCGCTGCGCGCCGAGCCGCCGAGCGAAGCCGAGCAGGAGGCCCAGTCGCCCCGGTGGATCGCGCCGATCTGCACCTGGCTGGCCTCGCCGCTCTCGAAGAACGTCACCGGGCGGGTGTTCCAGGTCCACGGCCAGGAGATCGCCATCGCCGAGTCCTGGCACCGCGGGCCCACCACCGACAACGTCGACGACCCCGAGGCGATGACCGACGTCGTGGCCCGGCTGATGGCCGACGCCCGGCTGAACGCCGACATGCACGGCGACGACGCCGAGGGGCCCGGCCGGCCCGGCCGGACGATCTGAGCGACACCGGCGCCCTCCGGCGGCAGCGCGTCGCCGTCACCGCCCTGTTCTTCGTCAACGGGGCGACGTTCTCGTCGTGGCTGCCGCGCATCCCCGAGGTGCGCGACCGCCTCGACGTGACCCTCGGCGAGCTCGGTGCCGTCCTGCTCGGCACCGGGCTCGGCGGGCTGCTCGCCAGCGTCGCCGGCGGGGCGCTCGTCGACCGGCTCGGCAGCCGGCGCAGCTGCGTGATCGCCGCGGTCGTGCTGTCGGCCGGGCTGCCGCTCATCGCCGTCGCCGTGACGCCGTTCGCGCTCGGCTTCGTGCTGGCCGGCCTGGGTGCGGTGGACGTGCTCGCCGACATCGGGATGAACGTCCAGGGGGCCCAGGTCCAGCGTCGGACGGCGCGGTCGGTGATGCAGCGCTTCCACGGCGCGTGGAGCGTGGGCGCCCTCGCCGGCGGCGGCGTTGCCTCGCTGGCCGCCGGCCTGCACGTGTCGCTCGGGACCCAGCTCTCGGTGACCGGTGTGCTGCTCGTCGGCGCCGTGCTCGCGGTGGCCAGGCACCTCTCGCCGGCGGACGACCCGCCGCTGCCCCAGGCCGAGGGCGCCCGCCGCCTGCCGGTGCTGGCGCTGCTGGCGGCGGTCGCGCTCACCATCGCCGTCGTGGAGGGCGCGCCGGGGGAGTGGGCGGCCGTGTTCGGCGCCGACGTCCACGACGCGTCCCCCGGTGTCGCCGGACTCGGCTACCTCGCCGTCACGGCGGGCATGGTCCTCGGGCGGTTCCTCGGCGACGCCGCCACCGACCGCTTCGGCAGCCGACCCGTCTTCCGCGGCGCCCTCCTGCTCAGCGCTGCCGGGTTGGCCGTCGTCACGACGTCGCCCGCCGTGGTCGTCGCCGTGGCCGGCTTCGCCGTCATCGGGCTCGGGGTGTCGGTGCTGTTCCCCGCCCTCTACCTCGAGGCCGCCGAGCGCGAGGGCATCCCGGCGGGGCTCGGCCTCGGGGTCATGTCCACCGGCGCCCGGCTCGGCTTCCTGCTGTCACCGCCGCTCGTCGGCGCAGTCGCGGGCGCATCGTCGCTGCGCGCGTCGCTCGGCGTGGTGGTGGGCACGGCCATCGTCGCGGCGCTCGCGTTCGAAGCCGGCCTCATGCGCCACAGTGGCGGAGGGGGCCAGGCGGCGGCGTGATGCGCCTGGGCTCCCGGCTCAGCGGACCAGGTCGAGCAGCGACGTGATGTGCGGGTGGTCGTCGAGCGGGCAGAGCCGCCGAGGATCGAAGTGGACGGCGAGCAGGCCCGCGGCCTGGGCGCCGCGGACGTCGTAGTGGACGCTGTCGCCGACGTGGAGCGTGCGTCCGGGCTCGGTGCCGAGGGCCTCGAGCGCCGGGGCGAAGATGCGCGGGTCGGGCTTGGCGATGCCGAGCGCACCCGAGTCGACGATCGTCACCACGGGCACGAGCGGCCCCTCGCCGGCCTGGCACACGCCCGCCGCCTCGAGGATCTCGGCCACCGTGCCGTCGGCGTTGCTCACCACCGCCATGGGGATGCCCGCCTCGTGCAGCGCCTTCAGCGCGGTGATGCTCTCGTCGAGCGGCGAGGTCCACAGCCCCGACGGCCCGAACAGCGGCTCGAGGGCGGCGACGGCCGCGGCGTGCTCGCCGTCGCGGTAGCCGACGTGATGGCAGAACGCCGGCACGTACGTGTCGAACGTCTCGGCTGGCGACTGGTCGGCGTCCACCGCGTGCATGGCGAGGTAGTGCCCGTCCCAGAACCCGTCGGGGTCCACCGGCAGGCCCGCCGCCTCGAGGGCGTCGCGGAGCCGCTCGTGGTGGGGCACCACGAACACGCCGCCGACGTCGAGGGTGAGGGCGTCGAAGGCGGGGAGGTCGGTCACGGCCGCCGACCCGTGTCGTCGCCGGCGTCGTCCCGTGCGTCGCGCTCCTCGAGCCGGTCGACCCGCCGGCGGGCCAGCCACAGCAAGCCGGCGAACAGCAGCAGCGGGGCGAGCACGAACAGGATCTCGTCCCAGCCGCCCTGGTGGGCGAAGATCGCCACCGACGGCACGGTCAGCCGTCCTGCGTCCCGGTGACGAGAGGCAGGACGCGGTAGGCGATCTGCTCGGTGAGCGCGATCTGCGTGGTGGTGCGCTCGATGCCGCCGGAGGCGAGCATCCGGCCGATCAGCGGCTGGAGGTCGGCGTTGGTGGGGGCGACCACCCGGCACAGCAGGTCGCCCGGGCCCGTGGTGGTGTGCACCTCGAGCACCTCGGGGATGGTGGACAGGTGGGCCACCACGCTCTCCAGCGCGCCCTGGGCGATCTCGAGGGTGACGAAGGCGACCACGTCGTAGCCGATGGCCCGCAGGTCGATGTCCGGCCCGAACCCGGTGACCACACCCCGCTGCTGGAGCTTCTCGAGCCGGGCCTGCACGGTGCCCCGGGCCACCTCGAGCTGGCGGGCCAGCTCCATGACGCCGGCCCGCGGGTTCTCGGCCAGGCACTGCAGGAGACG
>DASTYO010000152.1:0-16320 GCA_035764875.1 Acidimicrobiales bacterium | reverse complement strand
GAACCGCTCCTGGTTGGCGAGCTCGATGCCGTAGTCGAGCTCCTCGCCGATGCGCTCGGACACCTCCTCGGCGATGGCACTCACGTCGGCGTTGCGCAGCTGGGGCACGAATCCCTTGGCGAACTTGACGAACGTGAACATCAGCTCGGTGTTCGCGAGGTCGGCGGCGATCGCCTCGGCGACGCCCGGGTACTGCACCTTCACCGCCACCTCGGTCCCATCGTGGAGGCGAGCAGCGTGCACCTGCCCGATGGACGCGGCGGCGAGCGGGACCGGCGAGAACTCGGCGAACAGCGCCTCCGGCGGACGTCCGAGCTCGCTCTCGATGACGGCGGAGACGAGCACAGGCTCCATCGGCTCGGCACCGGCCTGCAACGCCGACAGGGCGTTGCGGTACACGTCGCCGTACTCGCTGTCGAGGGCGGCGCTCGTGTCGACGAACGAGACGATCTGTCCGACCTTCATCAGCATGCCCTTGGACTGCGAGAGCAGCTCGGCGTACCGCTCGGCGTTCCGGACGTGGAACTCGAGGCTGGCACCGCGCTGGCCGCGGAGCCGCCGCCGCAGGACATCGACGGCTCCGCTTCCGGCGGCCCGGACGGAGGCCGCGGCGAGGGGCGCGGTGCGTCGAACTCTGCCCTGGGGAACCGTCATCGCACTTCCGGACCAAGGAAGAGGTGCTCGTCGCCGGGATCGACCGCCAGCTCGCCCGGCTCGATGCCCTCCGTCAGATCCGTGGTGCCATCCCGCCGCTGGGCAACCTCCGGGCGGAGCTCACCCTGATGGCCCGATACGTGTTCGCCGAACTGGACGAGGAACAGGAGCTGCTGCGCGTCCTCGTCTGCGAAGGTCGCCGCCGACCCGACCTCCTGACCGGCGCCGTCGAGCAGATCGTCCGCGGCACGCTCGACCAGCTCTCCTCGATCCTCGGGCCCGCCGGAGGCACCGACATCGGCGCGGCACTCGCGCTCACCTCGCTGGTCGGCTTCGCCGCCTCGGAGCTGCTCCTGAGCCACGCGCTCGTGGACGCCGACCGGGAGCAGGTCATCGCGACCTGGGTGGAGATGGTCGCCCGACTCGTCGAGGACTGACGAGCGTCTCCACAAGCGCATTCCGTGCGCAGGGCGTTGCGCTGGTGCAACGTGACAGCCCCGAACCGGCGCTCTCCAGAGGATCGGTTCGTTCGTGTCGCCCAGCAACACGAACGCGCCGTTCGGCGCGTTCGGGCACCGCCGCCGGCCGCCTCACGGGAAGATGCCGCGCGCCTCGAGGGCGGCCGACACCCGCTCGAGCGCCAAGGCGTAGGCCGCCCGGCGGAGGCTGACGCCCCAGCGCTGGCCGGCGGCCCAGACGTCCTCGAAGGCGTCGGACATGATGCGGTGGTGGCGGTCGGCCACGATGCCCTCGTCCCAGGGGTAGCCCTGGCGTGACTGGGCCCACTCGAAGTACGACGCCGTGACCCCGCCGGCGTTGGCGAGCACGTCGGGCACCACCACGACCCCGCGACGGTCGAGGACGGCGTCGGCCGAGGGCATGGTGGGGCCGTTGGCCGCCTCGACGATCACCTTCGCCTGGATGCGCGCCGCCACGTCGGCGTCGATGACGCCACCGAGGGCCGCGGGCACCAGCAGCTCGCAGGGCACGGTGAGGAGCTCGTCGGCGGGCATGGGGTCGGCGAGCGGGAAGCCGGCGACGCCGCCGGTGGCGTGCACGTGCTCGGACAGGGCGGCGACGTCGAGGCCGCCCTCGTTGATCACGGCCCCGGTGACGTCGCTGACCGCCACGATGCGCATGCCGGCCGAGCGCAGCAGGTAGGCCAGCGGACCGCCGACCTTGCCGAAGCCCTGGATCACGGCCCGCCGGCCGGGGATCGTCATGCGCAGGGCTTCGAACACCGCCCGGGCGCAGACGACGACGCCGGACGCGGTGCCGCCGGCGTGCGCCCGCGTGCCGCCCACCGACAGGGGCTTGCCCGTGACGAGGGCCGGCAGGTGCACCCCGCCGCCGGTCATCTGGATCGTGTCGAGCAGCCATGCCATGACCCGCCCGTCGGTGTTCACGTCGGGAGCGGGCACGTCCCGATCCGGCCCGAGCAGCGGGGCGATGCCTGACGTGTAGCGCCGGGTGAGCCGCTCGAGCTCGCCGAGGCTGAGCTTCGTGGGGTCGCAGCGCACGCCGCCCTTGGCGCCGCCGAAGGGCACCGCCACCACGGCGGTCTTCAGCGTCATCTGGGCGGCGAGGGCGCTGACCTCCTCGGCATCGACGTCCGGGTGGAAGCGGATGCCGCCCTTGCCCGGCCCGCGCACGGTGCTGTGGTGGACGCGCCAGCCGTCGAACACCTCGATGCTGCCGTCGTCCATCCGGATGGGGATGGCGACCTGCAGCACACGCTCGGGACGCCGGAGCACGGCGTGCACGTTGGGGTCGATGCCGGCCACCTCGGCGGCGTCGTCGATGCGGTCGAGCACGGACTGCCAGGCGCTGCTGCTCACGCCCCGAGTGTGTCAGGGTCCGCCGCCGCAGCGTCGGACCTGGCCGGTGACGGCGACGCCGTCTCAGGCCGCGGTGACGACGGCGGGCGCCGGGCGCTCGGCGACGGCAGCCAGCGCGGCGAGCAGGCGACCGAGCGCCCGCTGGCGGGGAGCGGCGGGGCTGGCGGGATCGGCCAGCACGTCGACGAGCACGGGACGCAGGCCGAGGCTCCGGGCGGTGGCCACGAGCTCGGCGAGCGCCTGCTCGTGGGCGTCGAAGCCATCAGCCACGATGGCCTCGCCGAGGCCGAGGAAGGCGTCGATGGCGGTGGGGAACTGCATGGGTCAACCGTACGAACCCATGGTGATGAGCGCTAGCGATTATCACTACTGGCGATCATCAGCATGACTGATGTATGGTCGACCCATGCCGTCGATCCGCGATGTCGAGCTCCGCCACCTCGCTGCGCTGGTCGCAGTGGCCGACGAGGGCTCCTTCGCCCGGGCCGCCACGGTGCTCGGGTTCACCCAGTCGGCCGTGAGCCAGCAGATCGCGGCGCTCGAGAAGGCCGTCGGGCTCCCGGTCTTCGACCGTCCGAAGGGACCACGACCTGCCGAGCTCACGCCGGCCGGCGAGCTGCTGCTCGGCCACGCGCGCGAGCTGCTCGGTCGGGTCGAGACCATCGGCGCCGAGCTCGACCGGCTGCGCCGCGGCATCACCGGCCGCCTGGTCATCGGCACGTTCCAGTCGGTGTCGGCGAAGATCCTGCCGCCCCTCGTCGGGCGGATGCGCGCCGAGGTCCCCGAGGTCGACATCGGCCTGTTCGAGACCGACGACCAGATGCAGCTGGTGGACGGCATCCTCAGCGACGAGCTCGACTTCGCCTTCACGGTCGACGCCAACGACCCCCGCATCCACTCCGAGCTCCTCGGCTACGACCCCTTCGTCGTGCTGGCGCGGGCCGGCGAGCTCCCCGGCCCGGTCGCGACGCCGCCGGACATCTCCGACCACCCCCTCATCGGCCAGCCCGGCGGCAACGTGTGCCAGCTGCTCGTCGAGCAGCGCCTCGCCGACGCGGGCGTCCGCGCCGAGTACGTGTTCCGTTCGCAGGACAACGGCGCCGTGCAGGGCATGGTGCGCTCGGGGATGGGGCGTGCGGTGATGCCGCTGCTCGCCATCGACCCGGACGATCCCGGCATCGACGTGCTGCCGCTCGATCCGCCCATCGCGCCGCGCACGATCCAGCTCACCCGTCGGGTCGGCCGGAGCCTCCCGCCGGCCGCCGACCGCTTCGCCGAGCTGGCGCGCGAGGTGAGCGCCGGCGTCCTGGAGCCCGAGCCGGTCATCGCGGGCTGAGCGACGAGGTCAGCCGGCCGCGTCGCCGGCCGCGCTCGGATCGAGCTCCCCGGCCACGACGCGCTCGGCCACGGCGCGCACCGTCTCGTTGTGCGATCGGGCGTAGCTGCGGATGAGCTCGAAGGCGTCGTCGACGGCGATGCCCCGCTCGCCCGCCAGCCGGCCCTTGGCCTGCTCGATGACGACGCGGCTCTCCAGGGCCTGCTGGAGCTGCTCGTTGACCCGCTCCACGGCGGCGGTGGCGTTGGCGCGGATGACGTAGGCGGTGGCCATCTGGGCGAGCACCGTGGCGGCGGCGACGTCGTCGTCCGACCAGCGGCGCCCGTCGACGTCGTACACGTCGACCGCTCCGATGCGGTCGTCCCGCACCACGAGCGGCACGGCGAGGACCGCCCGCATGCCGTTGGCCTGCACCGCCTCGCAGTACACCGGCCAGCGGCCGTCGCCGCAGACGTCGTCGATGACGACGGGGTCGCCGGTGCGGAGGGCCTCGGCGCACGGGCCGTCCTGGGCCTCCTCCTGGCATCGCTCGATGGCCACCACCGCCGTGCTGGTCGCAGCGGCGAAGCGGACCTGGCCCGCACCGTCGAGCACGGAGACGCCCGCACCGGCGCCGCCCACCACGTCGACGAGGTGGTCGCAGACCCGGTGGAGCACATCAGAGACGTCGTAGTCGCCGGCGATCGTCGCGGCGAACGCCTGGAGCGCGACGTACAGCTGATCGTGAACCGCCAATCCATCCTCCCGAACCCGGATCTCACTCCTGCCGGCGACCGCGCCAGCGAGGCGGGTGCACCGAATCGTCCGGGGTCCGGGGACGGCGGCGGCAGCGTAGCCAGCCGCCGCCGTCGTCCCAAGGCACGGGGATCAGGCGGCCAGCTCCCCGGCGGCCGGCTCCAGGGCCAGGTCGAGCACCTCCCGCACGTCGCCGACCAGGTGGACCGTGAGGTCGGCAAGCACCGACTCGGGCACGTCGTCCAGGTCGGGCCCGTTGCGGGCGGGCAGCACCACGTTCGTGATGCCGGCCCGGTGGGCGGCGAGGAGCTTCTGCTTCACGCCCCCGATCGGGAGCACCCGGCCGGACAGGGTGACCTCCCCGGTCATGGCCACGTCGACGCGCACCGGTCGGCCGGTGAGCAGGCTGGCCAACGCCGTCGTCATCGTGATGCCGGCGCTCGGACCGTCCTTGGGGATCGCCCCTGCCGGGAAGTGGACGTGGAACCGGCGCTGCAGTGCCTGCGGGTCGAGGCCGAGCGCCTCGGCGTTGGCCCGCAGGTACGACAGGGCGATCGAACCCGACTCCTTCATGACGTCGCCGAGCTGGCCGGTGAGCGTCAGGCCGGCGTCGCCGTCCATGGCCGTGGTCTCGACGTAGAGCACGTCGCCGCCGGCGCCGGTGACGGCGAGGCCGGTGGCCACGCCCGGCACGCCGGTGCGGTCGGCGTGGTCGTCCTCGAAGCGCGGGCGCCCGAGGAGCTCGCGGAGGTCGCCGACGTCGACGACCACGGTGTCGGCAGCGCCGCCGGCGATGCGGGTGGCGGCCTTCCGCAGCACCTTGCCGAGCAGCCGCTCGAGCCCGCGCACGCCGGCCTCGCGGGTCCACCCGTCGACGATGGCGCGCAGCGCGGCGTCGGTCACGGTCACCTCATCGGGCCGCAGCGCGTTGCGCTCGAGCTGGCGGGCGAGCAGGTGGTCGCGGGCGATGGCGACCTTCTCGTCCTCGGTGTAGCCGTCGATGCCGATGATCTCCATGCGGTCGCGCAGCGGCCCGGGGATGGTGTCGAGCAGGTTGGCGGTGGCGATGAAGAGCACCTCGGACAGGTCGAGGTCGACCTCCAGGTAGTGGTCGCGGAAGGTGTGGTTCTGCGCCGGGTCGAGGACCTCGAGCAGCGCCGAGCTGGGATCGCCCCGCCAGTCGCTGCCCACCTTGTCGACCTCGTCGAGGAGCACGACCGGGTTCATCGACCCGGCCTCGGTGAGGGCGCGGACGATGCGGCCGGGCTGGGCGCCGACGTAGGTGCGGCGGTGACCCCGGATCTCGGCCTCGTCGCGCACGCCGCCGAGGGCGACCCGCACGAACTGCCTGCCGAGCGCCCGGGCGACCGACTCGCCGAGGGAGGTCTTGCCCACCCCGGGCGGGCCGGCGAGCGTGACGATGGCGCCGCTCCCCCGGCCACCGGGCTCCTCGGCGCCGCGCTCGGCACGGAGCTTGCGCACGGCGAGGAACTCGACGATGCGGTCCTTCACCTCGTCGAGGCCGGTGTGGTCGGCGTCGAGCACCGCCTTGGCTGCATCGAGATCCAGGTGGTCGGTGGTGCGCGCGCCCCAGGGCAGCTCGACGAAGGTCTCGATCCAGGTGCGGATCCAGCCGTGCTCCGGGTTCTGCGGACTGGTCCGCTCGAGCCGATCGAGCTCCCGCTCGACGTGCGTGCGGGCCGCCTCGGTCAGCTCGAGCTCGGCGACCTTGGCGCGCAGCTCGGCCACGAGGTCCTCCTCGTCACCTCCCTCGCCGAGCTCCTTCTTGATGGCGTCGAGCTGCTGGCGCAGGAGGAACTCGCGCTGGCGCTGCTCCATGCCCTCGTTCACCTCACGGGCGATGGTGGTGGCCACCTCGGCCTCGGCGAGGGCGTCGCGCACCCAACCGAGCACGAGCTCGACCCGGGCCTCGACGTCGATGGTCTCGAGCAGCTCGACCTTGCGCTCGATCGCGAGGTCGGGCCACCAGCCGGCCAGGTCGGCGAGCCCGGAGGGGCCGTCGACCTCGTCGAGGACGGCGGTCAGGCGCCGCCCGCCCAGCTGCTCGAACAGGGCGCGCGTGACCTGCCGGAGCTCGTCGGCGAGCTCGACGGCTCGCAGGCTGGGATCGCCCTCGTCGATCGGCTCGGCTTCGACCAGCAGGGCGGCGCCCGTGCCCACCACGCCCGCGCCCATGCGGGCCCGGCGGGTGGCGCGCACGATGAGCGCCGGCGTGCCGCCGGGCAGCTCGCCGTGGGACTCCACGGTGGCGAGGACGCCGATGCGGCCGTAGCGGCCGTCCACGCGCGGGACGAGGAGCAGCTCGGGCTTGGGGTCGCGGTCGAGGGGGCCCAGGGCGGCGGCCGCGGCCCGGGCCTCGTCGGTCTCGAGGGCGACGGTCACCACCATCTGGGGCAGGACGACGCCGGTGGTCAGGGGGAGGACGGGGACGCTGCGGGCGCCCGTGTCGGAACGGGGTTCGTCGCGGGTCTGGGCCACGGGGAGGCTCCTCCGAGGTCTCGTGCCGCTCGGCGGTCGAGCGGGTGATTACACGCTTACAACGCTACCGAGACCCGCGCACTCCCCGACTCCGCAAGGCGGAAACCTGCGCGTGACGTTGTCAACATCGAACCGGTGCGGCGTCTTCCCGGGCGACCGACTCGAGCCAGCCGTGGACGTCCGGGACGACCCCGTGCTGGACGTCGAGCAGCGCCTCGCGCACCCGGTCCGCCACGGTCGTGCGGTCACCACCGATGGGTGTCGTCCCGCCCGGTGTCCGCACCGCGCCGACCGGGACGACCGCGGCGGCGGTGCCGCAGGCGAACGCCTCGGTGAACCGTCCGGCGAGCACCTCCTCGAGGGCGACCGGGCGCACCTCCACGCCGAGCCCGAGGCCGGGGCCGAGCTCGAGCAGGGAGCGTCGGGTGACGCCGTCGAGGATGGTGTCGGTGAGCGGCGGCGTGACCAGGGTCGGCCGGCCGTCCACGTCGGCGACGAACACGATGTTCATGCCGCCGAGCTCCTCCACCCAGCGGTGCTCGGCCGCATCGAGCCACAGCACCTCGTCGCAGCCCCTGGCCACGGCCTCGGCCTTGGCGGCGTGGCTGGCGCCGTAGTTGCCCGAGCACTTGGCCGCGCCGGTGCCTCCGGGCGCGGCGCGGACCTGGCTGCCACCGGCCCAGACGGTGACCGGCCGGACCTCGTCGCCGAAGTACGCCGCGGCCGGGGAGGCGAAGACGGCGAAGAGGTACTCGTCGGCCGGGCGGACGCCCAGGGCGGCCTCGGTGGCGATCATCATCGGTCGCAGGTAGAGGCTGTGCCCGCGCTCGGGCGGCACGGCAGGGAGATCGGCCCGGACGAGGTCAGCGCAGGCCGCGGTCAAGACGCCGGGCGGGAGCGGCGGCATGGCGAGCCGGCGGGCCGAGCGATCGAACCGCTCGGCGTTCGCGCCGGGCCGGAACAGCGCCACCGAGCCGTCGGCCTGGCGGAACGCCTTCAACCCCTCGAAGATCGCCTGCCCGTAGTGGAGCACCATGGCTGCCGGGCTCAGCGAGAGCTCGGCGAAGGGCTCCAGCCGCGGCGGACCCCAGCCGGAGGCGGCGGTGTACGTGGCGACCACCATGTGGTCGGTGAAGCCGCGGCCGAACGAGGTCGCCGGCCGGTTGGGATCGTGCTGGCCATCCATCCGCCGACTGTGGCAGGAATGGCACATGGCTGACAGGGCCACTTCGCCCGCACGTGGCACCGTCTCGGAGCGTCTGCTCGACGTGCTCGGCCCGTGGTCGGAGGGCCCGGGGCCCCTCTTCCGCAAGCTGGCCCGGGCGCTCGCCGCCGCCGTCGAGCGCGGCGCCATCCCCGACGGGACCCGCCTGCCGTCGGAGCGCGACCTCGCCCGGACGCTCGCGGTCGGGCGGGGCACCGCGGTGGCGGCCTACGACGTGCTCGTCGGCGAGGGCCTGCTCGAGCGCCGACGCGGCAGCGGGTCGTACGTGGCGATGCGGGAGCAGCCGCTGCTCCCCTCGGGCCGGGAGGGCTCCGAGCTCGTCCACCGCCTGGTCGCCCAGGACGAGGCGACGGCGCCTGGCCTGGTCGACCTGTCGATCTCCGTCCTCCACGAGCCGCGGGGAATGCGCGCCGCCCCGGCCACCCTCGACGAGCTGCTGGCCGCCGTCCCGGCCGGGACGGGCTACCGGCCGTGGGGCCTGCCGTCCCTGCGTCGAGCGGTTGCCGAGCACCTGTGCGACCGCGGCCTGCCGACCGACGAGCACCAGGTCGTCATCACGACCGGGGCGCAGCAGGCCATCAGCGCTGCGGCTGCGTGCTGGATCCAGCCCGGCGACGCCGTCGTGGTCGACGATCCGACCTATCCCGGAGCCCTCGCCGCCTTCGCGCAGGCCGGCGCACGCGTGGTACCGGTCCCGGTCGACCGCCACGGCGTGCGCGTCGACGCGCTGGCGGAGGCGCTGCGCGCCCGACCGGCGCTGGTCTACGTGCAGTCGACGCTCCACAGCCCGACGGGCACGGTGCTCGCCGCGGCGCGTCGACGGGCGGTCGCCGACCTCGTGGCCACGAGCCGCACGCCGCTGCTCGAGGACCTCGCCCTCGCCGAGCTCGCCTGGCACGAGGTGCCGCCGCCGATCGCGTCGCACATCCCCGAGGAGTCGGCCGCGGTCGTCGGGTCGCTCAGCAAGCTGTTCTGGGGTGGCCTGCGCATCGGCTTCGTCCGGGCACCCGAGCCGCTCGCCCTGCGCTTCGCCCGCATCAAGGCGACCCGCGACCTCGGCTCGTCGGTGGTGAGCCAGGCGCTGGCCGAGCAGCTGCTGCGGGCGCACCGCCACGCCGACCGGTCGTTCCGGATGGCGGCGGACCTGCGGGCCCGTTACGAGGTCATGGCGGCTGCGCTGGGCCGGGAGCTGCCGGGCTGGACGTGGTCGGAGCCCCAGGGCGGCCTGTCCCTGTGGGTGCGCCTGCCCGGGGATGCCGGCTCGACCGCCTTCGCCCAGCGCGCCCTGCGGGCCGGCGTCGCCGTCGCCGCCCCCGGCCCGCTCACCGCGTCCGGCGGGCACCACGACCGGTTGCGGCTGTCGTTCGCGCCACCTCCCGACCAGATCGAGGAGGGCGTGCGCCGGCTGGGCCGGGCCTGGCGCGCCTGGACTGGCGCCGGCGGTGAGCCAGCGGACCAGAAGTGACCTTCGCCCCTACCGCCCCGGGACCCGCCGTGCTCGCGATCGACACCGGAGAGGACGGACGGAAGGAGCAACGATGACGGCCACTGCGACAACCAACGCGACGCTGCTGCGCGAGGGCTACGACGCGTTCGCCCAGGGCGACCTGGACAAGGTGCGGAGCATGTTCGATCCGAAGATCGTCTGGCACGAGCCCGGCCACAGCGACATCGACGGCGACTACGAGGGCGTCGACGCCGTGTTCGACTTCTTCGGGAAGCTGTTCGAGGAGACCGACGGCACGTTCAAGGCCGAGCCCGTGGACATCCTCGCCGACGACGACCGCGGCGTGGTGCTGCAGCACGTGACGGCGACTCGGCACGGCAAGACGATGGACGTGACGTTCCCGGTGGTGTGGGAGATCCGCGACGGCAAGCCCTACGACGTGCGGGTGTACCTGTACGACCTGGAGGAGCACGACCAGTTCTGGAGCTGAGCCACCGTCAGTCGTAGGTGGCAGCGATCGACCAGGTGCCGCCCTCCAGGACCACGAGGTGGGCGGCGCCGTCGTCGGTGACCACCTGGAAGCGGACCCGACGGGAGTGGCGGTCGGGATCCCACCAGCGCTCGTCGACCGGCCACGGTCCCGCCCACGAGGCGATGCGCCGGGGCCGGCCGCCGTGGCGCGGGCGGAGGGCGGCCGGCTCGGCCGTGGGCTGGCAGCGGCCGTCGACCACGACGACCCGACCGGCGGCGTCGACGACGTCGACCGGCACGGCGTCGGGGTGGAGCGTGGCCGGTGACGGGTTGGGCAGCCGACCGGGCCACGGTGAGGAGACCCAGTCGGGTCGGGCCGCTGGGCGCTCGGCGGTGAGGTCGACGGCGGCGGCCGGGACCAGCCGCAGCTGCTCGCCGGGGTCGCGGCCGCCGGCGTACTCGGGCACGAGCACAGCGTCGGCGCCGAGCAGGCCCTGCACGCGGGCGATGGCCCGCAGGGCCCGGTCGGCGGCGCCGGCGTCGGCCCCCCAGAAGCCGAGCTGGCGCCCGTCGGCGGCGACGACCTCGTCGGGGCGGAGCTGGAGGTGGACGATGCCGGCCGTCGGGCGCAGGCGGACGTTGGCGTGCAGCCAGCCGTCCATCTGCCAGCGGACCCGGTCGGCGATGGCCCCGGCGCTGAGCGCGCCCTCGTGGCGCCACACCCGCTCGGACCGCTCGCCGTGCTCGGTCTCGGCGCTGATGACGATGCGGGTGCACACCGAGCCGCGGGACCCGAGGCGCCGGTGGAGCTCGTCGGCGAGGCCCCGGGCCACGAAGGCGATGGGCGCCACCTGCTCGGCCGGCGGGTCGAGCTCGGTGGCGACCACGAGGTCGGGGGGCGGCGGCTCGGTGGCCGGAGGGCGGGCGTCGAGGCCCCGGGCGAGGCGGTGGGCCTCGATGCCCTCGGTGCCGAACCGGCCGAGCACGTCGGCGGCGGGGAGCGCGGCGAGGTCGCCGAGGGTGTGCAGGCCGAGGCGGCCGAGCACGTCGGCGAGCTCGGGCCGGTCGAGGGCGGTGAGCGGCAGCGGGGCCAGGTACTCGGCGACCTTCCCCGGGGCGACCACCCACCAGGGCGGTTCGTCCTGCTGGGCCCGCACGTGGGCGGTGCGGGCGGCGTGGGCGGCGCCGAAGGGCCCGTCGGCCACCCCCACCGCCACGGCGACCGGCTCGCCGCCCCGCTCGCCCAGGACCTCGGCGACCACGTCGACGGCCCGTTCGGCCAGGGCGACGTCGCCCCCGAAGTAGCGGGCCGGGCCGCGGGTGGGGAACGCGCACCGCCCCGGCCGGGTGACCTCGAGGCGGGGGGTGAGGGCCTCGAGGGCGAGCACCACCGGTTCGAAGGCGCGGGCGTCGCGGTCGGCATCGCGGTCGAGCACCAGCAGCGCGGGTGCCCGGCCCTGGGCTTCCCGCCGGCGCATGTGGCGGCGGACGCCGGCGGCCCGGGCAGCAGCCGTGCACGCCACCACCCGGTTGGCCACGAACACCGCCGCCGGCGTGGCGGCGTCGATGCCGGCGGCCACCAGGGGCCAGTCGGGCACCCACACCACCATGGTGCGCACCGGCTCGTCGGCCGGCGGGCCCACCGGCTGCACCTTCCGGGGTCGCAGCAGGGTCATGCGATCTCCGTCTCGGCGTCGGCGGCGCGGGCACCCCGCAGCGGCACCGGATCGGGCAGCACCTCCTCGACCGCGCCGTCGGCACCGGGCAGCCACAGCTGCGCCCGCCGGGGACGGGCCGCTTCGCGGCGGCCGCCGCCGGTGACGGTGACCCGCCGGGCCCGCAGGTGGCCGTGCCCCTCCCCCAGGCCCTCCCACGCCGCGTCGACCACGGTGAGGGTGACGTCGGCCCCCTCGGGCCACACCGCCCCGGTGGGCCGGGCGCCGCCGACCTGGACGAGCACGGCGCCGCGCTCGCGGGTGCGGGCCGCCAGCCGGCGCCCGTCGGCGGCGCGCACGCGGTGGCCGGCGTGCACCAGCACCACCTCGAAGGCATCGACCAGGGCGGCCACCACCGACGGCCAGGTGTCGGCGTCGTCGTCGCCGGGGTCGGCCACCAGCACCAGGCGTTCGAGGGCGATGCCCAGCTCGGCCGCGGCCAGCAGGCCGAGCGAGGGGAACCCGACGGCCGCCACCCAGGCGCCGTCCTGGGAAGGCCCGACCGCGGCGGCCAGCGCCAGCGAGGTGGCGGCCGGGCCGTCGACCGAGAGCGTGGAGCCCCGCCGCAACCCGCCGCCCGGCACCAGCGAGGCGAGGGCGGGGAGCACCGGCAGGCGCTGGTCTCGGGCCAGGGTGGTGGGCTGGACCCGGGCGGCCACGGACGCCAGCGCCTCGGGCGCCGCCCCCGATGGCGGCGTCGGCTGCCGCAGTGCCCCGAGCTCTCGACCCATGCCGCCAGTATCGAACACCTGTTCGATGAGCGTCAACCGGCGTGGAAGCCGGTCCGCTGGGGCTACTCGGCGGTGACGTCCTCGTTCGGACGGTCGGGGTCCGGGGCCTCGGCCGGCGCCACCTCGGGCGTGTCGAGCTGGTGCTCGCCGGTGGCCCGGGCCGCCTCCGGCGCCTGGCGCAGGTCGGTCTCGTCGCCGGGGAGGGGCTCCTGGACCTCCATGACGAGCTCGTCCTCGGGGGCGTCCGGGTAGTAGCGGAACAGGTTCTCGATGATGTCCTGGAGGCCCTCGCCGACGTAGCCGCCGGCCAGGTCGATCGTGATCATCGAGGAGTTCACGTGCACGGCGTCGACCCCGCCGTGCTCGAGCAGCCGGCGGGCGAGCCGGTCGACCGGCCGGTCGCGCACGATGTCGGCGAGCGAGCGGAAGCGCTCGTGGCCCATGCCGGTGAGGCTGCGGTTGATCTCGAACCGGACGATCTCCGGGTTCGACGACGGCTTCCTGACGACGGTCACGCTCTGTCCCATGCGAGCCGGATCGTACTGCCGCCCCCGCGACGGCGGGAAAGGCACGCGGCCCGGGCGCCGGAGCGGGATGATGGTGGCCATGCCGATCGAGACCATCGAGGTGCACGGCCACATCGTCGACTCCCTCATCCTGCCCAAGATCCTCGACGCGATCATCGAGGCGGGCGCCGACTACGAGCTCGTCGACGTGGCCATCGGCAAGACCAACCTCGACACCTCGCGCGCCACCATCGAGGTGCGGGCCGACGACCAGGCGCTGCTCGACGCCCTGCTCGACGACCTGCAGGTCCACGGCGCCAACCGCCTGGCGCAGTCCGCGGCGGTGCTCGCCACCGCCGACCAGGACGGCGTGCTGCCCCAGGGGTTCCACTCGACGACCAACCTCGAGACCGAGGTCCTGGTGGGCGGCGCCTGGCGTCGGGTCGAGAACCCGGAGATGGACTGCGGGCTCCTCGTGCTCGACGAGGAGGGCGAGGCGCGGGTGCGCACCGTGCCGATGCACCGGGTGCGCCGCGGCGACCGCATCGTGGTCGGCAGCGACGGCGTGCGGGTCCAGGCGCCAGACCGGCGGAGCCTGCCCGGCAGCTTCGAGTTCATGGGCTCCGAGGTCTCCTCCGAGAAGCCCAAGGCGCTCATGATCCGCCACGTCGCCGACCGCATGCGGGCGGCGAAGGAGGCGGGCGGCACGGTGCTGCTCGTCGCCGGCCCCGCCGCCATCCACACCGGCGCCGGCCCCGACCTGGCGGCGCTCGTCGAGCAGGGCTGGATCCACTGCCTCTTCACCGGCAACGGCTACGCCACCCACGACATCGAGTCCAACGTGCTCGGCACGTCGCTCGGCGTCGGTGTGGCCGACGGCGTCCCCGTCGAGGGCGGCCACGCCAACCACGTGCGGGTCATCAACGAGGTGCGCCGCCACGGGTCCATCGCCGCCGCGGTCGAGTCGGGGTTCATCACCGGTGGCGTCATGCACGCCTGCGTCCGGGCCGGCGTGCCGTTCGTGCTGGGCGGCTCGGTGCGCGACGACGGGCCGCTGCCCGACACCCACACCGACGTCGCCGCCGCGGCCGACGCCATGCGCGAGCACGTGCCCGGCGTGCGGGTGGCGCTGATGCTGGCCACCACCCTGCACGCCATCGCCACGGGCAACCTGCTGCCCGCGTCGGTCGAGACGTTCTGCGTCGACATCAACCAGGCCGTCGTCACCAAGCTCGCCGACCGGGGCTCGCACCAGGCGGTGGGCATCGTCACCGACATCGGCGTGTTCGTCCGCCAGCTCGCCGGCGAGCTCTGCTCGTGACCGCCCTCGCCTGGGGCCGCCGGTACCTGCTCTGCCCGCCGCTGCACTTCGGGGTGCTCTACGAGATCAACCCGTGGATGCACCGCGAGGTGACGGTCGACGTCGAGGCCGCAGAGGGCCAGTGGCGCCACCTCCACGACACGCTCGTCGCCGCCGGCGCGGAGGTGGAGACCATCGCCCACGTCGAGGGCGTGCCCGACCTCGTGTTCACGGCCAACGCCGGCCTCCTCGACGCCCGGGCCAAGCGGTTCGTGCCCAGCCACTTCCGGCACCCGGAGCGCCAGCCGGAGACCGAGGTGTTCGCCGCCTGGTTCGAGGCGGCCGGCTGGGACGTGGCCCGCCTGCCCGACGTCGTCGTCCACGAGGGCGCGGGAGACGGCCTGCCCTTCGGCGGCGTCCTGCTCTCGGGCTACCGGCCCCGCTCCCATGCCGCGGCCGCGCCGTACCTCACCGACCTGCTGCGCGTGCCGGTCCGCCCCATCGAGCTGGTGGACGAGCGGCTCTACCACCTCGACCTCACGTTCTGCCCGCTCGACGACCGGCGGGCCCTGTGCGCGCCGCTCGGCTGGGACGCGTACGGCACCAAGGTCGTCGAGGCGCTGGTGCCCGAGCCGCTCTGGCTCGAGGACGACGAGGCGCTGTCGTTCTGCGCGAACTCCGTCGTGGTGGGCGACGTGGTGGTGATGCCGACGTGCCCACCCCGGGTGGGCCGCCAGCTGGAGGCGTGGGGCTTCCAGGTCGCGGTGTGCCCGGTGGACGAGTTCCTCAAGGCCGGCGGGGGGTGCCGGTGCCTGACCCTGGCCCTCGACGTCGAGCTGTCCCGACCCGGCTGAGCGCCGTTCCGCCCACGGGTATCGTCGTCCGATGACCAGCGACCAGGTGGACGTGATCGTCGTCGGGGCCGGCTTCGCCGGGTTGACGGCCGCCCGGGCCCTCGTCGAGGCGGGCCGGTCGGTGCTCGTGCTCGAGGCCCGGCCGCGGGTCGGCGGCCGCACGTGCACCGAGGAGCACCTCGGCACGTGGGTCGACCTCGGCGGGCAGTGGATCGGGCCGGGCCAGGACCGCATCGTCGCGCTCGCCGACGAGCTCGGCTTCACGACGTACCCGCAACCGGAGGACGGCGACGACGTCATCCTCGACGGCGACGGCGCACGTCGGGTCGCCACCGTCGCCGCCGGGTTCGGCGACGACGAGCTCCTCTCCTACATCGAGCTCGTGGGCGAGCTCGAGGCCATCGCCGACCAGGTGCCGCTCGACGCGCCGTGGTCGGCGGCGAGCGCCACGGCGTGGGACGCGATGAGCCTGGCCCAGTGGGTCCGCGAGCGGGCGGTGCCCGACCGGGTCGCCGGGCTGTTCGAGGTCGGCGTGCAGGCGGTGTTCGCCGCGTCGAGCGCCCAGCTGTCGCTGCTGCACGCGGCCCACTACGTGCACTCGGCCGGCGGGTGGTCGAAGCTCACCGACAGCGAGGGCGGCGCCCAGCAGGACCGCATCCACGGCGGCATGCAGCCGGTCGCCGAGCGCCTCGCCGCCCAGCTCACCGAGGGCACCGTGCATCTCTCGCACGTGGTCAGCGCCATCAGGCAGGACGACGCCGGCATCGAGGTCGACGCCGCGACGCCCGACGGCGTGACCTCCTTCCGCGCCAGCCGCGTCGTCGTGGCCCTGCCGCCCACGCTGGCCGGCCGCATCGCCTACGACCCGCCGCTCGACGGGCAGCGCGACCAGCTGCTCCAGCACATGCCGCAGGGGTCGGTCATCAAGTTCCACGTGCTCTACGACACGCCGTGGTGGCGCGACGAGGGGCTGTCGGGGATGGTCCTCGCACCGCACGAGCCCATCGGC
>DASTYO010000151.1:0-3320 GCA_035764875.1 Acidimicrobiales bacterium | reverse complement strand
AGCGCGAAGTTGTATTCGGCGTAGGTGTAGGTCCGTCGGCAGCGGGTGCAGGTCCAGTGGTCCTCGAACCCGCTGCGGGTGAGGCGGCGTTCGATCTTCGCCCCGCACTCGAAGCATCCGACGTTGGCGGGGTCGCCTCGGTGCTGGTCGTGCAGTACCGCCTCGAGGTGGGCGAGGCAGCGCCGCAGGTCGCGGGCGAAGTCCTCGAACGGCGGCTCGGGCTGGTCGGCCATGAGGTGCATCTGCCGGTCGAGGTAGTCCACGAGCCGCGGCAGGGTGGCGGCGAGGTCGGTGGGCTGGTCGAGGTGGTCGCGCCACACCTGCTCCCAGGTGCCGAGCACCCACAGCGGGTGCAGCTCGTCGCGGCAGTCCTCGAGGTAGGCGGCGTCGAGGCGGCCCATGATCGCGGACATGGCCCGGTTGCGCCACGCCTCGGGGTCGGCGGCGGGGCCGAGGAGCATCATCGCCTCGCCGTCGATGCCGCGGTGGGCGACCTCGTCGGGCAGGGCGTCGCACTTGGCGGCGATGTCGTGGAGGGTGTCGCGGGTCTCGGCGACGCATTCGGCGCAGGACCCGTCGGCGTGGGCGCGGGAGCAGACCCGGCAGTGGGGCTCGACGCAGGGCTGGCAGCCGCCGCAGGTCTCGCCGGCGCAGTCGGTGGTGTGGCGGCCGACGACGACGCGGGGGGTGTCGCTGGCGGTGTAGCGGCAGGTGGTCACTGGTGGTCCTCCCGGTCGAGGTGTACGCGGATGTGGATGCGGAGCCCGAGGTCGTAGGTCAGGGCGGCCCAGGTGGCGGCGGTGGTGAGGGCGAGGAGGGCGAGCCAGGTCAGAAGGGACACGTCTCCTCCTCGGTGGCCTTGGCGGTGGGGACGTAGACGGACGGCCCGGCCCAGGTCGGCGGCACGGGCTGCCCGCAGACGTGGTTGGCGAGGACGTCGTAGCGGGCGGCGTCGGCGGGGGTGGCGCGGATCATCAGCGGAGACCGGTCGCCGAGGTGGTAGCGGCCGGTGTAGCGGCGCAGCGTGTAGAGCCGGCGACCGGTGAGGACGGCGAGGGCTTCGCCGAGAGTGGACAGCGGTGTCGGGTCGACGGTGGCTTCGACGGCTGCGACGTCGCCGTCGAGGCCGACGAGGACGGGGGTGTGGCAGTGGCGGCAGCCGCGGGGCTGGGCGGCACGGGTGACTCCGTTCTCGGTGAGGTGGCCGTCGCGGATGAGGCGGTCGCGGACGATGTGCCAGGGGGTGGTGTTCACAGCAGCCCCGCTTCCCGTGCGCAGTTGCTGCACCGGCCGGACCACGTGTCTGCGATGGCCTTGGGGACGGGTCGGAAGCAACCGGCGCAGGCGACCTCGAGATAGGGCTTCTCCGCATCCGGCGCGGTCGTCGTTTTTGACCCCTCCGAGCCGAGCTCTTGACCGCGCCGGTCCCCCGTAGGGGAGACCGGCTTCCCGGCGCGGTCACCTGACCCCGCCGTCGGCGCGGTCCCGGCGCGGTCCCGGCGCGGTGGCGGGGTGGTGTCATTTTGTCCCGGTTCGGCCCATCCGACGTAGGTGTCGGACTCGGGGTCCTCGTCGGCGAAATACGGCCTCGAGAGACTGTGGAGACGGGCGTTCCGAGGCCCGCTCTCGACCTCCACGAACCCTTCGGCGACGAGCAGAGCCAGCGCCTTCCTGACGTGGTCGCGGGTGCCGCCCAGGCCCTCCTCGATGGTGGTCTGCGACACCCCGGCGACGGCGTGTTCGAGGAAGTCCGACACCTTCTGCATCAACACCGTGGGGCGCCACGTCTTGGCCGCCTCTGGGTCGCTGTCGACGGTGCGGTGCGGAGCCTCGACGTGGACCTCGATGCTGCCGCCAGTGGAGTCGATGACGACCCGCGCGGCCTCCTGGGTCCGGTCGAGCTTGCGGAACGGGCCACAGTGGGGGCGCACGCCGCCGGGGCGGTCCTTCGCCACCCGCAGCGACACTGCGCCCCGTAGGCCGCGACCCAGGGCCTCGACGACCTCCACCACGTAGGCGGACCCGTCGAGAGCGTTCATCTTGGCTTGCCCGCCAAGGGCGAACCGGCCACGGGAGTCGGCATCCTTCGTGACGTGGTCGATGATGATGACCGCGGCCCCGGTGCGGACAGCGAGCAGCCGGGGGAAGGACCGCATGAACGAGGCGATCTCGTCGTTGTCCTTGGTGCCGGCGCCGAACACGCCGAGGGCGTCGGTCATGCCGTCGATGACGGCGAGGGCGTAGCGGCCGGCGGCGACGGCTGCGAACTCCTCGCGTTCGTGGGGGAAGCGCCTTGGGTCGTTGTCGGGTCGGAGGTAGGTGAAGTGGGCTCGGATGAGGTCGGGGGTGGCTCCCATGTCTAGGAGTCGCCCGACGACGGCGCCCGCGTCGGACTCGAAGTCGATGTAGAGGACGTCGCGCCGCTCGCCGATGAGGCGGGCGGCTTCGGCCTGGACGACGAGTGACTTGCCGGACTCGGACTCTCCGTGGAAGGAGTGGACCCGGCCGGGGTAGACGAGGGCGACGCCGTCGCTGCGCGGGTAGAGCTGGGGCGTCTCGGGCTGGTAGGTGCCGGTGAGGATGGGTTCGAGGTCGACGGGTCGCCAGGTGGGGGTGAGGTCGAGCGCAGGATCGTCGTCGGGGTCGGTGTCGTCCTGGTCGTCGGCGGCCGGGGTGGGGTTGGGGACGGGCTTGAGGGCGGTGTTGCCGTTGGTGGGATGGAGCGGGGTCGGGTTGGGTCCGGCGGAGTCGGGCAGCCATTCGTTCTGCTTGTCGGCGGCGGCCTGGATCTTTCCCCACGACCGCGCGACCTCGGATTCGACGCGGCCGACGAACTTGTCGACGGCGGCGCACCAGGGGGCGGCGATGGTGACGGTCTGGCCTTGGGTGTAGCCGGCCTCGTAGCAGGCGGCCACGATGCTGTGGAAGTGCTTGTGTCGGCCCTCGTCCTCGCCAATGAGGGTGGTGGCGGCGATCCGCACCCGTTCGGGCACGAGCGCCATGTCGACGTGCTCGGCGCCCTTGGCTTCGGTGCTGCGGCCGTTGTCGTAGTTGCGGGTGTGCTCGTGCAGCAGCTCGAGGAGCCAGTCGGGCGCTTCGGCGACGGGATGGTCGGCGATCACCTCATACGGGCCGCGGCCGGACACAGACGGCGGAGCGACGACCTGGCCACCCTTGCCGCGGATGTCGATTCCGGGGGCGAGCCACGACGTCGAGTTGCGGACGGTGAAGTGTCCGGGGTGGCGGAAGAAGTAGTGCAGCCCGCCGGAGCCGGTGCGGACGATGCGGGTGGCGGGCAGGGGGCCGTTCTCGCTGGCGAG
>DASTYO010000150.1:0-7675 GCA_035764875.1 Acidimicrobiales bacterium | reverse complement strand
CCGATACACCAACCGATTCTGATTCTTCGGAAAACTCCGAGATCGATCCCTCCAACCGAGGAGAAATCAAGTGAACAAGAAAGTGGTGGGCGTCGTCGCCGCCGTCCTGATGGCGATCGTCGGCACGGGCGTGCTCGTGCTGTTCGTGCAGGGAGCGGAGGACCGTGCCCTGGAGGGTGAGGAGCTCGTCGAGGTCCTGACCGCAGAGCAACAGATCCCGGCGGGCACGCCGGCCGATCAGCTCCAGGACCTGGTGTCGTCCGAGCAGATCCCCGTGAAGATCGCCCCCGAGGGCGTGATCTCCGACATCGTCTCGGTGAGCGGGCAGGTCACCAACGTCGACATCGTCCCCGGTGAGACGCTGCTGGCCTCGAAGTTCGTGAGCCCCGACAACTTCACCGCCCGGCGGGGTTCGGTGGAGGTGCCGGAGAACCTGCTCGAGGTCACGCTGGCCATGTCGCAGGAGCAGTTCATCGGCGGCATCCCGGTGCCGGGTGACCGGGTGGCCATCGTCGCCCTGGGCGACCGGGCCGACTTCATCCCGGCCAACACCGACCCGCTGGCCCAGCCGACCGACCCGGCCCAGCCGGGCACCATCACCGCCACCGACCTCAAGGTGTCGAAGATCATCCTGCAGCAGGCGCTGGTCACCAACGTCCAGGGCAACCCGCTGCCCGAGCAGCCCGCGACCCAGGACGCCACCACCCGCGTGGCCCCGGCCGGCGGCTCGCTCCTGGTCACCCTCGCCCTCGACGGTCCCGACGTCGAGCGCCTCGTCTACGTCCGCAACGCCCAGTCCCTCAACGCCAACCTCCACATGGCGCTGCACAACGGCGACGCCCTCGTGCCCTCCGAGGGCATCAGCGTGGAGAACATCATCGATCCAGGAGCACCTGTCGGATGATCCTCGTCCTCTCCGCCACCGACGAGCTCGAGCAGGCCGTCCGCGATGCGGTCGGCGACGTCGTCGGCGTCCGCACCGGCCCGCTGGAGCGCGGCATCGCCGCGGCTGGCGGACAGGTCGAGGTCGTCATCGTCGACGGCACCACCGACCCCGAGCGCGCCTTCACGGTCGCCCAGCGCTTCGACGACGAGCGCCCCGAGGTGACCGTCGTCCTCCACATGGAGCCCACCGCTGATGCCTGGCCCCGCGCCATGCAGGTCGGTGTGCGCGACATCCTGCCGCCCGGCGCGGATGCCGGCCGCATCCGAGAGTCGGTCAAGAACGCCCTCGAGGTGGCCGAGCGGCGCCAGCACGCCATGCGCCCGGCCGACCAGGTCGAGCAGAACCGGCTGATCATGGTGCTGTCGCCCAAGGGCGGCGCCGGCAAGACCACCATCGCCTCGAACCTGGCGGTCGGCCTGGCCATGCGGGCGCCGAAGCAGGTCGTCCTCGTCGACGCCGACCTCCAGTTCGGCGACGTCGGCAACGCCCTGCGCCTGCTGGCCGAGACCAACATCCGCGACGCCATCGCCGGCGGCCTGCACGACGCCACCGAGGTGAAGGTGCACCTCACGCCGCACCGCTCAGGCCTGTTCGCGCTGTGCGCACCCGAGGTCCCGGGCGTCGCCGACGAGATCACCGCGCAGGCGTTCTCCAAGGCCGTGTCGCTGCTCCACCACGACTTCAAGTACGTGGTCGTCGACACCGACCCCGGCCTGGGCGAGCGCACGCTGACGGTGATGGACAACGCCACCGACCTCGTGTTCGTGGCGGCCACCGACGTGGCCAGCGTGCGCGGCCTCCACAAGACCATCGACGCCCTCGACCGCATCGGCATGACGGCCGCCAAGCGCCACTTCGTGCTCAACCGGTCCGACGCCAAGGTGGGCCTCGAGGTGGGCGACATCGCAGCCACCATCGGCATGGAGCCCGACGTGCTCGTGCCCAGCCACCGGAGCCTCCCCGTGTCGATGAACCAGGGCGTCCCGGTGCTCGAGACCAGCGACGGCTCGCCGGCCGTGGGGCCGCTGTGGCAGCTCGTCGACCGGTTCGAGCCCGACCCCACCGCCGTCGACGAGACGGCGACCCCCCAGCACCACAAGCGGCAGGCCGGCGGGCTGTTCGGCCGGCGTGGCTAGGAAGAAGGCGGAGAGATGAGACTCGGCGACCGACTCAAGCGGGTCGACGGCGAACCCGACGAGGTCGATGACCAGAACGACGCCCCGGCGCACCGCGTCGACCCCTACGCCCGCCTGAAGCACCAGGTGTCCGGCGCGCTCATGGAGCGCCTCGCCGCGCGCCCGAACAACGCGGAGATGAGCGACAGCGAGCTGCTCGACCTCGCCCGCGACACCCTCGCCGACATCATGAACGCCGAGGCCGTGCCCCTCTCGGCGGACGAGAAGGGTCGGCTGATCGACGAGATCACCGCCGACGTCATCGGCTACGGCCCGATCTCGAAGTTCCTCGAGGACCCCGACGTCACCGAGGTCATGTGCAACAACACCACCGGGGTGTGGATCGAGCGTCGCGGCCTGCTCGAGGAGACCGAGATCGTCTTCCCCGACGACATGGCGCTGCGCCGGGTCATCGACCGCATCGTGGCGGCGATCGGCCGCCGCGTCGACGAGTCGTCGCCGATGGTCGACGCCCGCCTGCCCGACGGCTCCCGCGTGAACGCGGTCATCCCGCCGCTGGCCGTCGACGGCCCGTCGCTCACCATCCGGAAGTTCTCCAAGATGGTGCTGCGGTCCGAGGACTACATCCGCACGGGCGCGGCCACCGAGCCGCTCATGGAGTTCCTGTCGACCTGCGTCGAGGCGAAGCTCAACATCCTGGTCAGCGGCGGTACGGGCACCGGCAAGACCACGCTGCTCAACGTGCTGTCCAACTTCATCCCCCAGGGCGAGCGCATCGTCACCATCGAGGACGCGGTCGAGCTCAAGCTGGCCCGCCGCCACGTGGTGCGCCTCGAGTCCCGCCCCCAGAACGTGGAGGGCCGGGGCGAGGTCACGATCCGCGACCTGGTGCGCAACTCGCTGCGCATGCGACCCGACCGCATCATCGTCGGCGAGTGCCGCGGCGGCGAGGCCCTCGACATGCTCCAGGCGATGAACACCGGCCACGAGGGCTCGCTCGGCACCCTCCACGCCAACACGCCCCGCGACGCCCTGTCCCGCATGGAGACGATGGTGCTGATGGCCGGCCTCGACCTGCCGATCCGGGCGATCCGCGACCAGATCGCGTCGGCCATCGACCTCATCGTCCACATCTCCCGCCTGCGTGACGGCTCCCGGCGCATCACCAGCGTGTCCGAGGTGGTCGGCATGGAGAACGACACCATCACGCTGAACACGCTGTTCGACTTCGACTACAGCGCCGGCATGGACGAGAACGGCCGCTTCCTCGGGCACCCGAAGCCCACCGGCATCCGGCCCTCGTTCTCCGAGCGCCTGCTCGAGCAGGGCTTCACCCTGCCCAAGGAGCTGTTCACCGAGAGCAACCTGGTCAAGGACGCCGTGGCCGCCAACCGGGGACGTCGATGAGCGCGCGCCGCCTGGCGGCGGTGCTGGCGGTCGTCCTCGGCGCGCTGCTCGCTCCGCTCGCCGGCCTGGCCGCCGGGCAGGAGGCCGACACCGGCCCGGCCATCGAGGTCACCGGCACCGACCTGAGCGAGTTCCCGACCGTCAAGCTGCGCGTCGCCCTCTCGCCCGAGCTCGCCGCCGGCGACCTCGGCGCCGAGCAGTTCGAGATCGCCGAGAACGGCACCCCGGTCGAGGAGCAGGTCACCCCGCTCGCCGACCAGGTCGTCAGCGTGATGCTCGCCGTCGACGTCTCCGGCTCCATCGCCGGCGAGGGCATCGCCCAGGCCAAGCTCGCCGCCCTCGACCTGCTCGAGGTGCTCCCCGACACCTCGCCGGTGGGGGTCATCGCCTTCAGCACCGGCGCCGAGGTCGTCTCCGAGTTCACCACCGACCGGGGCGCCACCGAGGCCGCCATCGTCGGTCTCGAGGCCGACGGCGGCACCGCCCTCTACGACGCCGTCGCCCTCGCCGCCGAGCAGTCCGGTGCCGTCGAAGCCGACCGCAACGCCGTGCTGGTGCTCTCCGACGGGGCCGACACCGACTCGACCCGCGACCTCGAAGCGGCCCGCGACGACATCGAGGGGCGCATCGACGACTTCTACGTCGTGTCGCTCCAGAGCGAGCAGACCGACGCCGACGCCCTCGCCGCCCTCGCCGACGCAGGCGGCGGCCGCGTGGTGGCCGCCGAGGACCCCGACGCCCTCTCCGCCACCTACGTCGAGCTCGGCCAGCGCATCGTCAACCAGTACGAGCTGGTCTTCACCTCCACCACGCCCGACCCCACCGGCGAGTACACCATCGGCGTGGCGGGCAGCGAGGCCACGGGCGGCATCGAGGTCGCCCTGCCCGACCGACCGAACCCGGCGCCGGCCGACGACGAGGAGGCCGGTCCCCGCGAGCTGCCCGGCGTCATCACGAGCACGGCCGAGCCCGGGCTCCTCCAGCAGGACTGGGTGCTGTGGGTCGGCGCCGGCCTGCTCGCCGTGGCCATCACCGTCGCCCTGCTCCTCGCCGTCCCGAGCGGCAGCGGGTCGCTCCAGAGCGGGATCCAGCGCCGGCGCGACCGCCGCCGCTCGCTGGCGTCCGACGCCGCCACGTCCGACGACGACCACAACCCGGCGGAGCGGGCGTTCGAGTCGGTGCGCGACGCGGTCACCGGCTTCGCCACCCGGGCGGTCGAGCGCACGGAGTCGCAGGGCCGCATCGACGCCGCCCTCGACCGGGCGGGCCTGGTCATGCGCGCCGGCGAGTACGTCGCCCTCATCGTGGCCATCGCCGTGGTGGCCGCCATCGTCCTGTACCTGCTGATGGGCGTGGTCGGCGGGGCGCTGGGCCTGCTGGTCCCCATCCTCGGCTCGGGCGCCTTCTTGACCTTCAAGGCGTCACGCCGGAACTCGGCCTTCGCCGAGCAGCTCGGCGACGCCCTGATGATCATGGCCGGGTCGCTGCGCTCGGGCTTCGGCGTCGGCCAGGCCATCGACACCGTGGCCGAGGAGATGGACGACCCGATCGGCACCGAGTTCCGCCGGGCCATCCTCGAGACCCGCCTGGGCCGCGACATGGAGGACGCCCTCGACGGCATCGCCCGCCGGGTGCAGAACGAGGACTTCGAGTGGGTGGTCGACGCCATGCGCATCAACCGCCAGGTGGGTGGCGACCTCGCCCAGATCCTCGACCAGGTGGCCGAGACCATCCGGGCCCGCAACCGGCTCAAGCGGCAGGTGGCGGCGCTCACCGCCGAGGGTCGCATGTCGGCGCTCGTGCTCGGCGTGCTGCCCATCGGCATGGGCCTGATCCTCTACAGCTCCAACCCGGACTACATGGACCCGCTGTTCTCCCGCACCGTCGGGTGGATCATGCTCGGCGTCGCCGTCGGGCTGCTCGTGGCCGGGGCCCTGTGGCTCAAGAAGCTGATCGACATCGAGTACTGAGGCATCGACCATGAACGACCTCACCGTCATCTTCGGCGCTCTCCTCGTGGTCGGGGCGGTCATCGTCCTGGTGTGGGCGCTCGCCGGCGAGCGAGAGCTCGACACCGCCCAGACCAACCTCGGTCGGGGCGGCATGCTCCAGGACAGCCGCCAGATCGCCCTGAGCGCGTCGGCGAAGACCCGCATCCTCGAGCCGCTGTTCGAGGGCGTGGCCCGCCGGGCCAAGGGGTTCACCTCCTCGGGCATGGCCGACCGCGTCCAGCGCAAGCTCGATCTGGCCGGCCTCCACGAGAAGGGCTGGACGGTCGAGCGCATGCTCGTCATCCGCGTCTTCTCCATCGCCGCCGGCGCCGTGCTCATCGTGATGCTGCTGAGCCAGGGCTCGGGCCGCCAGTCGCTGGGCCTCGCCCTGCTGGTCGGCGCCATCGCCTACCTCGGCCCCGAGGCGTGGCTCGACCGGAAGGCGGGGGAGCGGCAGGGCCAGATCGAGAAGACCCTGCCCGACGTCATCGACCAGATCACCGTGAGCGTGGAGGCCGGCCTCGGCTTCGACGCCGCCATGGCCCGCGCCTCGGAGGGCCGCTCCGGCCCCCTCGCCGACGAGCTCACCCGCGTGCTGCAGGACCTGCAGGTGGGCGTCGACCGCCAGACCGCGCTCGACCGCATGGTGGAGCGCACCGACGTGAGCGACCTCAAGGCCTTCGTCGTGGCGGTGCGCCAGTCGACCCGCCACGGCCTGCCCATCGCCAACGTCCTGCACGTGCAGTCCCAGGAGCTGCGCGAGAAGCGCCGGGCCCGCATCGAGGAGAAGGCGGCGCAGCTCCCGGTGAAGATCGTCTTCCCGCTGGTGTTCTGCATCCTGCCGTCCCTGTTCGTGATCATCCTCGGGCCGGCCGGCATCAACATCATGGACAGCTTCTAGACGCAGGGTTCTGGCTGGCCCCCGTCTACCCTCGGGCACGTGCAGATCGTCCGCGACACGTCCTCCTGCCCCGACGTCGGGCAGGGGACGGCGGTCACCATCGGTGCCTACGACGGGCTGCACCTGGGGCACCGGGCCGTGATCGCCGAGGTCCGCCGCGAGGCCGAGTCCCGGGGGCTCGCGTCGGCGGTGGTCACCTTCGACCGGCACCCGGCCGCGGTCGTCCGGCCCGAGACGGCGCCGAAGCTGCTCTGCGACCTCGACCAGAAGCTCGAGCTGCTCGAGTCCACCGGCGTCGACCTCGTCGTGGTCATCACCTTCGACGAGCAGCGGGCCGCGGAGACGGCCGAGGAGTTCGTGCAGGAGGTGCTCGTCGACTGCCTGCACGCCCGCACGGTCATCGTCGGCGCCGACTTCCACTTCGGCAAGGGCCGGGGCGGCAACGTGGCGCTGCTGAACGAGCTGGGGGCCGACCTCGGCTTCGACGTGCACGGCATGGCCCTGGTCGACGTCGACGGCAACCCGGCCGGCGCCGAGCAGCGGGTGTCGTCCACCGCCATCCGCCGGGCGCTGGCCGAGGGCGACGTCGCCAGCGCCGCCCAGATGCTCGGCCGCCCCCACGAGGTGCGGGGGCTGGTGCAGCACGGCGACAAGCGGGGCCGCGAGCTCGGCTTCCCCACGGCCAACGTGGCGGTGCCGGGGTCGATCCTGCTGCCCGCCGACGGCATCTACGCCGGCTGGCTGCGGCGCGAGGGCGGCGACGTGCTGCCCACGGCGCTCTCGCTCGGCCGCCGCCCGACGTTCTACGAGACAGCCGACGCCAGCCTCCTCGAGGCCCACGTCCTGGACTTCGCCGGCGACCTCTACGACGAGCACGTGGCGGTCCGCTTCGTGCAGCGGCTGCGGGGCGAGGCGAAGTTCGACTCGGTCGACGAGCTCGTCGAGCAGATGCAGCGCGACGTCGCCGAGGCCCGGCAGGTCCTGGGCGCGTGACCGCCGACGGCCTGCCGGACGACGCCACCCCGATCCCCGTGCGCGTCGAGGGCGGCCACCACGACGAGCTGGTCTTCGAGGACGTCGACGGCGTCTACATGCCGGTCAGCGGCGAGGTCGCCGCCGACCCCGACGACGCCGGCATCGTCGACCGCCACCACCTGCTGCCCCGCGAGCGGGCCCGCCGGGCGCTGTCGAACGTGCTGCCCGAGGCCGAGATGCCGGTGGTGGGCCCGGAGGCCGAGGGCGCCGCCGAGCGGGGCCTGGTGGCGGCGCCGCGCCTGGCCCGCCACGTGTTCCG
>DASTYO010000149.1:0-9661 GCA_035764875.1 Acidimicrobiales bacterium | reverse complement strand
TGGCTGCGGCCCGCGCCGGGCCAGCCGCAGACGAGGTAGCCGAAGCCGGCGTCCTGCCACTTGGCGATGTGCTTGCGGGCGGTGGCGAGGTCGTCGAGCGAGAGCGAGCCGGCCCGCAGGATCGACGCCGGGTCGCGGCCGGCTTCCTCGGCCAGGCGGTCGAGTCGCTCGGACGACTCGCGCAACGAGTTGGGCGTGCCGAAGCAGTGCCACACGTCGGCGTAGCGGGCGGCCAGCGGCAGGCCCCGCTTGGGCCCGCTGGTGCCGATCCAGATCGGCGGGTGCGGCTGCTGCACCGGCTTGGGAAGCATCTGGGCGTCCTGCAGCGAGACGACCTTGCCGTCGTAGGACACCTGCTCGCCGGACATGAGGCGCTGGTAGATCTCGAGCGCGTCCTCGAGCAGGTCGAAGCGCTCGCCGGTCGGGGGGAACGGGATGCCGAGGGCGTGGTGCTCGACGTCGAACCACGCCGCGCCGAGCGACAGCTCGAGCCGGCCGTGCGACGCGTGGTCAATGGTCATCGCCTGGGCCGCGAACACCGACGGGTGCCGGTAGGTCACGCCGGTGACGAGCAGCCCGAGCCGGATGCGTGACGTCTGCCCGGCCAGCGCGGCGAGGGTCGTCATGCCCTCGAAGGTCTCGCCCGGCCCGTCGCCGTACATCGGCTGGAAGTGGTCGAACCCCCAGGCGCCGTCGAAGCCGAGCTCCTCGGCGAGCTGCACCCGCCGCACGAGCTCGTCCCACGAGATGCGCTGCTGGGCCACGTCGAGTCCGAATCGCATGGCCGCAGACCTTGGCACACCGCCCCTGCGGGGTGCGGCCGCATGACGACCTTCGAAGGCCCGCGCGTCGAGGTGGCGGCCGGCGTCGGCGCGCTCACGCTCGGCGGGTTCCTCGCCGAGGTGGTCGAGCGGTTCGGTCCGAACGAGGCGGTCGTGCTCGACGACCCCCTGCTCGGCGGCGAGACGGTGCGGTGGTCGTACGAGCGGCTGGGCGCCGAGGCGCGGGCCATCGGTCGGGGGCTGCTGGCCGCGGGCGTCCGGCGCGGGGATGCGGTCGGGGTCGTCATGGGCAACCGGCCCGAGGCGGTGGCGGCGATCTTCGGGGCGGCGCTGGTGGGCGCGGTGGCGGCGCCCATGTCGACCTTCTCACCGCGGCCGGAGCTGGCGCACCTGATCGACACGTGCGAGGCGCGGGTGGTGCTCACGCAATCCGAGCTCCTCGGCCGCCGGTTCGGCGACGACGTGGCGGCCGTCGCCGCCGAGCGGCCGTTCCTCGAGCGGGTGGCCGTGCTGGGCGAGGACTCGTGGGACGAGCTGCTCGTCGGCGGCACGGCCGCCTCCGACGAGGCGCTCGACGAGCGGGCCGCGGCGGTCACCCCCGACGATCCGGCGCTGGTGATCTTCTCGTCCGGGACCACGAGCGCGCCGAAGGGCATCCTCCACGGCCACCGCTCGCCGGCGCTGCAGTGCTGGGTCCAGGCCGCGCTGTTCGCCCGGCACCCGGGCTCGCGGGTGTTCAGCGCGCTGCCGCTGTTCTGGACCGCCGGGCTGAACACCGCGGTGGGCGCCACGCTGGCGGCCGGCGGGTGCTGGGTCGCCCAGGAGACCTTCGATCCCGGCGCGGCGCTCGCGCTGCTGGCGCGCGAGCGGGTGACCGAGCCGTACACGCTGCCCCACCAGACCGCCGCGCTCGCCGAGCACCCCGACTGGCCCGCCGCCGACCTGTCCTCGCTGCGCTGCGTGTACGGCAAGGGCGCCTACGCCCGCCACCCCAGCGTCGACGGCGACCCGGGCTGGATCATGCCCGTGGGGTGGGGCATGTCGGAGACGTGCGCGTTCGTGTGCGCGCACCCGTCGGACACGCCCCGCGAGCGGGCGAAGGTGGGCCACGGGGCCTTGCTGCCCGGCGTGCGCCTGCGGGTCGTCGACTGGGAGAGCGGACGACTGCTCGGGGTCGGCGAGGAGGGCGAGCTGTGCGTGGCCGGAGTCACCCGCATGCTGCGCTACCTCGGCCGCGGGCCCGAGGACTGCTTCGACGAGGACGGCTTCTTCCACACCGGCGACGCCGGCCACGTGGCGGCCGACGGCACCGTGCACTGGGCGGGCCGGCGCACCGAGATGATCAAGACCGGCGGGGCCAACGTCTCGCCGGCCGAGGTCGAGGTGGCGCTCCGGGCCTGCCCGCCGGTGAAGCTGTCGCGGGTGGTCGGCATCCCCGACCGCCGGCTCGACGAGGTCGTGGTCGCGTGCATCGTGCTGCGCGACGGCGAGCACGCCACGGCCGACGACGTGCGGGCCTTCCTGCGCGAGCGCCTCGCCGCCTACAAGGTCCCCAAGCACGTGCTGTTCTTCACCCCCGACGAGATGCCGATGACGAGCAGCGAGGCCAAGGTGCGCGACGACGCCCTCCTCGAGCTCGTGCAGGCGCGGCTCGACCCCCACGACCCCCGCCCCCAAGGAGCGACATGAGCACCGACGACACCACCACCGAGCTCGACGTGTCCGACCTCGACCGTCACATGGGCGTGCCCATGCGCCCGGGCGAGCTGAAGGAGCCGGTGGCGGTCAACGACATCCGCCGCTGGGTGCAGGCGATGCACTACCCCAACCCGCTGCACTACGACGAGCGGTGGGCCGAGGAGAGCCGGTGGGGCGAGATCGTGGCGCCGCTGTCGTTCACCGTGGCGTGCGACACGAGCCACGGGGCGTCGCCGGCCCAGGTGGGTCGCATCCCGGGCTCCCACCTCATCTTCGGCGGCGACGAGTGGTGGTTCTTCGGGCCCCGCGTGCGGCCCGGCGACAAGCTCGTGTGCCACCGCATGCCCTACGACTACAAGGTCGCCGACACCAAGTTCGCCGGTCCCACCTGCTTCCAGCGCGGCGACACCCTCTACATCAACCAGCGGGGCGAACGGGTGGCGCTGCAGCGCTCCACGTCGATCCGCTACCGGGTGCAGGGCGCCAAGGAGAAGGACCTCTTCGGCAGCGAGGACGAGGCGAAGCAGTCGTCGGGCGGCGGCGAGCCGGAGTGGACCGACGACCAGCTCGCCGAGCTCGAGCACCGCAAGCTCGGCTTCATCGAGCAGATCCAGCAGCTCGCGCACGCCAAGCGGCTGTTCACCGACGTGTCCGTCGGCGACCGCCTCGCCGAGAACGTGCTCGGCCCGCACAGCCTCGCCTCCTTCACCACCGAGTGGCGGGCGTTCCCGATGACCACGTGGGGCGCCACCTCGCTCGGGCCCACGGCGGTGAGCGCGGAGGAGCTCGGCTACACCAAGGAGATGGCCGGCTACGAGGGCGACCGCCGCATGGAGCGGATCAACCCCGAGCTCACCGACGGCGCCTACTACGGCCCGTCACGTGGCCACCTGCAACCCCGGTGGGCGCGCCACGTCGGCATGCCCCGCGGCTACGGCTACGGCGCGTCGATGGGCGCGTGGGTGCTCGACTTCGTCTCGGCCTGGGCCGGGGAGTGGGCCACCATCACCCACTCGTCGGCGCAGTACCGCAACCCGGCGCTCACCGGTGACGCCACGATCATCACGGGCGAGGTCGTCGAGACCCGGGTCGACCGCCACCCCACCCAGCGGGGCCGGGTGCACCTGGCCGTGGTCGAGGTCGACATGCGCACCCAGGACGGCGCCGCCATGGCCAGCGCCCGCGTGGAGGTCGACCTCCCCGCGGAGTGACCCCCTCTCGTTCTGGACGCGGATCCTGCGCACGCCGGTGCGCAGCATCCGCGTCCAGAACGTCAGAGGGTGCCGGCGCTGGGGTCGCGGGGGCGGATCATGGCGTCCTGCACGAACGACGCCACCAGCCGGCCGTCGGCGTCGAACACGTCGGCCGTGCCGTACGAGCGGCCGTGGCCGGCGTAGGGGCTGCGGTGCGACAGCAGGTTCCAGGCGCCGGCGTCCACCGGCTCGTGGAACGTGACGGTGTGCGAGATCACGCCGGTGGACAGCGTGCGATGGGCCTGGGCCTGGCCCACGCCCTCGTGGGGGCGCATCGCCGTGCCGATGAGGAAGCCGTCGGTGGCGAAGGCGAGCAGCGCCTGGTTGCGCGCCGGGTCGTCGGGGGCGCCGACGAAGCGGGTCCACACGTCGAGCTCCGGTGGCCCGACGAGCGCAGGGTCGTTGATGTCGATGTCGTCGACGATGCGCACCTGCCACTCGGGGCTGGCGTCGTCGTCCTCGGGCGGCTGGTGCGCCGGCGCCGGGGCGGCGTGGCGGATGCAGTCGGGCTCGTCGGCGCTGAGCAGCACCTGGGCCCGCACGCAGGTGCGGTCGCCCTGGCGGATCGTGACCGTGCTCGACGCGAAGCTGCGCCCGCCGTGCACCGGCTCGACCTCGATGTCGAGGTCGGCGTCGAACGACGCGGCGCGGGCGAACACGGCGTGCAGCGTCTTCACCGGCATGCCCGGGTGGCCGGCCTGCGCGGCCAGCAGCGCCTGGCCGAGCAGCTGGCCGCCGAACACCACGCCGTGCGTGGAGCGGGCGTTCCCCGCCCGGAACCGGCCCTCGCCGGCCGGCTCGAGCTCGTAGGCGGCGAGGATGTCGGCGGTGGCGGTGCCGGTGCTCACTTCGGCGGGAAGCGCAGGGCGCCGTCGAGGCGGATGTTCTCGCCGTTGAGGTACGGGTTGCGCACGATGCTCTCGACCAGCAGGGCGAACTCCTCGGGGCGGCCCATCCGCTTCGGGAAGACGATGCTCTCGGTGAGCTTCTCCTGCAGCTGGTCGGGGACGCTGAGCATGAGCGGCGTGCCCATGGTCCCGGGCGCGATCCCGCACACGCGGATGCCCACGACGGCGAAGTCGCGGGCGAGCGGGAGCGTCATTCCGAGGATGGCGGCCTTGGCGGCGGCGTAGGCGACCTGGCCGGTCTGGCCCTCCATGCCGGCGATGGAGCCGGTGTTGACCACCACGCCGCGCTGGCCGTCGTCGTCGGGGTCGTTGGCGGCCATCGCTGCGGCGGCCAGCCGGGTGACGTTGAAGGTGCCGAACGCGTTCATCTCCATCGTGCCGATGAAGACGTCCTTGCCGGTGGGGTTGCCGTTTCGGTCGAGGGTGCGCCCGCCGCCGGTGGCGCCGCCGGCCACGTTCACGACCACCGACAGGGTGCCGAGCGCCTGGGCTGCGTCGATCGCCCCCTGCACGGCGTCGTCGTCGTTCACGTCGCCGCTCGCCGCCGCGGCGTCGTCGCCGAGCTCCTTGGCCAGCGTCTCGGCGCTGCCCTGGTCGCGGTCGAACACCACGGTGCGCACGCCCAGGGACACCAGGTGCCTCACGGTGGCGGCCCCGAGGCCACCGGCGCCGCCGGTGACGATGGCAGATCGTCCAGTCAGTTCCACAGCTGTTCCTCCACTCGGATCGGTGGCCGGACGCTACGGGTTTCTGACAGTTGGGTCAATCAGCGCCGAAGAAGCCGCGGTGGATGACGAGGGCGGCCGTGTCGAGCGTGGCCGGCCCCCGCTCGCGCGCGCCGAGGCCCGAGAGCAGCCCGAGCAGCACGGCCGCCTCGAGCTCGGTGTCGCCGAACCCCCGCCCGGCGAGGTGGCGGGCGATCTGGCGGCGGCCCCAGTCGAGCGCCGGCGCCGACTCGGCCACCGGGTCGCCGCTCTCGCGCAGCGCGTCGCCCCAGACGCGGATCATGGCGGTCTCGCCTGCCAGCGCCCGGTTGTAGTCGCCGAGCCAGCGCCGCAGGGCCGCTCGGCCCCCGGCCCCGGGGGGGACGTCGGGCATGTTCTGCAGCGTCTCGGTGGACGCCCGCATGGCCGCCATCGCCAGCACCTGGGCCACGTGGTCCTTGCTGTCGAAGTACGTGTAGAGCGTCCCGTGCGAGACGCCCGCCGCCTCGGCGATGGTGTCGATGCGGGTGCCGTGGTAGCCGTGCTCCAGGAAGCAGCTCCGAGCCGCATCGAGCAGGGCGGCGCGGGTGGCCAGGTCGCCGCTCGGGCGGTCGGGCCGCTGCTCGAGCCCCGAACGGACGAGCGGACCGAACTGCAGGCGCGGCGGCGCCGGCAGGTCGTGCTCGTGCACGTTGATGCGGCGGTCGAGGCCGAACAGGGCCCGGTGGACCACGTCGGTGAGCGCGACGAGCGCTGCCGCCTCGGGGAACGACTCGGGTGCGACGTGGCGCAGCGTGCCGAGGTCCTCGAGCACCCGGGCGAGGACGACGATGAGCAGGTCGACGGCGCCGTCGACCGCGGCCGGGGGCAGGTCGCTGCCCCGGACCCGGGCGGCGATGGCGCTGACGAAGCGGCCCCGCGCCTGGGTGGCCTCTTGGGCGAAGGCCGGGTCGGCCTCGAACATCGCCGGGTAGGCCGCGAACACCGCCTGGTGCCGGTGGTGGATCTCGGCCCACCGCTCGAGCAGGCCGTGCAGCGCCCGCCAGCCCTCGGCGTCGGAGGTGACCGTGCCGAACCACGCCACCGCGGCGTCGAGCTGCAGGCTCAGCTCCCCGGCGAGGTGCCGGAGCACGTCGTCCTTGTCGGCGAAGTACTGGTAGAAGGACGCCCGCGAGCAGCCGGCCTCCTTGGCGATGCGCTCGACGCTGCCGTGGTGCAGGCCGACCTCGCCGAAGACGTGCAGGGCGGCGTCGAGGATGCGCTGGCGCGTCCGCTGGCCCCGTGCGCCGACCTGCGGGTTCGCGCCGAACGGCGCCCGCCGGATGGCGTCGGCGGGGCCGTTCGAGGCGACGGGGTCGGTCACGGGCGGGCTCTACTCCTCGGCCCGGACCTGGTCCTTGACGGCCCGGACGATGGGCGGCGCCTGCTTCCAGTTGGGGATGCCGTCCTCCTCGAGGGCGACCGGGTACTTGTTCTCGTGCACCTGGGCCCAGTGCGAGTGGTTCAGCTCGTGGATGGTGAAGCAGGCGTTGAGGGCGTTGTAGAAGCCCATGTTGTCCTGCGACTGGTTCACCGACTCCTTGATGAGCAGGGCCGACATGGTGGGGACGTCGGCGATGCGCCGCGCGAACTCGATGGTGCGCTCCTCGAGCTCCTCGGGCGAGAACAGCTTCGAGACCATGCCCAGCTGGTGGGCGTCCTCGGCGGTGAGGGCGTCGCCGGTGAGCAGGAGCTCCTTGGCCTTGCGCGGGCCGAACTCCCACGGGTGGGCGAAGTACTCCACGCCGCACATGCCGAGCCGCGTGCCGACCACGTCGGCGAACCGCGCGGTGTCGGCCGCGACGATGAGGTCGCACGCCCACAGCAGCATGAGGCCGGCGGCGTACACGTCGCCGTGGGCCTGGCCGATGGTGATCTTGCGCAGGTTGCGCCAGCGGCGGGTGTTCTCGAAGAAGTAGTGCCACTCCTGGAGCATCAGCCGCTCGGCGCCCTCGCGGGTGCCGCCGTTGGTGCGCCAGCTCACGTGCTGGTCCGGGCCGGGCATCATCTGCTCGACCGACTCCTTCGAGCCCATGTCGTGCCCGGACGAGAACATCGGGCCCACGCCACCGAGGATCACCACGCGCACCTGGTCGTCGGCCTCGGCCTCCATGAACGCGTCGTGCAGGTCGACGAGCAAGCCGCGGTGCTGGGCGTTGCGGGCCTCCGGGCGGTTGAGCATGATGCGGACGATCCGACCGTCGTCGATCGGCTCGTAGAGGACGTACTGGTACTCGGGCATGGGTTCTCCTCGAGGGGTTGGGCCGGCCCGCTGACTCTAGTGTCAGATCCGGTGCGCCGTGGAGTAGCGTGGCCGGCCATGCAACTGCGACCCGGCACGAAGCTGTTCAGCACCGTCTGCGACGCGCAGGTCGTCGTCGTGAAGGCCCCGTCGGAGGACGTCGAGGTGTCCTGCGGCGGCGCGCCCATGGTGGCCGACGACCCGGGCGGCGCGTCGGGCACGCCCGACGCCTCGCTGGGCGAGGGCCCCGCCATCGGCAAGCGCTACGCCGACGAGGACCTCGGCCTCGAGCTGCTGTGCAGCCGGGCCGGCCAGGGTGCCCTCACCGTGAACGGCGAGCCGCTGCTGCTGAAGGGCGCCAAGCCGCTGCCCTCGTCCGACTGAGGGCGCCGGCGTGAACCTGCTGCTCCTCCTCGACATGGCCGCCGCAGACCGGGGCGAGGCCCCGGCGGTGCAGGCGGGCGACCAGGCGCTCACGGCCGCCGAGCTGCTCACCGCGGCCTGGGCGGGTGCCGAGCAGGTCGCCGGGCGCGACGCCGTGGCCTACGTGGGCACCAACGGGCTCGGCTTCCCGGTGGCGCTGTTCGCGGCGGCTGCGGCCGGGATCCCGTTCGTGCCGCTGAACTACCGCCTCGCCGTCGACCAGCTCGACTCCATGCTGCGTCCGCTCGGCGATGTGGTGGTGGTGGGGGAGGGCAGCGCGTACGAGGCGCTCGCCGAGCGGGGCCACCCCGTGCTCGCCGCCGACGAGCTGGTGGCGTCCGGCCGGGGCAGCGAGGCCTCGGGCGAGGTGCCCTTCGACGCCGACGCCCCCGCCGTGCTGCTCTACACGAGCGGCACCACCTCGGCGCCGAAGGCCGCCGTGCTGCGCCACCGCAACCTGGCGGCCTACGTGATCGGCACGGTCGAGTTCGGCGGTGCGGGCCCCGACGACGCCGTGCTGGTGAGCGTGCCGCCCTACCACGTGGCCGGGCTCGCCAACCTGCTGAGCAACCTGTACGCGGGGCGCCGCATCGTCTACCTGCCGCAGTTCGACGCCCAGGCCTGGGTCGACGCCGTGCGGCGCGAGGGCGTCACCAACGCCATGGTCGTGCCCACGATGCTCGCCCGCATCGCCGACGTGCTCGAGGCCGACGGCCAGGGTCTTCCGAGCCTGCGCAACCTGTCCTACGGCGGCGCCCGCACGCCCGGCACCGTGCTGCAGCGGGTCATGGAGCTGCTGCCCGACGTCGATCTCACCAACGCCTACGGCCTCACGGAGACGAGCTCCACCATCGCCGTGCTCGGGCCCGACGACCACCGGGCCGCCCGCGGCGGCGATCCCGCGGCCGTGTCGCGCCTGTCCTCGGCGGGGCAGGTGCTCCCGACGGTCGAGGTCGAGGTGCGCGACGAGCTGGGCCAGCCGGTGCGGGCCGGCGAACCGGGCGAGATCTTCGTGCGGGGCGAGCAGGTGTCGGGCGAGTACGCCACCGGTGCGGTCCTCGACGACGACGGCTGGTTCCCAACCCGCGACCGGGGCTGGCTCGACGAGGACGGCTACCTGTTCATCGAGGGCCGCAACGACGACACGATCATCCGGGGCGGCGAGAACATCGCGCCGGCCGAGATCGAGGAGGTGCTGCTCCAGCACCCGGCCGTCGCCGAGTGCGCGGTGGTGGGCATCCCCGACGACGAGTGGGGCCAGCGCATCGCCGTCGCCGTCGTCCTCCGCGAGGGTGCCGAGCTCGATGCCGACGCCCTGCGCGAGTTCGCCCGCCGGTCGCTGCGCAGCTCGAAGACCCCCGACGTGGTCTCCTTCGTCGACGCCCTGCCCTACACCGAGACGGGCAAGCTGCTGCGCCGGGTCGTGCAGACCGACCTCGAGAAGAGCGCCTGAGTACGCATCTGGCCCCAGGAGCTGCGGTCGTCGACCGCAGATCCTGGGGCCAGATCAGCGTGGTTGGTGGTGCGGCCTAGAAGACGCCGATGCCGGCGGCCTCGTTGCGCTGCTTCCACTCGGCCCGCGACATGCGGGTGACGTCGACGTCAGCCGCCC
>DASTYO010000148.1:0-6727 GCA_035764875.1 Acidimicrobiales bacterium | reverse complement strand
GGGGGGGGCGGGCCCGGGGCCCGCCACCACCGTCTCAGTTCGGTCCGGGTCGCTCAGCGGCCCGGGGGAAGGATCACGCCTTGGGCGTGATGCGCTCCCAGAAGATCAGACCACCGTTGGTCTGCTCGAAGTTGTCCCACTTGTCCTGGTCGTAGACGTAGTCGCCGCGGTACCAGTTGATCGGGATCGCCATCGTGGCGTCGTTCAGCAGGATCCGCTCGGCGTCGTTGAACAGCTGCTTCTGCTCAGCGGCGTCGGTGGTCTGCTTGGCCTGGTCGACCAGGGCGTCGAACTCCTCGTTCACGAACCCGTAGTTGTTGCCGTCCAGCGCGCTGGAGTGGAACAGGTCGAACATGAAGTTGTCGTAGGTCGGGTAGTCGGCGAACCAACCGGCCCGGCAGATCACGCACGCACCCTCGGCCAGCTGCGAGAAGTAGGTCTCGGTGGGGAAGGGCTGGGCCTCGGCCTCGATGCCGATGGCAGCGAGGTTGTCGATGATGATCTGGACGACGGGCTCGTGGCCGGCGTCGGCGTTGAACTGGATCGGGAGGGGACCGTCCAGCGAGCCGCCCTCGGCCTTCCACTCGTCGAACAGCTGCTGGGCCTGCTCCTGGTCGTACGCGCAGTACTCGCACAGGTCCGGCTCGAAGCCCGGGATGCCCGGGGGCACGATGCCCGTGGAGGTCTGGCGGGTGCCGTTGTAGACCGCGGTGTTGATCTGCTCGCGGTCGATGGCCGCGGAGATCGCCTGGCGCAGCTTCAGGTTCTGCTCGCCACCGATGATCGGCTGCCGATCGTTGATGACGAAGTGGTAGGAGCCGAGGATGTCGACGTCCATCGTGTTGCCGTAGTTCTCCTGCGCCTCGGAGGCACGGGCCGGCGGGATGTTCGCGTTGTCGGCCTCACCGGCCTCGAAGGCGTTGTAGGCGGTGTCGGGATCGGCCTGCACCCGGAACACGATGCGATCGAGGCGGTTGTCGTAGGTCTCACCGCTGAAGTCGCCGTCCCAGGAGTCGTTCTTGACGAGCACGATCTCCTCGTCGGTGCGAGCGCTCTCGAGCATGTAGGGGCCGTTGCCGACCATCACACCGTTCTCGTAGTCGGTGACCGGGGCGGCGGCGTCGCCGGCCTCCTCGGGCATCGGGAAGAACAGCTGGAAGCCGGCGACCGCGTCGAAGTTCGAGTACGGCTCGGCGAGGGTGACCTCGAGGGTCAGGGCCTCGTCGTCGGCGACCACGCCGGTGAGCTCGGTGCCCGGGCTGTCGAGCGCCTCCTGGCCACCCTCGATGAAGGTCATCAGGTAGCTGTAGTCGCCACCCATGGCGGCGGCACGCTCCCAGGAGCGCTTGAAGGTCGACGGGAGGATCTCCTCGCCGTTCGAGAAGGTCAGGCCCTCCTTGATCTGGAAGGTCCAGACCGTGGCGTCCTCGTTGGGCTCGTAGGACTCAGCGAGGTGCGGGACGATCTCGGGGCTGTCCGGGTTGCTGGCGTCGATGTCCGTCAGGCCGTCGTACATCGCGTTGATGACCTGGTAGGCGTCGAGCGTCGAGTTCAGCGCCGGGTCGATGTGCTCGGGCGGGTCGCCGACGAAGGTGCCGTAGTCGATGAACTCGCCACCCCCTGCACCCTCGCCTTCGCCTTCGCCCTCACCTTCGCCACCGGTGTCGCCGGTGTCCTCGGTCTGGTCGTCGTCAGCAGCGGTGTCGTCGTCGTCGCCGCAGGCGGCCACGAAGAGCGACATGCCGAGAAGCAGCGCGAGAAGGCGCAGCCATCGGGACTTCATCACAGGGATTTTCCTCCTGTTTGGGGTGCAGGGAGCTGCGCGCCGATCGGGACCACGCAACGCAGCGGGTCACGTACGGTACGGCACGAATGTCGACCGGTCCATGACCGGCGGGGGAACGTAGCAACGATCGACCCCCCAGCCAAGGACCGAGTGCGCGTTTCGTCAGACTGAAACACAGCCGCCCCGGTTGTTCCGCCACCCGACCTGTCACAGATCTGGCGAAACGCTGGACGAAGTGCCCCTCAGCTGTCCGTTTCGCTCAGCCGGTACTGCACGATGCGCCCGAAGTCGTCAGCATCGAGGCTCGCGCCGCCCACGAGCGCGCCGTCGATGTCGGGCTGGGTCAGCAATTCGTTCGCGTTGCCAGGCTTCACCGAACCGCCGTACTGGATGCGGATCGAGGCAGCTGCGTCCGCGCCTGCGACCTCGGCGACGGTGGCCCGCACGTGGGCGCACATGGCCTGGGCGTCGTCGGCCGTGGCCGTCTTGCCGGTGCCGATGGCCCAGATGGGCTCGTAGGCGATGACCATGCCGGCCACCTGGTCGGGCTTCACCTTGGCGAGCCCGGCCCGCACCTGCGCGGCGACCTTCTCCTCGGCCTGGCCGGCCTCGCGCTCCTCGAGCGTCTCGCCGCAGCACATGATCGGCGTCATGCCGGCCTTGAGGATGGCGAGCACCTTGCGGTTCACGTCCTCGTCGGTCTCGTGGAACAGCTCGCGGCGCTCGCTGTGGCCGCAGATGACGTACTCGACGTCGAGCTTGGCCAGCATCTGCGGCGACACCTCGCCGGTGAACGCGCCCTTCTCCTCCCAGTGGCAGTGCTGGGCGCCGAGGGCCACCGGGATGCGGTCGGCCTCGAGCACCGTCTGCACCGAGCGCAGGTCGGTGAAGGGGGGGTGCACCGAGACGTCGACGGCATCGACGTCCTCGTTGGTCAGCACGTAGCTCAGCTTCTGGACGAGCTGGATCGCCTCGAAGTGGTTGTTGTGCATCTTCCAGTTGCCGCTGATCAGCGGCGTGCGGGCGGATGCCTTGTCAGCCAACGTGCTCACCTCGGAGTGCTTGCAGGCCCGGCAGGTCGCCCTGCTCGAGCAGCTCGAGCGACGCGCCGCCGCCCGTGGAGATGTGGTCGATGTCGCGGGCGAGGCCGAACTGCTCGACCGCCGCCGCGCTGTCGCCGCCGCCGACGACGGTGAAGCCGCGGCAGTCGGCCACGGCCTGGGCCAGCGTCTTCGTCCCGGCCTCGAAGCGCGGGTCCTCGAACACGCCCATCGGGCCGTTCCAGAACACCGTGCGGGCCTCGGCCACCAGGTCGCCGAAGTCGGCGGCCGTGCCCGGGCCGATGTCGAGGCCCTTCCAGCCGTCGGGGATGGTGGTGTGCAGCTGGCGCACCTCTCCCCCGGCGTCGGGCTTGCCGATCTCGCCGCCCGGCCCGAGCGCCGTGACGTCGGTGGGCAGGTGCAGCTTGTCGCCGGCCTGCTCGAGCAGGCGCCGGCACGTGTCGACCATGTCGGGCTCGAACAGCGAGTCGCCGATGTGGTTGCCCTGGGCGGCGAGGAACGTGAAGCACATGCCCCCGCCGATGATGAGCCCGTCCACCAGCGGCAGCAGCGCCTCGATGACGCCGAGCTTGTCGGACACCTTCGCCCCGCCGAGGATGGCGATGAAGGGCCGGCGGGCGTCGGTGCGCAGGCCGCCGAGGATCTCGACCTCCTTGGCCAGCAGGCGCCCCGCCGCGGACGGCAGGTGCTGGGGCGGGCCGACGATGGAGGCGTGCGCCCGGTGCGACGCGCCGAACGCGTCGTTCACGTAGGCGTCCTGGCCCTCGATGAGCTTCTGCACGAACGCCGGGTCGTTGCCCGTCTCGCCCGGGTCGAAGCGCAGGTTCTCCAGCAGCTCGACGCCGGGTGCCAGCTCGGCCAGGCGCTGGCGCACCGGCTCCATCGAGTACTTCGGGTCGGGTGCGCCCTTGGGCCGGCCCAGGTGGCTGCACGCCGTGACCGTGGCCCCCTGCTCCTGCAGCCACTGGATCGTCGGCAGCGCGGCGCGGATGCGCAGGTCGTCGACGATCTCCCGGGTGCCGTCGGGCTCCTCGCGCAGCGGCACGTTGAAGTCGGCGCGCAGGAGCACCCGCTTCCCGTCGAGGGGGAGCAGGTCCTCCAGCTGGGGAACCGGTTCCATGCTCAGCCGCAGGCGTGCAGGACGAGGTCGACGAGGCGGTTCGAGTAGCCCCACTCGTTGTCGTACCAGCCGCTGACCTTGGCGAGGGTGCCGTTGGCCATGGTGAGGCCGGCGTCGAAGGTGCAGGAGGCGGCGGAGCCGACGATGTCGGAGCTCACCAGCGGGGCCTCGCTGTACTCGAGGACCTTGGACAGGCGGCCCTCGGAAGCGGCGGCCTTGAACGCCTCGTTGATGGCCTCGACCGAGGCCTCCTTCGAGAGCACGGCGGTGAAGTCGGTGATCGAGCCGGTGGGCACGGGCACCCGCAGCGACGTGCCGTCGAGCTTGCCCTGCATCGCCTGCATGACCAGGCCGGTGGCCCGGGCGGCGCCCGTCGAGGTGGGGATGATGTTGATGGCCGCGGCGCGGGCCCGGCGCAGGTCCTTGTGCGGACCGTCCACCAGCGACTGGTCGCCCGTGTAGGCGTGGATGGTGGTCATGAAGCCGTTCTCGACGCCGAACGCCTCGTCGAGCACCTGCACCATCGGCACGAAGCAGTTGGTGGTGCACGAGGCGTTGGACACGACCTTGTGCTTGTCCTTGTCGAAGGCGTCCTCGTTCACGCCCACCACGAAGGTCTCGTCCGCGCCCTTGGCCGGGGCCGACACGATGACCAGCGGCGCACCGCCGTCGAGGTGGGCGGCGGCCTTGTCGCGGTCGGTGAAGATGCCGGTGGACTCGATGACCACGTCGACGCCGAGGTCGCCCCAGGGCAGGTCGGCCGGGTTCCGCTCGGCCAGCACCTTGAGGGTGTCCTGACCGATGGTGATGCCGCCCTCGGTGACGCCGACCTGCTCGGGGAGCCGGCCCATGACCGAGTCGTACTGCAGCAGGTGGGCCATGGTCTCGAGCGAGCCCAGGTCGTTGACGGCGACGAAGTCGATGTCGGCGCCGGCCGCCTTGGCGGCCCGGAAGAAGTTTCGGCCGATGCGGCCGAAGCCGTTGATGCCCACGCGCACGGTCATGGTGAGTCCCACCTCGGGAGTCGTCGGTCAGGTCTGCGACGGATCTGACCACAGGCGCCACAGGTGCCACAAACGGCGCAGCAGTCGGGCGGCGGTCGGTCCGCCGGGCCTCTGTGCCCGCTGGTGCGGCGTTCTCGACCCCGTTGGCGTCGGGGGCCGACGGTTCTCGGGTCGGGTTCGGCCAGGCGTTGACACCTTCGTGAACTTTCGTGTCTTCTCATGTCGATGTGGTTCGAGCTGGCGGCGGCGCAGGCGGGAGCGATCAGCCGAACGCAGCTGCTCGATGCCGGCGTCTCGCCGTCCGGCGTGGACCGTCGGTTGCGGTCCGGCACGCTGCGTCGGCTCCACCCGGGCGTGTACGCCGTGGCCGGCTCACCCGACACGGTGGCTCAGCGGCGGTGGGCGGCGCTCCTCGCCGTGGGCGGCGGGGCGGTCCTGTCGTTCGACTCCGCCGCCCGGATCCACCGGCTCACAGCCGTGGCCGCCGACGGGCCGGTGGTGCTGACGGTCCCGCACAGCGGCTCCCAGTCGCTGGCCGGCGTGGTCGTGCACCAGATCGACGACCTCTCCCCAGCCGACGTCGTCGAGCTCGACGGCTTCCCGGTCACGTCGATCCCCCGGACCATCGTCGACCTGGCGGCGACGTGGCGACGTGGGCGGCTGGGCCTGCTGGTCGAGGACGCCGTCGCAGCCAGGCGCACGACCGACGCCGAGATCGGCGCCTGTCTCCGGTCAGTGGCCCGGCGGGGCAAGCCGGGAGTCCGGCTGCTGACCGCGCTGCTCGACGAGCGCGGTCCGGGCAAGACGCCGGCGGCCTCCGTGCTCGAGCGCGACTTCTTCCGCCTCGTCGCCCCGTCTCCGCTGCCCGAGCCCCGACGCCAGTACCCGCTCCCCCGCACCGACGGCGTGCGTGGGCTCGTCGACTCGGCGTGGCCCGAGGTCAAGCTCATCGCCGAGGTCGACGGGCGGCGGTGGCACCAGCGCATCGCCGACATGAAGCGCGACCGCGACCGGGATCTCCACGCGGCGGCGCTGGGTTGGCAGGTCGTGCGCCCGCTGCACGAGCACGTCGTCGGGGCACCGGAGGAGACGCTGCGGGAGCTCGTCGCCGTCTACGAGATCCGTCGGCGCCAGCTCGGAGGTGCCGCCTGAGCGTTCTCGACCCCGCAGGCGTCGGGGGCCGACGGTTCTCGGGTCAGGTCCAGCCGGTGCGGCGATCTCGACCTCGTCGGCGTCGGGGGCCGACGGTCCTCGGGTCGAGATCGGGTCAGGTCAGCGTGGCGAGCACCGCGCCCAGCAGGTCGCTGTCGTGGGCGCGGCCGTGGGGGCGGTCGACGTCGGCCTCCACCACCTCGACCCGCCGGTGGCAGGCCTCGAGGTCGCCGATCGGAAGGCCGCCGATCTGGGTGACCGCGGCGTCCGGGAACAGGCCGTGCGACGCCAGCGCCAGCAGGTGGCCGGCGAGGTCGATCTCCTTCACGCCGCTCTCGTCGGCGTGGAGGTTGGCCACGTAGACGAACCTCCCCCGGCGCTCGGCGATGCAGTCCCGGATCTTCGGCACGACGGCCGGGGCGAGGACGCTCGTGTAGAAGGAGCCGGGACCGAGCACGATCTGGTCGGCCGCGGCGAGCGCCTCGGTGGCGGCGGCCGGCACGGGCGGGTCGGCAGGATCGATGCCGATGTGCACCAGCCGGCCGGCGCCCTCGATCTCCACCTGGCCCCGCACCGTGCCCTCCGGTGTCTCGGCCACCAGGTC
>DASTYO010000147.1:0-36565 GCA_035764875.1 Acidimicrobiales bacterium | reverse complement strand
GTTCGCCGGGGACCACGGGCGGGCGGTGAAGCCGCCGGGGTCGCCGGGGACCACGACCGGGTCGACGCCGAGGGCCGCCGCGAGGGCCTCGCCGCCGCGCCGAGCCATCGTGCCCTCGCCCTCGGCGCCGGTGGCCGGGACGATGCGCACGGACGAGCAGCGCAGGGCGTCGAGGTCGGGGTGGAACGGGGGCATCGCCAGGTTGCGGCTCAGCAGCGGATCGTCACGCGAACCGTCGTCCTCGGTCGGCAGGCCGAACATCGCCGGGTCGGGCGCGGGCTGGTCGAGGTGGTCGGCGGGCAACGGGCCGGGATGCATGACGAGCTGGATGAACTTCGCCATCGCCGGTCCGAAGCCGTCGCGCTCGTACGTCTCGACGATGTCGGCCTGCACGCGCAGCGCGACGGCGCGGTCCTCGAGCAACGTCACCAGCGGCGGTTCGTGCGAGACGAGGGTGCGGACGTCGGCGGGGTGGTCGACGACCCACGCCAGCGCGAAGGCGCCGCCACCGCTGGACCCGAAGGCGTCGACCGGACCGAGGCCCGTCGCCTCCACGACGCGGTGCATGTCGTCGGCGTGCGCCTCGGCCGTGACCGGCACGTCTCCGACGACCCGGCTGCGCTCCGCGCCGCGGGGGTCGTAGGTGATGACGGTGCGGTCGTCCAGGAGATCGACGAGCTGCGAGAACCCCGACGCCGGCATCGGCGACCCGAAGACGAACAGCGGCGGGTGCTCGCTCGTCACGTCCGGGTGGCGGACGTCGTACGTCAGCACGGCGCCCGGGACCTCGAGCGTGTGGGTCGTCGACTCGGACATCGCATCTCCTCTCGGTGGGGTGTCGCCGTTGTAGACGGGTGTCGACCTCGGTTCTCATCGGTGCGACGGCCACGCCGCCGTCGTTGGCATGATGCCGGACGTGCCCGTCCCGCCGCGCCGGCGGGTTCCTCGACGCCGTCGAAGAGGGTTCGCCGGGCGCGTCACCCGACCGTTGGTCGTCACGCTCACGACGGCGGTGCGGTCGTGAGACCGTCCGCCACCTCCAGCGCCAGGTGCTCCTCCAGGATGGGATCGTCGGCGGTCGCAGTGGCTCGCCACCACTGGTGGAGGTGGGCGACGGCGGCGAGGAACAGCCGGGCGGCATCGGGATCGGCGGCCGCCGCATCGAGGCCGGCCAGCGTGTACTTCGCCACGTGCGCGTCGGGGTGCACGGCCCCGTAGGCCGCGAGAGCCGCAGCGATCCGCTCCAGCTCCTCGTCGTCGGCCGCCCACACCGCGTGCGCGGCGCTGCCCGGCGCGGGGGCCCAGGCCGGGTCCAGCTCGACGCGCCCCTGCGTGGAGCGGAAGCCGAGCACGTAGGTGGCCGCGACGGCGACGGCGAGGTCGGCGTCGGCACCCTGCTCGACCGCATCGAGCACCGCCTGCGGCATCGTCAGGCAGTGCGTCCAGCCGTACGGCGCGGCGGCCGGAGCGTCCTGGAGCATCGACCGCGCGGCCACCCGCAGGAGGGTACGACGGGCGTCGGTCACGGACACGCCCCGGAGCGGGCGTTCGAGCACCTCGGCCGCCAGCCCGCTCGCGTCCACGAGGTGCATCGTCGGGTAGATGAAGTCGCTGCCCGGGTCGCCGGGTGAGGGTGGGGCGGCCAGTCGCACCTCGAGATCGCCGGATGCCGGACCCGACGGGTCCCGCCGGCTCGGCCACTCGAGCCGCCAGGACGGATGGCGGGCGAGCTCCGAAGCCACCAGCCGGTCACCGAAGCTGGGCGGGACCGCCTCGACCCGCCGGCGAAGCGCGAGCAGGATCGGGCCGTGGCCCGCAGCCGCCAGGCTGACGAGCACGTCGTGGACGGCGGGCGCCAGCGCGCCGTCGACCTGCGTCGGGGCATCCGGACCGGCTGCTCGGTAGCGGTCCGCCAGCCACTGCAGCCGCCGGCGCACCAGCGGCCGGAACGGCTCGGGCACCTGCGGCAGCAGGATCGCCCGGGCCAGCAGCTCGAGCGGCGCGTGGAGCACGAACGAGTCGGGCTCGGCGACCTTCGGGACGTCGATGGCGGCGGCGCAGGCGGCGATCAGGTCGGTGTCGGCACTCGTGAGGTCAGCGGCGGCGGGCATGGGAGGACCGTAAGACCTCGAGTTGACTTGAGGTCAAGCAACCGGCTCAGGTCTCCAGCCTGGCCTTCAGTCGCCCTCGCGCCCACCCGGACGCCCGGCTCGGTCACCCACTCGACGGAAGCGATGTTGTCGTACCAGCTCGGCGCATTGGCCGGGTCACCGGCGTGGGCGGCGACCACCTCGACGGGCCGGTCGATCACGATGCTGGTCGTCACGTCGACCACGGCAGGCACCTCCTCAGCGGGACGTGATCCGGCCATCCTGCCCGAGGCGTTCGACGGACGGGGGCCCGGTGTGCGAAGGTCATCCCGATGGCAGCGGGGCGGGACTGATCCTCCCGACCTCCTCCCGTGAGGCGGCACCCGGCTCGTCACTGCAAGGACACCGTCGGATGTCCCCGCTGCCAGAACGCACGTCACCTACCCCCAGACCCCGGGCGGTGATGCGTGCGCCGGTGGTTCATCGACCACCCGCTCGGGTAGGGGCAGGGCATGTCGCAGCACCGCTCCGTGTGGCTCGCCACCGCTGACGCCGACCGCCACCCCGCCCTCGACGAGCTCGGCCACGGCGTCGACGTCGACGTGGCCGTGGTCGGCGCCGGCATCACCGGTCTCACCACCGCTCTCCTCGTCGCGCGGCAGGGGGCCAGCGTCGCGGTCATCGAGGCCGGCCGGGTCGGTGGCGGCACCACCGGGGGCACCACGGGCAAGGTGACGTCGCAGCACGACCTCACCTACGACCAGCTCCTCCGCGAAGTCGGCGAGGAGCGGGCCCGGCTCTACGCAGAGGCGAACGAGCAGGCGATCTCCACGGTGGCCCAGCTCGTCGAGGAGACCGGCGCCGACTGCCAGCTGACCCGCGCGCCCTCGTACCTGTGGACCACGGACGAGGCCTCGGTCGCCGACCTGGAGGCCGAGCACGCCGCCGCGTCCCTGCTCGGGCTGCCGGCCTCCCTCACCACCGAGACGGACCTGCCCTTCCCGGTCACGACCGCCCTGCGCTTCGACGACCAGGCCCACTTCCACCCCACCCGCTACACCTCTGCGCTCGCCCGGGCACTGCGCAGCGCCGGTGCCACCATCGTCGAGCAGACGCGAGCGGTCGGGCTCGACGAGGACGACGATTCGGTCACCGTGCACACCGAGCGTGGCGACGTCCGGGCCCGCCACGTCGTCGTCGCCACCCTCCTGCCCTTCGTCGACCGCGGCGGCTTCTTCGCCAAGGCCCGCCCCAACCGGGCCTACGGGGTGGCGGCACGCCTCCGCCGTGGCGGCATCACCGGGATGCACATGAACGTGAGCGGCGCCACCCGCTCGACCCGGCCGTGGGACGACGGCGGGCGCCCAGGCATCATCGTCGTCGGCGAGAACCACCCCACCGGCGAGAAGGGCACCTCACCCGCCCACTGGGGCGAGCTGGAGCGGTGGGCCCGTGAGCACTTCGAGGTCGAGTCCTTCGAGTACCGCTGGTCGGCCCAGGACTTCATCACCGCCGACCACCTCCCCTACGTCGGGCGCTCGCCCCGGAGCGCCCGCACGTTCGTGGCCACCGGGTTCCGCAAGTGGGGTCTCACGAACGGCACCGCGGCGGCCGAGGTCCTCGCCGAGCTCCTCCAAGGACGGGACCACCGCTGGCTCCCGGCGTTCGACGCCACCCGGATCGGCGATGCGTCCACCGTCGCCAAGCTCGTCAAGGACAACGTCAAGGTGGGCACCGACCTGGTGAAGGGCTACGCCGGCCGGCTGCGGGCCGAGTCGGTCACGCACCTCGAGCCCGGCGATGGCGGGTTGGTGGAGGTCGACGGTGCGACGGTGGCCGCATACCGGGAGGCCGACGGCACGCTGCACGCGGTGTCCCCCACCTGCACGCACCTGGGATGCACGGTGGAGTGGAACCAGGCGGAGACCTCGTGGGACTGCCCGTGCCACGGCTCGCGCTTCGACGCCGACGGCGCGGTGCTGGACGGACCGGCCGTACGCCCGCTCGACCGGGTGGAGCTCGACGAGGGCTGACCAGAGGGTGGGGCCTCAGACGGCGTCGACGGCCTCCACGTCGTCGGGCGAGCGCCCCACCACGTGGCCCTGGCGCATCACGGTGACCGGGCCGTCGTCGCTGATCGCGATGACCACGGCGTCGGGGTCGTCGTAGCTGTAGCGGAGCCCGGAGGTGTGGCGGGTGCCCCGCAGCGGCTTCACGGTCTGCTCGGCGGCCCGGCTCGGGACCAGCCGGATGCCCATCCAGCGCAGCGTGCCGCCGGCGTCGAACACCGTGGCGCCGTCGGACTGCGCGATGCCGTGGCGCAGCGGGGCGAGGTCGTGCGGACGCTCGATGTGCAGCTCGGGCGGGACGGGGAGCCGGTGCTCGTGGGCGGCGTGCAGGTCGCCGGTGGGGTGCAGCACGAGCAGCGACCCGATGTGCCGGGCGCCCAGGTCGTGGACCGCGAACTCGAGCAGGTGCCCGAGGACCGTGCGCTGCCCTTCGCGCAGGCACCCGGGCACGCCCTCGATCCACGAGCCGAGCGGCGGCTCGTGGTGCCAACCCGACACGTCGGCCCGCACCACGCCGAACGGGCCCACCACCCGCACGATGCCACCCCGGTCGCGCTGCACGAGCCGGGCGCCGGCAGCGGACGCGAGGACCACGAGGTCGCGCTCGGAGCCCGCCGAGCGGTCGAACACCACGAACTCGTCGAGCCCGTGCGGACCCCGGACCGCCCAGCTCGAGGAGCCGTCGGCGAAGCGGCGCACCTGCGGGTCGTCGTAGCCGGACGTGCGCCGGCGGGACACGGTGAGCTGCGTGCTGATGTACCAGTCCTCGGCCGGCACCGTCGGGTGCACGATGGCCCCGAAGCTCGGTACGAACTGCTCGTGGACGGGCGGACGGAGGGCGTAGTCGAGCTCCTCGAGCAGGTCGTCGTCGATGCCGTCAGGGACGACGAAGCCGACGCCCTCCTCGGTGAGCTCCTCCACCAGCCGGCGGCGCCGGCCCGTGGTGGTCGCGGTTCGCTGGGCTTCCACGCCATGACGATACGGGCGTGGCGGGCCGGTCAGGCCCGGCTACCGTCGACCGCTGCCCCCTGCCCGGATCGCGCATGCCCGTCCCCACGAACCTCACCGCTGCACTGCCCGCGCTCGACGCCCGGCGCGTCGCCGTGCGCCTCACCCGCGACGCACTTCGCCAGGTGCGGGGCGGTCACCCGTGGGTGTACGACGGGTCGATCACGTCGGCGAGCCACGACGCGCCGCCGGGCGCGCTGGCCGTCGTGTTCGACGACCGCCGGCGCTTCGCCGCCATCGGGCTGTGGGACCCGACCTCGCCGCTGCGCGTGCGCGTCCTCCACGCCGGCGCCCCCGCCACCGTCGACGACGCCTTCTGGGCGCAGCGGCTCGACCGTGCGATGCAGCAGCGAGCCGCGCTCGTGGCCGACGGGGCCACCACCGGGTTCCGCTGCGTCAACGGCGAGAGCGACGGGCTCCCCGGGCTGGTCCTCGACCGCTACGGCGACACCGCGGTGGTGAAGCTGTACACCCCGGCCTGGTTCCCGCACCTCACCGGCCTGGTGCCGCTGCTGCTGGCGGCGGCCGGCGTCGAGCGGCTGGTGCTCCGGCTCGCCCGCACCGTCGCCGAGGGACCCACCCACGGGCTTGCCGACGGACAGGTGCTGGCTGGGACGGTGCCGGATGGTCCGGTGGAGTTCCTCGAGCGCCGGCTGCGCTTCGGCGCCGACGTGGTGCACGGCCAGAAGACGGGCCACTTCCTCGACCAGCGCGACAACCGCGCCCTGGTGGGGACGATGGCCGCCGGCCTCGACGTGCTCGACGTGTTCGCCTGCACCGGCGGGTTCGGCGTGCACGCGGCCGCCGGCGGCGCCCGCACCCTCCACACGGTCGACCTGAGCGAGCCGGCACTGGCCACCGCACGGGCGAACATGGTCCGCAACCACGCCCTCCCCGCCGTCGCCGCGTGCCGGCACACCACCGAGGCCGGCGACGCCTTCGAGGTCCTCGCCCGCCATGCGGCCGCCGGTCGACGCTGGGATCTGGTGGTGATCGACCCGCCGTCGTTCGCGCCGCGCCAGGACGCCGTCGAGCGGGGGCTGCGCGCCTACGCCCGCCTCACCGAGCTCGGCCTGGCCGTGACCCGCCGTGGCGGCGTGCTCGTGCAGTCGTCCTGCTCCAGCCGCATCGACGCGGGCACGTTCCACCGCCAGCTGCGCGACGTCATCACCGGGGCCGGCCACGGCTTCCAGGAGCTCGCCCGCACCGGCCACGCCGTCGATCACCCCGCGACGTTCCCGGAGGCCCACTACCTGAAGACCGCGTTCCTGCGGATCGACCCGTGAGCCCGCACCCCGAGCCCACCGTCCACGGCCACGTCGCGCCCGGCTTCGAGGGCGTGGGGGCGGCGATGGTGGCCAACGTCGTCGAGCACGGGGAGGTGGGCGCCGCCGTGTGCGTCCACGTCGACGGCGAGGTGGTCGTCGACTGCTGGGTCGGCCACCGCGACGAGGGCCGCAGCGAGCCGTGGGCGGCCGACACGCTCGTCGACGTGTACTCGGTCGGCAAGGCGATCGTCTCGGTGCTCGTGCTGCAGCTCGTCGACGAGGGCCGCATCGGCCTCGACGACCCGGTCGCCGAGCACTGGCCGGAGTTCGCCGCCGGCGGCAAGGAGCGGGCCACCGTGCGGCACCTGCTCTCCCACCGCGCCGGCGTCCCCGCCATCCGCGAGCCGCTCACCGACGGCGACCTGTTCGACTTCCACCGGATGGTCGCCGCCGTCGCCGCCACCGAGGCGTGGTGGCCGCCCGGCGAGCGGCACGTGTACCACACCAACACCTTCGGACACCTGACGGGCGGGCTGCTCCACGCCGTCACGGGCCGGGGTCCGGGCGCCCTCCTCCGCGAGCGCGTCACCGGCCCGCTCGGTGCCGATGTGCACTTCGGCGTGCCCGACGGCGACCTCCACCGGTGCGCCGAGCTGATCTGGGCCGGCGACCGGCCCATCTGGCAGGACGTCGACCTCGACGCGCTCGAACCGGACCAGCGGATGACCCTGCTCAGCTACGCGAACCCGCCCGGCTACTCGTCGGTCGGCGTGGTGAACTCCACGGCCTGGCGGCAGGCCGAGATCCCCTCCACCAACGGCCACGCCACCGCCCGTGGCGTGGCCGCGGTCTACCAGGGGCTGCTCGACGGCCGGCTCCTCTCCGACGAGCTGCTGGCCGAGGCGACCCGCGCCCAGTCGTCCGGGTGGTGCCCGACGCTCGCCCAGGACGTCACCTTCGGCCTCGGGTTCCAGCCCTGGACCGAGAACCGGCCCCTCGGCCGGACGCCAGGGGGCTACGGCCACTTCGGCACGGGCGGCTCACTCGGCTTCGCCGATCCCGCCCGGCGCATCGCCTTCGGCTACGTGATGAACCACGTGATCCCCCGCTGGCAGAGCCCCCGCAACCGCGCCCTCGTCGACGCCCTGTACGCCGCCCTCGGCTGAGGCTGCGCATCTTCCGCGTCCAGAACGGGAGGGGTGCGCAGGATCCGCGTCCAGCTTCCTGTCCGGCGGTCAGCGGTCGTTGGCGGAGAGGTGCATCCAGTCCTGGAGCGAGCGCCACTGCCCGCCCCACCCCCAGCCGGCGTCGAGGAAGGCGGCCACGTCCTCGGACCTGAGCATGCCGGGCCGGTGCCAGCCGCGGTCGACGTAGGCGGTGGCCAGCTCGGGGAGGACGACGTCGCCCTTCACGTACGGGTTGTGGAACGGGTTCACGTCGACGGCGCGGCCCGTCGCGTGCTCGGACCAGCTGGTGGCACCGCGGGTGGGCCGGCACACGAAGGCGGTGGTGTTGTTGCCGTCGCCGGTGGGGGGCGCGTCGAGGTCGGCCTGGCTGGCGATGCGCATCTCCTCGATGGGGAACCGCCGCTCGTGCAGGCGGGCGAAGCCGGCGGCGACGGCTTGGGCGGCATCGGCGTGCACGAGCAGCTCGCCGGTGTGGGTGCGCCCGTCGAACCCCCAGAAGGTGAGCCGCACCCAGCGCAGCTCCTCGTGGGGCACGGGGCACTCGGGCGACCAGGTCGAGCGGGCGAGCACGTCGTCGGGCACCTCGTCGACCGTGACCTGGAACGCGTCGCTGTCGGGGGGCGGGAGGTGGTCGGGCGTCTCGAGGCGCCGGTCGACCAGCTCCGGCGGTGTGGGCTGGGCGGCCGCGTACCCCTTCGGCCCCACGGGCAGCACCCGGGTGCCGAGCCACGCCGGCCTCGGCGCCGCGGTCGAGGGCGTCGTGGTGGTCGTGGTGGTGAGCGGGGTGGAGGTCGGCGTGGGCGTGGGCGCTTCGGTGGCAGACGGTGCGGTGGTGCGGGGCGCGCGCTCGACCGCCCGATCGGTGGCACCGCCGTCGGCCTCGCACGCCCCGGCCGCGAGCGCGGCCACGAGGAGCAGCGCGCGGAGAGGGGTCACGTCGCCTCGTCGAGCCCGTCGAGGTGGGTGGTGACGTTGAAGCCGTGCAGCGAGGGGCCCCGGTCGGTGACGGCGATGCGGGTGATGGACGCCGGCGACACGAACATCCGCCAGGCGACGTCGTCGCCGACGCCCATGGCCCAGGCGGCCGCCGCCTTGATGGGCGACACGTGGGTGACGACGACGACGTGGCCGTCGCGCGCGTCGGCAGCGAGGTCGTCGCACGCCGACCGGACCCGCGCACCCAGGTCGCGCAGGCTCTCGCCGCCGGGGGGCGCGAAGTCGAGGTCGTGCCGCCACCGGTTCCACACGTCCGCCGGCACCTCGTGCAGCGGGGTGCCGTCGAAGGAGCCGTAGTCGAGCTCGAGCCAGCGGTCGTCGACGTGGACCGGGACGCCCCAGGCCTCGGCGGTGGCGCGGGTGCGCTGCAGCGGGCTGCACACGACCCGGTCGGCGGGCCCGACCGCGTCCGCGACAGCCTTCGCCTGGCGCTCACCGAGCGGGTCGAGCGCGACGTCGAGCCGGCCGAGCAAGAGGCCGGCCCGGTTGGCCTCCGTGCGCCCGTGGCGGACGACGGTCAGCACTGGCCCTGGACGGGCGGCATCGTGGCCCGGGGCAGTCGGCCCGTGCGCCGGAACTCCTCGCGGGCCGCGGCCTCGTCGAGCCCGACCCTCCGAACCCACCACACGAGCAGCGCCACGCCCGCGAGCTCGAGCACGACGGTGACGCCGCCTCGGGCCAGCTCGGGCGGATCGGCGTCGGACAGCCCCAGGCCGGTGAGCGGCCACCAGAACGCGTCGGTGTCGGTCCACGTGCCCGAGAACACCAGGTACGCCATGAGCCCGATCGGGATGCCGAGCAGCCGCCGGCGCACGATGCGCCGGCCCTGCGTGACCAGCATGACGAGGGCGAGGACCGCCACCGCGGTGACGAGCGAGTGCAGGGGGCCGGGCCGGCCGAGCGCGACCTCGGTGACCGGCAGCACCGCGCCGAGCATCACGAAGCGGTAGTCGAGCGCCGGGCTGTCGAACACCGCCCACACCCCCGCCGCCGCGGTGGCGACGTACCAGACCAGCACGTCAGCTGCGGACGAGGAACCGGCCGCAGTCCTCGCAGCGGACGGGCTCGTCGGCCGGCAGGTGGAGGATGCGGTCGTACTCGACGGCGGAGAGCTTCATGTGGCACGCCCCGCAGGAGCCGTGCTCGAGCCGGGCCACCGCCACGCCGCCCAGCCGGTTGCGGACGGCGTCGTACTCGGCCAACGCCGCCGGGTCGATGCCCGCCACGAGGGCCGCCCGCTGGTCGATGACCTGCCCGCGCTCGCGGTCGATCTCCGCCTCGGCCTCGGCGATGGCCGCGGTGAGGGCCACCGCCTGCTCGTCGAGCCGGGCACGCTGCTCGGCGAACCCGGCCAGGCGCTCGTCGAGGGGCTCCATCTGCTCGAGCAGCTCGAGCTCCTCGTCCTCGAGGGCCGACACCCGCCGCTTCAGCGCGGCGATCTCGTCCTGGAGGGCCTGGAGCTCCTTGACGTCGGAGCCCCCGCTGTAGAGCTGCCGGTCGGCGCTGGCGATCTTGCCCTCGACGGAGGCGATCTCGTCCTCGAGGCGCGTCTGCTCCTTGACCAGGGCGTGCTTCTCGTCCTCGACCTTCGCGACCTCGGCCCGCAGCGCGGCGAGCTGGTCCTCGACGGCCGCGAGGTCGGCGCGCTCGGGGAGCTGGACCGCCCGGTGGTCGAGCTGGGTGAGCGTGGTGTCGAGCGCCTGCACGTCCAGCAGCTGCGTCCACGGGTTCACCCGCTCATCTCCTCGAAGTCGCCGGACGGGGTGGTGTCGCCGGTGGTGCCGCCGCCTCCCCCGCCTCCGTTGCCGTTGCCGTTGCCGCCGCCGTCTCCCCCGCCGGTGTCGCCACCACCACCTCCGTCGGAGGGCTCAGGAGCGGTGGTGGTGTCGGGCGCGGCCGTGGTGGCGGGCGCCCGCGAGCGGGTGGGCGAGCTGCTGCGGCGGCGCCGGGGCACGTAGCTGCTGCTGCCACCACCGACGTCGATCTCCCGATCGACCCGGAGCGAGCCGGTGGCGCGCCGGTCCGGCGGGTCGGCGAAGGGCTCGGGCTCCATGTTCTCGAGCACGGCGTTGTAGATCCGGCCGAACATCTGGGCCGGGTAGGAGCCGCCGGTGACGTTGCGCCCGCCGACCCGCTCCATGGGCACGTTGCCCTCCATGGCGCCCATCCAGATCGCCGTCGAGAGCTGCCGGCTGAAGCCGACGAACCAGGCGTTGGAGAAGTCCTGCGCCGTGCCGGTCTTGCCGGCCACGTCGTGGCCCGGCACCCGGGCCGCCGTGCCGGTGCCGCCGAGCACGTTGTCCTTGAGGATGTCGGCCGCGATCTGGGCGGTCTCGATGGACACCACCCGCTCGCCCGGATCGCTGTGCTGCAGGATGACCTCGCCGTCGCGGTCGAGCACGCGCTCGACGAAGTACGGCGCGTTGTAGTGGCCGTCGTTGGCGATGGCGGCGTACGCGGCGGCCATGCCGAGCGGGGTGACCTCCTGGGTGCCGAGCGGCGTCGAGAAGATGCTCGGGTCGAGGTCGACGATCTCGTTGGCCGCGTTGCGGGTCTTGATGCCCATGCGCCCGGCGAGCTCGGTGACCTCGGGGATGCCGGCGATCTGGCCGAGGCGGACGTAGCCGCAGTTCGACGACGCGGTGGTCATCGACCGGATGGACCCGGTGAAGCCCCGGGAACGACCGAAGTTCTCGACCTCGTAGATCTCCTCCACACCCGGGATCTTGAACCGGCACGGACCGGCGCCCGAGATCGTGTCGAGCGGCGAGTACCCCTGCTCGAGCAGCTCGAGCAGGACGAAGGTCTTGAACGACGAGCCGGGCTGGCGGTAGCCCTGCGTGGCGAGGTTGAACTTGTTCTCGTCGCCGAAGCCCGGACCGCCCACCAGGGCCCGCACGGCGCCGGTGCCCGGCTCGACGGTGGCCATGGCCACCGTCCCGATCGCGTCCTGGCCCGCCATGTTGCGACCGGCGACGAACAGCGCCGGGTTCTCGGGCAGGGCGAAGGGAGCGAGCACCTCGTTCCGCTTGATCTGGTGCAGGTACTGCAGGGCCGGGTGCAGGGTGGTGTAGATCTGCAGGCCGCCGCGGAACACCGCGTCGTAGCGCTCGCTCGCGGTCTCGCCGAGCCGGGGATCGCGCAGCAGCTCCTGCTTGACCTCCTCGACGAAGTAGTCGTCCGGCGGCGGCGTGTACTGGATCGGCTCGGTGGGCAGCGGGGCGTCGCGGTGCGGTGCCGCCTGCTCCTCGGTGATCTTGCCCTCGGCCACCATCCGGTTCAGCGCGATGCGGCGGCGCTCCTGCGCGACCTCGGGGTAGCGGAACGGGTTGTAGTCGATGGGGTCCCGGATGAGCCCGGCGAGCAGCGCGGCCTGGCCGATGTCGAGCTCGGAGGCCCGCACGCCGAAGTACGTCTCGGCCGCGGCCTGGATGCCGTAGCTGTGGTTCCCCAGGTAGATGGTGTTCAGGTAGAGCTCGAGGATCTGCTTCTTCGGCATCTGCTTCTCGAGCCGCACGGCGAGGAACACCTCGCGCAGCTTCCGGTCGAAGGTCTGCTCGGAGGTGAGCACGCCCTGCTTCACCAGCTGCTGGGTGATCGTGGAGCCGCCCTGGCTGGTCTCGCCCGACTCGACGTTGGAGAGCAGCGCCCGCATGGTGGAGCGCACGTTGACGCCCTTGTGGTCGTAGAAGTCGGCGTCCTCCACGGCGAGCACGGCGTCGATGACGTGCTGGGGCAGCTCGTCGATGGACACCGGCGCCCGGTTCTCCTCCTCGCGGAGGGTGGCGATGAGCGTGCCGTCGGCTGCGTAGACGTACGACCGCTCGGACAGGCCCCGGAGCTCGACGTCGTCGGCCTCGCCGTGGGCGGCCGTGGCGAGGTCGCCGAGCTGGGGACCCACGGCCAGGCCGACGGCGGTGACGACGAGCGACGCCAGCGCCAGCAGCAGCACGAGGCGCACGAGGGGGTTCAGGGCGCGGGTCACGACCCGCTCGATCGTACCGGGGGCCGGAACGGCAGCACGATCACTACGTTTCCTCGGATGACCCGGGAGCTGGCATGACCGACTGGGCGCTCGCCGGCGCCGGCTGGATCAGCGCCGTCCACGGCATGGCCATCGGCGCGCTGCCCGGCGCCCGGGTGGTGGCCGTCGCGTCGCGCACCGAGGAGGCCGCCCGCCGACGGGCGGAGCAGACCGGGGGGCGGGTCGTCGCCTACGAGGACCTCCCCGCCGGCGCCGACATCGTCGTCGTGTCCACCCCGCCCGCTCGCCATGCCGTCGACGCCCTGCGGGCCATGGCCGGCGGCGCCGCCGTGGTGGTCGAGAAGCCGCTGTGCGCCACCCTCGACCACGCCGACCGGCTCGTGCGGGTGGTCGAGGCCGGTGGCGTCCTCACCTACGCCGAGAACCTGCTGTTCTCCGACGCCACCGCCACCGCACTGTCCGAGGTCGCGCGGCTCGGCCCGCTCCGGCACCTCACCGCCCGCACCCTCCAGCCCCGCCCGACCTGGGGCGACTTCACGCGGCGCCACTGGGGCGGCGGGGCCCTGTTCGACCTCGGCGTGCACCCGCTCGCCCTGGTGGTGCGAGCGGCCGGCGGCGCGACCCCGGTCGGCGTGCGGGCGGCGTTCGACGCGAGCCCGGACGTCGAGGTCGAGGACCTCGCCGACGTGTGGCTCCGCTTCGACACCGGGCTCACCGCGCACGTGGAGGTGTCGTGGCGGGCGCCGGCACCGGTGTGGGACCTGCAGGCCGCCTCCGACGACGCCGTGGTGCGCTTCGAGCTGCTGCCGGCGGTGGCCCTCGAGCGCAACGGCGAGCGGCTGCCCCTGCCGGCGCCGCCCACGTCCGGTGACGACGACGGCATCCCGCCCCAGCTCGACGAGCTGGGCTACGTCGCCCAGCTGCGCGACGCCGAGCTCGCCTGGCGGGCCGGCACGTCGTCCACCATCAGCGACGTGCACCTCGGCCGCCAGCTGCTCGAGATCGTGTGCGCGGCCTCGGTGTCGGCTCGCACCGGTGACGAGGTCCCCCTGCCCTTCTCGGGGCCGCGCGACCAGACGCCGGCCCAGCTGTGGCGTCCAGATGCGTTGACGGCGTGACGGTGACACCGTGCTCCTGACAGGTCATTCCGAGAATGGTGCCCAGCAGCCATTCTCAGCGCGCCCAGGAGCACTTACGGTAGGCAGGTGGGCCGGGCAGAGGGAGATCGATCCGCGTGGGCACTGGTCCACGCCGCGCGAGCCGGCGTCGTCGTGCTCGGTGGCGCCACCGCCCTCCTGCTCGAGGAGGCGGGCACCGCGGCACCGCTCTGGCTCCCCCTCGCCGGACTCGTCCTGATCACGGCGTGGATCGACCGCCGCCACCCGATCCCGGCGCTGTGGGCTGTCGACCTGGTGGCGGTGATGGCCGTGCGGGCATGGGTCGACGTCCGCCACGGCACCGAGCCGCTCTTCGCCCTGATCGGCGTCGCGGTGGCCGCCGGCGCGCTGGGCCGCTGGCGCGGCGTGGCTGCCGCGGTCGCCGCCGCCACGGCGTCGTTCGCCGTCGCCGTCCCCGAGGGCTGGGACCACCCGTGGCGCCAGCTCGCTTCGTCCGTCGCCGTCGTCGGGCTGCTCGCCGTGGGCGGGCGGATCATCGGCATCGTCGACGACCGGTCGCGGGAGGCGGGTCGCGCCGCAGCCGAGCGGAGCCAGCGGCTGCAAGCGGTGCTGTCGGCCGTGCTGCGCAGCGATCCCCGAGGGATCATCGTGCGGGACAGCGAGGGCCAGCTCGTCGAGATGAACCAGTCGGCGCGGCGCATGCTCGACCTCGACGACACCGGCGAGCAGGTCGTCGCCAGCGACCTCGTCTGGGTCCCGAGCGCGCTCGTCGACCGCGACGAGCGGCCGGTGGCCCGGGACGAGCTGCCGAGCGAGGCCGCCCGCCGCTCCGGGGAGGTCGTCACCGACCGGGTGCTCGGGCTCCCCCAGCTGGACCGGTGGTTCGCGGTGACCGCCATCCCGGTCGACACGCCCGAGGGCCGCTGGGTCGTCACCCAGCTGCGCGACGTCACCGCGGAGACGTCGACGGTCGTGTCGCTGCGCCACCAGGCCGCGCTCGACCCGCTCACCGGCGTGGGCAACCGCCGCCTGCTCGAGTGGACCGTCGACGACCTGATCGACCCCGCGGAGCACGTCGGCGTGGCCCTCATCGACATGGACGACTTCAAGGCCATCAACGATGCCCACGGGCACGAGGTCGGCGACCAGGTGCTGCGCCAGATCGCCGAGCGGCTCCAGGCCGTGTGCCGGCCCGACGACGTCGCGGTGCGGCTCGGCGGTGACGAGTTCCTCATCGTCCTGCGCCGCCTCGACGCCGCCGACGAGGTCGACGACGTCGACCAGATCGTGCACCGCCTCGAGGGCGTGCTCGCGGCGCCGTACAGCACCGACGTGGGGCTGCTCGACGTCTCGTGCAGCATCGGGTGGAGCACCGGCTCGGCGGTGGAGGCGAAGGCCCTGGTGCGAGAGGCCGACCGCCGCATGTACGCCTCGAAGCACGCGGCGGTGCTCGACCTCGGCCCGATCGACATCCGGCCCGACGTGGGTCAGACCCAGGACACCTGAGGGACGGCAACCCGTGCGGGCGCCGCGCCCGCCAGGCCGTAGCGTGCGCCTGTGCGCGTGGTGGACGACACGATCGAGCGCGGCGCGGACCCGACCCCCGACGACCCGGGCGTGATGCGCCGGGGCATCTCCCTGCTCGTGGAGATCCTGCGCGCCGAGCCGTGGCCGGCCGCCGGCGCCATCGCCGGTGCGTTCGTGTTCGCCGCCGCCTCGGTCGCCGGCGCGGTGATCCTCGGGCGGGTGACCGACGAGCTCATCGTGCCGCGGCTCGACGAACGGCCCACGGTGGCGGCGGCGCTCGCGGGCGGCGCGGTCATCGTGGCCATGTCGATCGTACGAGCGGCCGGGGTCGTGGCCCGCCGCTACTACGGCAACATGACCACCCGACGCATGCAGATGCGCTGGTTCAACCGGCTCAGCGACCACTACCTCGAGCAGCCGCTCCCGTTCTTCTTCGGCCAGCCCACCGGCAAGCTCCTCGCCCACGCCGACAGCGACGCCGAGCGCTCGGCCTTCGCCATGGTGCCGCTCCCCCTGTCGCTCGGTGCGCTGGTGCTGCTCGTGTTCGCGGCGGTGAACCTCGCCGTGCTCGATCCGCTGCTGCTCGCCATCGGCCTCGGCCTGTTCCCGCTGCTCATGCTGCTCAACCGGCTGTACACCACGAGGGTGGTCGGGCCGTCCGCCCGGGCCCAGGCCCACGTCGCCGACGTGTCGTCCGTGGCCCACGAGAGCTTCGAGGCCGCGCTGGTCGTCAAGCTGCTCGGCCTCGAGGACCGGGAGTCGTCCCGCATGCGAGCCGCGGCCGACGACCTCCGGCGGGAGCGGCTCGTGATCGGGCGGCTCCGGGCCGCGTTCGAGCCGGCGCTCGAGGCGCTGCCGAACCTCGGCACCGTCGCCCTGCTCGGCATCGGCGCCTGGCGGGTCTCGGAGGGGACCATCACCACCGGCGACCTCGTGCAGGCGATGGCCCTGTTCTCGATCATCGCCTTCCCGATGCGGGTCATCGGCTTCCTGCTCGAGGAGCTGCCCCGAGCGGTGGTGAGCCGCGAGCGCATCGTCGACGTGCTCGACACCGACCACCGGGTCACCGGCGCGCCGCTCGTCCCGGAGCCCGAGGCCCGCCAGCACCTGCCCGCCGGCCCACTCCCCCTGTCGGTGCGCGAGCTGTCCTTCGCCTACGGCGGCGAGCGCGTGCTCGACGACGTCAGCTTCGACGTCGAGCCCGGCGGCGTCGTGGCGATCGTCGGCGCCACCGGGTCGGGCAAGTCCACCCTGTGCAACCTGCTCGCCGGGCTCGCCCGGCCCACCGCCGGCGAGATCCGCCTCGGCGAGGTGCCGCTGCGCAACGCCGACCCGGTCGACTTGCGCAGCTCCGTGGCGCTCGTGTTCCAGGAGACGTTCCTCTTCAACGACACGGTCCTCGAGAACCTCACCCTCGGCCAGCCGGTCGACGCCGAGCGCCTGCAGTGGGCCATCGACGTCGCCCAGGCCGCCTACGTCGACGACCTCGCGCACGGACGCGCCACGGTGGTGGGCGAGCGCGGCATCACGCTGTCCGGTGGCCAGCGCCAGCGGCTCGCCCTCGCCCGGGCCCTCCTGCGCCACCCCCGGCTGCTGCTGCTCGACGACGCCACGTCGGCGATCGACCCCGTGATCGAGCAGCGCATCCTGGACGGCCTCCGCCAGGAGCTCGACACCACGACGCTGGTGGTCGCGCACCGCGTCGCCACCATCCGCCTCGCCGACCGGGTGCTGTTCCTCGACCGCGGCCGGCTCGTGGGAGACGGCACCCACGACGAGCTGCTCGCCGGCGACGCCCGGTACGCCGCGCTCGTCCGCGCCTACGAGCAGGAGGCCGCGCCGGCCGACCGGCCGGAGGTCGCGTCGTGACCGCGCTCGACGAGGTGGCCGAGGACCGGTCCGTCGGGTTCGACGGCGCCGTCGCCGTGCTGCGACGAGGCCTCGCGGCCACGCCCGAGCTCAAGTCCGGCCTGGCGTTCACGCTCGGCATGGCGGTCAGCAGCGGGGCCGGCCGACTGGCCGTCCCCGTGCTCATCCAGCAGATCCTCGACGGGGGCGTGCTGGGCGACGCCGGGTTCCGACCCGGCTTCGTCTACCCGGCGTGCGCCGTGGCCGTCGCGGTGATCGTCGGGCTGTTCGTGCTGGCCCGGGCGACCTACCTGCGCCTCATCCGCACCGCAGAGGACGCCCTGTTCGCCTTGCGGGTGCGCACCTTCGAGCACATCCACCGCCTCGCCATCGCCGACCACACCGAGTCCCGGCGGGGCGAGCTCGTGGCCCGGGTCACCTCCGACACCGAGACGCTCGCCCAGTTCACCCAGTGGGGCGCCATCGCGTGGATCGTGAACTCCTCGGTCATCATCGGGACGCTCGTCGTGATGCTCGTGTACTCGTGGCAGCTCACGCTGGTGGTGCTGCTCGCGTTCACGCCGCTGATCCCGGTGATGAAGGCGCTGCAGCGGCGCCAGCTGCAGGCCTACGACCAGGTGCGCGACACCGTCGGCTCGACCATGGCCGAGGTGTCCGAGGCGGTCACCGGGTCCGCCGTCGTGCGTGCCTACGGGCTCGAGGACCGCACCCGCCACCGCCTGCGCACCGCGATGACCGACCAGTACCGGGCGCACCTGCGAGCCGGGCTGTTCTTCGCCCTGCTCTTCCCGCTCGGCGACGTCTTCGGCTCCGTCGCCATGGCGGGCGTCACCGTCATCGGCGCGCTGCACGGCGAGGCGCTCGGCGTGTCCTCGGGCGAGCTGGTGGCGTTCCTGTTCCTCGTGAACCTGCTCCTCACGCCGGTCTCCGAGCTGTCGGAGGTGTTCGACCAGACCCAGACCGCCATCGCCGGCTGGCGCAAGATCCTCGGCGTGCTCGAGCTGCCGGTCGAGGTCGAAGACGCCGACCCCGGCGCCGACCTCCCTGACGGCCCGCTCGGCATCGAGGTCCGCGGCGTGTCCTTCGCCTACCGCGAGGGGCCGCCGGTGCTCCACCACGTGCACTTCCGCATCCCGGCCGGCACCAACGTCGCCATCGTCGGCGAGACGGGCTCGGGCAAGTCCACGCTCGCCAAGCTGCTGTGCCGCCTTGCCGACCCCGTCGAAGGCGCCGTCCGGATCGGCGGGGTCGACCTGCGCACCGTGGGCGCCGCGGCGAGGCGGCGCCACGTGCGGATGGTGCCCCAGGACGGCTTCCTGTTCGACGACACGGTGGCGGCCAACGTCCGCCTCGGCGGCGACGCCGCCACCGACCACGACGTGCTCGACGCCTTCCACGCCCTCGGCCTCGGCGACTGGGTCCGCGGCCTGCCCGCGGGCATCCACACCCCGGTCGGCGAGCGGGGCGGCAACCTCTCCGTCGGGGAGCGCCAGCTCGTTGCGCTCGCCCGCGCCCAGCTGGCCGAACCGGGCGTGCTGGTGCTCGACGAGGCCACGAGCGCCATCGACCCCGAGACCGAGCAGGCCCTCGCCGGCGCGCTCGCTCGGCTGTCGGCAGGGCGCACCGTGGTGAGCATCGCCCACCGGCTCTCCACCGCCGAGCTCGCCGACCTCGTCCTCGTGTTCGACCACGGCCGGCTCGTCGAGCAGGGACCCCACGACGAGCTGGTGGCCTCCGGCGGCACCTACGCCCGCATGCACCGCTCGTGGATCGGCGCCACCCGCGAGCGGCCGGCAGACGAGGCCGCGACGTCCCGGACGTAGTCTCGGCCCATGGCCGACCCGGACGCCCGTCGCACGCGCAGCAGCCTCGTCACGGCCACCCCGGCCTGGCGGGCGCTCGCCGACCACCACGCCACGATCCGCGACGCCCACCTCCGCGACCTGTTCGCCGACGACCCCGACCGCGGCACCCGCATGGTGGTCGAGGCGGGCGACCTCTACGTCGACCACGCCAAGCACCGCACCACCGACGAGACGCTGCGGCTCCTCGTGCAGCTCGCCGAGGAGCGCGAGGTGCCCGCCCGCTTCGAGGCCCTGCTCCGCGGCGATCACGTGAACACCACCGAGGACCGCCCCGCGCTCCACACCGCGCTGCGCCGACGGCGCGACGACCGGCTGGTGGTCGACGGGGTCGACGTGGTCGCCGGCGTGCACGAGGTGCTCGACCGCATGTCGGCGTTCGCGGCGCGCGTGCGGTCCGGTGAGTGGCTGGGCTCGACCAACCGCCCGATCCGCCACGTGGTGAACATCGGCATCGGCGGCTCCGACCTCGGCCCGGCGATGGCCGCCATCGCGCTGCGCCGCTGGGTGCGCGACGACCTCGACCTGCGCTTCGTGTCGAACGTCGACGGCGACGACCTGGCCTGGGCGCTCGAGCACGTCGACCCCGAGACGACGCTCTTCATCGTCGCGTCGAAGTCGTTCACCACGCTGGAGACCCTCACCAACGCCGAGCACGCGAAGGCGTGGCTCACCGAGCGCCTCGGCCCGACGGCCCGGGTCGACCGCCACTTCGTCGCCCTGTCGACGAACGCCGACGCGGTCGCCGCGTTCGGCATCGACACCGAGAACATGTTCGGGTTCTGGGACTGGGTGGGCGGCCGCTACTCCCTCGACTCGGCCATCGGCCTCTCGCTGATGATCGGCATCGGCCCGGCCGCGTTCGGCGAGCTGCTCGACGGCTTCCGCCGGATCGACGAGCACGTGCGCGACGCCCCGCTGGCGCAGAACGCCCCGGTCCTCATGGCCCTGCTCAACCTGTGGTACCGCAACTTCTTCGGGGCGTCGACCCAGGCGGTGCTGCCCTACAGCGACGTGCTCGCCCGGTTCCCGGCCTACCTGCAGCAGCTCGAGATGGAGTCGAACGGCAAGCGGGTGACGCTCGACGGCACGCCCGTCGACCACGACACCGGCGCCATCGTCTGGGGCGAGCCGGGCACCAACGGTCAGCACGCCTTCTACCAGCTGCTCCACCAGGGCACGTCGCTGGTGCCCTGCGACCTCATCGGCTTCGCCCGGCCCACCGACGAGCGGCTGCACTCACCCCACCACGACCTGCTCACCGCCAACCTGGTCGCCCAGGCCGAGGCGCTCGCCTTCGGGCGGACCGCCGAGGAGGTGGCGGCCGCCGGGGTGCCGGCCGAGCTGGTGCCCCACCGCACGTTCCCGGGCAACGTGCCCTCGACGACGATCCTGGCCCCGCGGCTCACGCCGTCGGTGCTCGGCCAGCTCGTCGCCCTCTACGAGCACAAGGTGGCCGCCCAGGGGTTCCTCTGGGGCATCAACAGCTTCGACCAGTGGGGCGTCGAGCTCGGCCAGCAGCTCGCCACCACCATCGCGTCGGAGATCGAGTCGGGCAGCGACGGCCACCACGACTCGAGCACCACGGCGCTGCTGCGCCGCTACCGCACCTGGCGCAACGCCTGACACCCCCACCCCGACGTTCCGACCGCGCAGATCGACCGTCGACGGTCGATCTGCGCGTCAGGAACGAGTTCAGTCGGCCTCGGGGGCCTCGGTCGGCTCGGCGGTCTCGGCCTCGGGTGCCTCGGTCGGCTCGGCATCGCCGGCCTTCAGCGAGGCGAGGAACCGGGTGAGCACCTCGTTGAACTCGACGGGGTTCTCGAGGTTCGGCAGGTGCGAGCTGTCCTTGACCACCACGAGCTCGCCGTCGGCGACCAGCCGGGTGATGAGCGTGGACTCGGCGAGCGGGGTGATGCGGTCGAGCTCGCCGGCCACGACGAGGGTCTTGCGGGGCATGCCACGCAGCGCGCCCATGGCGTCGGGGCGGTTCTTCATGGCCTCGAGGGCGGCGATCCAGCCCTCGGGGAGGTTGTGCTGCATGAGGGCGAGCACGTAGTCGACCAGCTCCGGGCGGTCGAGGGAGCCCTGCGACAGCAGCCCCTCCACCATGCCCTTGGCCAGGGTGGCGAGGTCCTCGCCGCCCTCCAGCGCCTGCTGCTGCGCGGTGCGCTTCTCCCAGGTGTCGACGTCGTCGGACTTGGGGCGGGTGGCGACCAGAACGAGGGGGCCGAGCTTGTCGAGGTGGCGGCGCACCATGGCGAAGGTGAGGTAGCCGCCCATGGACGCGGCGACCACCGTCGGCTGCTCGAGGCCCAGCTCGTCGAACACGCCGGCGACCAGGTCGGCCCACGACTCCATCGTGGCGGCCTTGGGGTTGGCGGGGGCGGGACTCGACCCGAACCCGGGCAGGTCGATGCCGATCACTCGGTGGTCGGCCTCGAGCGCGGCGTACTGGTACTCCCACATGGCGGCGTTGAACGGGAACGCGTGGAGGAAGACGACCGGGTCGCCGCTCCCGCGGTCGACCACGTGCAGCTCTTGGCCGGCGACGGTCACGGTGGTCATGGAGGTCCTCCGAGGGGGAATCGCGGGCGCTGGGTCGAGTTTCCACCGTGACCGACCGCCGCTGCAAACCCGCACGGGCAGAGCACCGGGCCGGCCTGGTCGCTGTGCGAAGATCGCCCCTGAATGGGAGCCCACCTGCGGATCGATCCGAAGCTGCCCCGACCGTTCCAGCGGCTCCGGGCGGCGGCGTGGGCATCGAACTTCGGCGACGGCGTGCGCAACGCCGCCCTGCCCCTCATCGCCGCGTCGATCGACGGCTCGGCCACCACCGTCGCGGTGGTCGCCGCCGCGGGCACGCTGCCCTTCGCCGTGCTCGGCCTGCCCGCCGGCACCGTCGCCGACCGCCGGCGCCGGGTCCCCCTCATCGTGTCGGCCCACCTGTTCCGCTTCGTGGTGATGTGCGGGCTCGCGGTCGTGGTGCTCGCCGACGCCGTCACCGTCGCCGTGCTCGTGGGCGTGGCGTTCCTGCTCGGCTGCGGCGAGGCGCTCGCCGACTCCTCGAGCCCGGCGCTGCTCCCGGACCTCGTCGACGACCACCGGCTCGAGGAGGCCAACGGCGAGCTCGAGACCGCCGAGCTGGTGGCCAACGACCTGGTCGGGCCGTCCGTGGGCGGCACGCTCACCGCGGCGGCCAGCGCCGCGCCGTTCGTGGTCGACGCCGTGTCGTTCCTGGCGGCCGGGGTGCTCGTGCGCGGCATCGACGTCGAGGAGTCCCACATCCAGGAGCGCGCGACCACGAGCTGGTGGGCCGACCTGCGCGAGGGGGCCCGGATCACGTGGAGCAACCCGGTGCTGCGGGCCACCGGCACGCTCATCGTGCTCGTGCAGCTGGGCAGCATCGCGGCCATCGCGCCCATCGTCGTGTACGTCACCGGCCGCCTCGGGCTCGACGCCACCGGCTACGGCATCTTCCTGAGCATCGGCTCCCTCGGCGGCCTCGCCGGCGCCCGGTCGGTGAAGGGCCTGGTCCGCCGCCACCGCCCCTACCCGGTGCTGCTCGGCGCCCTCGCCGTCAGCGTGGTGGCGTTCCTGCTCATGGCGGTGCCGTCGCTCCCGCTCGTCACCGCCGGGTTCGCGCTGTCGTTCGCGGCCGTCGTGGTGGGCCGCATCGTGGTGGTGGCCGCCCGCCAGCGCAGCGTGCCCACCCGGCTGCTCGGCCGGGCCCAGGGCACGATCCGGTCGCTGCTGTGGGCGGCGGCCACCGTCGGGGCGTTGGTCGGCGGTGCCATCAGCGACGGCATCGGCGAGCAGGCGCCCTTCATCGCCGCCGCCGCCATCACCGTGCTGGCGATGGCCGTCACCGGCCCCTCGCTCCGAAAGGTGCTCTGAGCCGCGCTGGTCCGCCGGGAGGGAACTGGCAGCGGCTGCGGAACACGAAGCCCGTGCGTTCCGCAGCCGCTGCCAGTTCCTAGAGGTGGGCGGGGATCCACGCCAGCAGGCGCTGGCGCAGGTCGTCCGATGCCTCGGCGAGGAGGTGCCCGGCGCCGGGCAGGATCACCAGCTCGCCGTGGCCGCCGGCCAGGGCGTGCACCACCTCGCTGGCGAAGTGCGGGAGGATCTCGTCGCGGTCGCCGTGGAGCAGCAGCATCGGCGTGCCGGCGAGGCCTTCGGCGTCCTCGCAGCCCGCTGACTGGGTCGCGAGCGTCACGACGCCGCCGGCGTGGTCGCCGAGCGCCATCCCGAGCTGCACCGCGACCGCGCCCCCGAAGGAGTGCCCCATGGTCACGAACCGCCGGGCGCCCTGGCGGGCGGCGATGTCGGTGACCGCCAGCGCGTCGTGCACGCAGCGGCCGAAGTCGTTGGGCGTGCGGTACGACACCCGGAAGCTGGCGATGCCCTGCTCGGCGAGCGCCACGCCGAGGTCGTGGTACAGCCCGTGCGCCGGGCCGAGCAGGCCGCCCATGGCGCCGCCGAGCATGACGACGGCCCGGTCGGCGTCGACCGGGCCGTGCCACAGGACCGTGAGCAGCCCCTGCATCGTGAACAGCTCGAGGTGCCGGAACCCGTCCGCGACCTCGACCTGCTGGCGGGCGAGGACGCCGATCTGCTCGTACGGGCCCCCGCTCACCGGACTACTCGGCCCAGGCCTTCACCTTCTCGATGATCTCGAGCGGGTTGTCGCCCACCGGGGTGATCGAGAGGTGGGTGACGCCGGCCGCCTTGTAGGCCTCGATGCGGTCCTTCACCCGACCCTCGTCGCCGACCATCGCCGTGGCGTCGAGGAAGTCGTCGGGCACCAGCGCGGCGGCCTCGTCCTTCTTGCCGGACAGGTACAGGTCCTGGATCTGCTCGGCCTCGGACTCGTAGCCGTAGCGCTTGAAGATGTTGTTGTAGAAGTTCTTGCCCTTGGCGCCCATGCCACCGACGTACAGGGCGGTCATCGGGCGGGCGAAGTCGCGGATGCCCTGGGCGACGGCCTTGTCGTCGGTGATGGCGACGGTGCCGCCGGCGGCGATCTGCAGGGGGCCGAGGTCGCTGCTGCGCTTGGCGAAGCCCTCGTCGAGGTCGGCGCCCCACACGTCGCGCGCCTTGTCGGGGTGGAAGAACACCGGCAGCCAGCCGTCGGCGAGCTCGGCGGTCATGGCCACGTTCTTGTGGCCGAGGCTGGCCACCCAGATCGGGATGTCCTCGCGCACCGGGCGGTTGATGAGCTTCAGCGGCTTGCCGAGACCCGTGCCCTGGTCGGCCGGGAGGGGCAGCGTGTAGGCCTCGCCCTGGTACTCCAGCCGCTCGCGCCGCCACACGATGCGGCAGATGTCGATGAGCTCGCGGGTGCGGGTGAGGGGCTTGTCGTACTTCACGCCGTGCCAGCCCTCGATGACCTGCGGGCCGGAGGCGCCGAGCCCGAGCACGAAGCGGCCGCCGGAGACGGCGTCGAGGCCGGCCGCCGTGGACGCGGTGAGGGCCGGGGTGCGCGAGTAGATGGGGAAGATGCCCGACGCCAGCTCCATGCGCTCGGTCTTGGCCGCCAGGTAGCCGAGGATGCTCACGGCGTCGAAGCTGTAGAGCTCCGCGACCCAGATCATGTCGACGCCGGCCTTCTCGTAGTCGGCGGCGGTGGCGGCGGCCTGCTTCGGGTCGCCCGTGTAGTTGAGGGTCATCGAGAGCTTCATGACCTCTTCCTACCACCGCCGCCGGTGGCGGGATCAGCGTCCGCGACCGCCCGGCACGTCGGCCCAGTCGAGCAGGCCCACCAGGCCGGGCAGCACCAGGCCGGTGTAGAGCTCGGCGAGCTCGGCGGCCGTGCGGTCGGGGTGCTCGCTCCACCACCGGCCGAGCGCCTCGAACGCCCCGTTCATCGCGGTCGCCACCGCGCCCACCAGCTCGTCGTCGACCCGTCGGCCCTGGTCCTGCGCGCCGGCCGCCAGCTGGGCGGCCACGAAGTCGTCCTGGCGCGCCCGCACCGCGGCGATGGCGACCGACGCCGGGGCGTCGTGGCTGGCGAGCAGGGCATCCCACAGGCCGCGGCGGGCGCCGATGAACTCGAACCAGGCCAGTGCGCCGGCGTGCAGGCGCGCCGCAGCGTCCTCGCCGGCGGCCAGCACCGCCCCGGCCACCTGCGCGGCCAGGGCGTCGGCCGCCCGGGCCATGCATGCCTCGAACACCTGCTCCTTGCTGCCCACCAGGTCGTACACGATGGGCTTGGACACGCCGGCGCCCGTGGCGACGTCGTCCATCGAGGTGCCCGCGTAGCCGCGCTCGACGAACAGCTGCTCGGCCACGGCGAGCAGCTGGCGACGGCGCAGGTCGCGCGGCACCCGCCCGTGGGGGTGGGCGCGCACCTCCTCCTCGATCGCCGCCAGCTCGCCGCTCGCGGTCCGGGGTCCCGTGCCAGGTGTCACCACATCCGTCCTTGTTCTCCTACTCCGAGTAGGTTACCACTGGTAGGGCACGGGCGCCACGCCGCCCCCGCCTCCACCGACCCGGAAGGACGCCATGCCCACCGACCTGCCGCCCGCCGATCCCACCGAGCCCCGGCACCTGCGCGTCGCCATCGTGGGCGCCGGCTTCTCCGGCATGGCGACCGCCGTGGCGCTGCTCGACGAGGGTCGGGACGACTTCGTGATCTTCGAGCGAGCCGACTCGGTGGGCGGGACCTGGAGGGACAACAGCTACCCGGGCTGCCGCTGCGACGTGCCCTCGCACCTGTACTCGTTCTCCTTCGCCCCCAACCCCGAGTGGCCGGAGACCTACTCCCCCGCCGGCGAGATCCACGCCTACCAGCGCCGCGTCGCCGAGGAGCGCGGCCTGCTGGCCCACATCCGCTTCGGGCACGAGGTCCTGGGCGCCGACTGGGACCCCGACGCCCGGCGGTGGCGGCTCGAGACCAGCACGCCGGCCGGCACCGCCGCCTGGACCGCCGACGTCGTGGTCGGCGCCTTCGGGCTCCTGGCCGAGCCGGCGACGCCGGACATCCCCGGCATCGACACCTTCGCCGGGAAGCTCATGCACTCGGCCCGCTGGGACCACGGCCACGACCTCACCGGCGAACGGGTGGCGGTGATCGGCACCGGCGCGTCGGCCATCCAGTTCGTGCCGGCCATCCAGCCGACCGTCGGGCGGCTCACCGTGTTCCAGCGGACGGCCCCGTGGGTGCTCCCGCACCGGAACCGCCGCATCACCTCGGCGGAGCGGGCGCTGTACCGGCGGTTCCCCGTGGTCCAGCGGTTCAACCGCACGCTGATCTACCTCAGCCGCGAGCTGGTGGCGGCCGGCATGATCCGCAACCGCGGCGTCACCGACGGCGCCAAGAAGCTCGGCCTGAAGCACATCCGCGACTCGATCGCCGACCCCGAGCTGCGCCGGAAGGTCACGCCCGACTTCGAGCCGTTCTGCAAGCGGATCCTGCTGTCCGACGACTGGTACACGGCGCTCGACCAGCCGAACGTCGACCTGGTCACCGACGGCATCGTCGAGATCCGGCCGCACTCGGTGGTGACCGCGACCGGCCAGGAGATCGAGGTCGACACCATCGTGCTCGGCACCGGGTTCCACGTCACCGACTCGCCGATGATGGACCGCTTCCGCAACGCCGAGGGCCACAGCATCGCCGAGGTCTTCCGCAAGACCCGCATCGGCGCCTACCAGGGCACGCTGATCCCCACGTTCCCGAACCTGTTCATGATCCCGGGGCCGAACACCGGGATCGGGCACACGTCGCTGCTCGTGATGATCGAGGCCCAGGTGGGCTGGACGCTGCGGGTGCTGCGCGCCCTCGAGCAGCGCGGGGCGGCGGCCGTGGAGGTCCGCGAGGACGTGCACGAGCAGTGGTGCGACCTGATGGACGCCAAGACGCGCCCGACCGTGTGGGCCTCGGGCTGCTCCTCGTGGTACCTGGACGCCGACGGCCGGAACTCGACGCTGTGGCCCGGCCTCACCATCGAGTTCCTCGCCCGGCTGCGCCGCGTCGACCTGTCGAAGCTGCGCCTCACCCGCTGACGGTGTCGACGCCTCCCGCCAGCTCCGGGAACACCGCCGCCACCTTGCGCCGGAGGTAGTCGCCGTAGGTGCCGGTGTGCTCGAAGACCGAGCGCCCGTCCCAGCGGGCGGGCGGCGGCGCGCCCGTGTCGCCCAGGCCGGGCACCGGCACGATCTCGGCGTCCCAGGCGGGGTCGAGGAAGAAGGGGAACGAGAGCCGGCCCACCGGCGGCCGCCGCACCCGGTGCGGGGTGGACCGGTACGCGCCGCCGGTCATCCGCTCGAGCATGTCGCCCAGGTTGCACACGAAGGAGTCGGGCACCGGCGGTGCCTCGACCCAGCCCGCCGGCGTGCGCACCTCGAGGCCACCGACGTCGTCCTGGCGCAGGAGGGTGAGCAGGCCGTAGTCGGTGTGCTCCTGGACGCCCCACGCCGCCCCCGGTACCTCGTCGGCCGGTGGGTAGTGGAAGATCCGGAACAGGGTCGTGGGGTCGCCGGTGAGGTTCTGGCGGAACCAGCTCGGCGCCAGCCCGAGGCCGATGGCGATCAGCTCGAGCACCTGCTGGCCCAGCACCTCGAGGCGCGCCATCGCGTCGAGCACCAGCGGGCCGAGCTCCGCGGGTTCGGCGGGGAACAGGTTCGGCCCGTGCAACGGGGTGCCCGCCTGCACGCGGGGGTCGTCCGGGCCGAGCTCCCGCCCGAAGTAGATCCCCTCCTTGCCGTCGGGGACCCCAGCGGTGAGCTCCCCGCCCGGGGGGAACCAGCCCCGCCAGGCCGTCCCCGCGCGCGGCATGGCGATGGCCGCCTTCTCCTCGGACGGCCGGGCGAAGAACGCCCGGGCCGCGTGGTCGAGGCGGTCGAACAGCGCCGGGTCGACGCCGTGGCCCGTGAGCACGAAGAAGCCGTGGGCGCGGCAGGCGGCGTCGATCGCCGCCGCCACGGGCTCGGGATCGCCGGCCCGCGCCGGCGCCACGTCGACCACCGGGATCTCTCGCATCGGCCCAGTCTCCCCCGACCACCCGGGTGACACCGTTCCGCCACCTGACTGCAACGCGTTCGTCATCTTGTGCCACAGTGGTCGCCGGACGCCGCACACGACGACCTGCCGACGGGGTCGGCACGTCAGACCCCTCGGGAGGACCCGTTGCCCGCCACGTTCCGACGCGCCGCCGGCGCGCTCACCGCTCTCGCCGCCACCGCCGGCCTCGTCGGCACCGCCGCCGCGGCCGAGGTCGCGCCCGACGCCGAGACCGCCGTCCGGGAGATCACCTTCCCCGTCGACGGGACCTACGAGTACACCGACACCTTCGGGGAGAGCCGCAGCGGCGGTCGGGGCCACCAGGGCACCGACATCATGACGCCGAAGCTCACCGAGCTGGTCGCCGCCCGCGACGCCACGGTGGTCTGGCTGAAGGACACGGCCACGCCGGACGGCTCCGAGGGCAACTACCTCATGCTCGAGGACGACCAGGGCTGGGAGTACTGGTACATCCACCTCAACAACGACTCCCCCGGCACCGACGACGGCGCCAACCCGAGGCAGTGGATCTTCGGCCCCGGCATCCAGCGCGGCGCCCGCGTCGAGGCCGGCCAGCTCGTCGGCTACGCCGGCGACTCCGGCAACGCCGAGAGCAGCGGGTCGCACCTGCACTTCGAGATCCACAAGCCCGACGGCTCCGTGATCAACCCCTACGAGTCCCTTCGCCGGGCCGAGGGCTCCGGTGGTGACCCCTCGCCGCAGTACGTGACCTCGCCGGAGGACGAGCGCTACGTCGAGGCGCTGGCCGTCGACTTCCTCGACCGGCCGGCCACCGACGAGGAGGTCCGCCGGGACGCCAGCCGGCTGGCCAGCGGCACCTCGAAGGCCGAGGTCGTCGCCGGGTACGCGGAGTCGGACGAGTGGGTGTCGGCCCTGGTCACCGGCTTCTACGAGGCCACGCTCGACCGCCAGCCCGACGAGGAGGGCCTCCAGCACTGGATCGACCAGATCGCGGCCGGCATGTCCCCCGCCGAGGTGGCCGCCCACTTCTACGGCAGCGACGAGTACGTCAACGCCGCCGGCGGCACGCACCGGGCGTGGATCACCGACCTCTACCGCGAAGTGCTCCTCCGCGAGCCCGACGAGGAGGGCCTCGACCACTGGACGGGCAAGGCCGACGCCGGCGTCCACCGCGGCACCATCGCCGGCTCCTTCTACGCGTCGCTCGAGTCGCGCCACACCCGGGTGAGGGGCCTGTACCAGGCGCTGCTCGGCCGCCTGCCCGACCACCACGGCCTCGACCACTGGTCCGAGCGCCTCCGGGACGGTGAGGACATCGAGCTGGCCGTCGCCCTCGCCGTGAGCCCCGAGTACTACGAGCGGGCGAGCAGCCGCACCGACACGCAGTAGCGACCCAAGGGCCTCGTGAACTTCGTCACGAGGCGCTCAACCCGGCGCGGGCGGTGGCCGATGGGTAGTGGTCAGTTCCTGGCTGGGAGAGGGTTCCATGCACATCGTCCGCCGCCTCGTCGCGCTCGCCGCGCTGGGGCTCACCGTGGCGCTCACGGCCACCGCGCTCGCCGCCGGCACCGCGGCCGCGGGCACCGTCGCCCCGGATGCCGAGGAGGCGGTCCGCTCGATCGTGTTCCCGGTCGCCGGGCCGAACACCTACAGCGACACGTTCGGCGCCTGCCGCTCGGGCTGCACGCGCGGCCACGAGGGCACCGACATCATGACGCCGAAGCTCACGCCCCTCGTCGCCGCCCGCGACGCGACCGTGACGTGGCTGAAGGACACCGCCACGCCCGACGGTTCGCAGGGCAACTACGTGATGCTGCGCGACGCCGAGGGCTGGGAGTACTGGTACATCCACGTCAACAACGACTCCCCCGGCACCGACGACGGCGCCAACCCGAGGCAGTGGATCTTCGGCCCCGGCATCCAGCGCGGCGCCCGCGTCGAGGCCGGCCAGCTCGTCGCCTTCGCCGGCGACTCCGGCAACGCCGAGCGGACCGGATCGCACCTCCACTTCGAGATCCACAAGCCCGACGGCTCCATCATCAACCCGTACCGCTCGCTGCGGGCCGCCCCCCGTCTCGCCTCGCCGTTGGTCGTGGCCGGCGGGAGCACCGCACCGGATGAGGCCTTCGTGCGGGCCTTGTTCGACGACTTCCTCGACCGCAGCCCCTCGGACGTGGAGCTGGCGGCCAAGCGAGCCGAGCTCGCGGCCGGTCGGTCCCGCGCCGCCGTCGTCGACGGGTTCGCCGGCTCGGACCAGTGGATCCAGGCGCTCGTCGACGGCTTCTACCGCTCGACCCTCGGCCGTGAGGGCGACGCCGGCGGCCGCGCCCACTGGATCGACGTCATCCGTGCCGGCCGCACGCCGGCCAGCGTCGCCGCCGACTTCTACGCGAGCGACGAGTACCACCAGCGGGTGGGGGGCACCGACCCGGCCTGGATCGCCGACCTCTACGTCGAGCTCCTGCACCGGACCGCTGACGAGGGCGGCCTCCAGTACTGGGTGGGCCAGCTGGCCGCAGGCGCACCCCGGCACCGGGTGGCGCTGTCCTTCTACCAGTCGCTCGAGTCGCGCATGACCCGGGTCAGCGGCCTCTACCAGGCGCTGCTCGGACGTGACCCGGACCGCGGCGGTCAGGCCCACTGGGCGGGCGTGCTCGCCGACGGCCGCGACCTCCGCCTCGCCACGTTCCTCGCCAGCAGCGACGAGTACCTCCAGCGGGCCCGCACCCGCTTCTGAGGGCGCGCCTGGGGACCCGCTGGCGGCCCGGCACCGTCCCACCCCGCCGGGACGATCGGCCCTTGCCTCCGGTCCGGGGCTCGGGTCTGATCGCAGCGTGAACGGATCATCCGCGGCGCGGACGGCCAGCGACGACTTCTGGAGCGCCCTCGTGGCCGTGTCCCACGACGTGCCGGCGCTGCTGCGGCTCATCGCCGACCGCGTCGTCGACGCCCTTGGTGACGGCTGCGTGGTCACGACCCTCGACGACGCCGGCGAGCGGCTGGTGCCGCAGGTCGTGCGCCACGTCGATCCGGTGGTCGCGGCAGCGATGGAGGCGGTGCTCGCCCAGGAGCCGATGCAGCTCGGGGAGGGCCTCGCCGGCTCCGCGGCCGCCGACCGGCGGTCGATCATGCTCAACGACCTGCCGCCCGCGACCGTGGCCGAGACCATCCCCGCCCGGTTCCTGCCCTTCGTCCGCGACCACCCCATGCGGGCGATCGCGATCGTGCCCCTCGTCGCCGCCGGCGAGCTGCTCGGGACCCTCGGATCGATCCGGACCACGGACGGGGATCCGTACACCGAGGACGACCTCCGCCTGCTCGAGGGGCTCGCGCACCAGGCCTCCCTGGCCATGGCCGATGCGCTCACCGGACCTCGCTCCATCGGCGTCGCCGACTACGAGGCCATCTTCCACCACAACATCGACGGCGTGATCTTCAGCACGCCCGACGGGCACATGCTGGCCGCCAACCCGGCGGCCTGCGCCATGCTCGGGCGCAGCCAGCGGGAGATCATCGACAGCGCGCGCGAGGACCTCGTCGAGGGCGACGATCCTCGGCTCGCCCGCGCGCTCGAGGAGCGGGCGGCGACCGGCCGGGTGCGCACGGAGCTCACGATGCTCCGGGCGGACGGCTCGACGTTCCCGGCTGCCGTGTCGTCGACGATCTACACGGCGCAGCACGGACAGGTCCGCACGGTCATCATCTTCCGCGACATCTCGGTCGAGGTCGCCGCCCGGCACGCCGCGGCAGCACGCCTCGACGAGCTCGCCCAGGCCGCGGACCGGGACCCGCTCACCGGGTTGTGGAACCGCCGCGGGTTCGCCGTCGCCGGCACCCACGCGCTGGCGGAGGCTGACCGCCACGGGCTCGTGTCCCAGGTGGTCTTCATCGACCTCGACGGGCTCAAGTCCATCAACGACGAGCTCGGCCATGCGGCCGGCGACACCGCCATCCGGGCCGTGGCGTCGGCGATCGAACGGGCGCTGCGCGACGTCGACGTGGCCTGCCGCTTCGGTGGCGACGAGTTCGTCTTCCTGGCGGTCGGCACGCCGGCCGGTGCGGTCCCGGCCCTGGCGCGGCGCATCGAGGAGCACCTGACCCGCGCCGCGCTGCCGGTGCCGCTCACCTTCACGGTCGGCGCCGTGGAGCGATCCCCGCACGGTGAGACGGATCTCGACGAGCTGATCGACGCCGCCGACCGCGACATGTACCAGCACAAGGTGCTCCGGCGGTTGCGCGGGCAGCAGGGCGGCGCGGCCCACCCCCCGCAGGGTCAGCCGCGAGGCAGCACGTAGGTCCCCTGCGCGACCGAGCTCGGCCGGGCGGCGTCGTGGTCGCACCAGACGCGCACGCTGCCCACGATGCTGCGGCTGCCAGCCGACTCGAGCGACGCCCGCGCCCACAAGACGGACCCCTGCGCAGGTCGGAGGAACCGGATGGACAGCTCCGACGTGAGCGCCATGGGCTCGACGCGCCCGATGACGCCGAACACGAGGTACCAGAGCGCGGCGTCGGCCAGCCCGAACTGGGTGGGACCGGACACGTAGCCGCCGGGACGGATGGCGCCGGCGTCGACCTCGCGGCGGGCGAGGGCGTGCGTCGCCCCGACCTCGACGCACACGTTCCCGGTGCCCGGGAACTCCGCTTCGAGCATCGCGTTGACGCCAGCAGGGGTCAGGGCGTGGGGGGCGTGGGCGTCCTCGGGCACCTCACGGAACCTACCGGTGGCACCCGGCCCGAGCCGGCTGCGGCGCGGCTGTCGGCGGGCTCAGGCTCCGAGTGGGCGGCGCGCCCGGGCGGCGCGGCGCACGGCGGCGAGCTCGGCGAAGGCCTGGCGCTGCGCCCGCAGGTGCTCGTCGAGGTCGTGGCGGGCCGCGTCGATGCGATCCTCGATGGCCTGCCGGCGCTCGGCGAGGCTCTCGGCGGCGTGGTGGCCGGCGGCCGCGAGGCGCGCCGCGGCGGTGTCCCAGTGCGTGCGGAACACCCCGTGGTCGAAGTGGCCGGCCCGCACGAGGTTCGTGGTCATGATCGTCTCGGTGGGCTGCTTCAGGTCACGGACGATGCCGACCTTGCTGAGCATCCAGAGCACGTAGTAGCTGGGGTCCCACTCCCACCAGCGGAAGGACTGCCGGGCGCTGGCCTGGTAGTGGTGGTGGTTGTTGTGCCAGCCCTCGCCGTTGGTGAGCAGGGCGATGAGGAACGAGTTCCGGCTGGTGTCCGACGTGACGTAGCGGCGCCGGCCGACCACGTGGGCGAGGGAGTTGACCAGGAACGTGCCGTGCCAGAGCAGCACGGTGGAGAGCCCGAAGCCCACCACGAGCCCGGCCCACCCGCCGAGGGCGAAGGTGAGCGCAGCCAGAGCCACCGGAGGCACCCAGTCGTTGCGGTTCAGCCACCGCAGCTCGGGGTACTTGGCGAAGTCCTTGATGCGGTCCATGTCGGTGCCCGAGTACTTGTCGCACAGGATCCAGCCGACGTGGCTCCACCAGAAGCCGCGGATCGGCGAGTGGATGTCGCGCTCGGTGTCGGACCAGCGGTGGTGGTCGCGGTGGTGGGCGGCCCACCACAGCGGGCCCTTCTGGAGCGCGGTGGTGCCGCCGATGGCCATCAGCAGCTGGGCCCACCGGGGCAGGCGGTACGAGCGGTGGGCGAAGTAGCGGTGGTAGCCGGCCGTGATGAAGAACATCCGGCCGAAGTACAGGGCGGCGGCCAGGACGAGGGCGCCGGCGGGGACGCCCGTCCAGATCATGGCCACGGGGAGGAGGTGGAAGGCGAGGAACGGGGCCGACGAGCGCCAGTTCATCCGCTCGTCGGCGGGCCGGGGAGCTGCGATCACGTGCGATCCTTCGATCGGGGGCGGCGGTGCCGACACCCTACCGACCGGTCGGTAGAGGGCAAACCCACGGCGGCGTGACCTTCGCCCCTCACCGCTCGACGACCCCGGGCGGATGATGGGCTCGTGCCCCTCGGGCTGTCGTCCGCCGAAGCCGCCGAACGGCTGGCCCGCGATGGCCCCAACCTGCTCCCTCCGCCGCGGCGCCGCACGCTCGTGCGACGGCTGGCGGACCAGCTGGTGCACTTCTTCGCACTCATGCTGTGGGTGGCGGGGGTCCTGGCCCTGGTGGCGGGGCTCCCGCAGCTCGGCATCGCGATCTTCATCGTGGTCGTGCTCAACGCGGCGTTCGCGTTCGTGCAAGAGCAGCGGGCCGACCGTGCCGCCGACCGCCTCCGGGCGCTGCTGCCGATGCAGGTGGCGGTGCGACGCGACGGTCGGCGCATGCACGTCGAGGCGAGCGACGTCGTGCGGGGAGACCGGCTCCTGCTCGAGGCCGGCGACCGCGTGCCCGCCGACGCCTCCACCGAGGTGTCGCACGGTCTGCTCGTCGACACCTCGTTGCTGACCGGCGAGAGCGAGCCGGCCACCGTGGACGCCGGCGCAGCCCTGTTCGCCGGCACCTTCGTGGTGGAGGGCGAGGCCGAGGCCACGGTCTCCGCCACCGGCGGGGGCACCCGCCTGGCCGAGATCGCCCGCCTCACGACGTCGACGGCGGCACCGCCCAGCCCGCTCACCCGTGAGCTCCAGCGACTGGTCCGGGTGATCGCCGCGATCGCCGTCGCCGTGGGCGGGCTGTTCTTCGCGCTGTCGTGGCTCATCGGCAACCCCCTCGACGACGGGTTCGTCTTCGCCATCGGCGTGACCGTGGCCCTCGTGCCGGAGGCACTGCTGCCGACGGTCACCCTCTCGCTGGCGTGGGGCGCCGAGCGCATGGCGGACCGGCACGTGCTGGTGCGCAACCTCGACGCCGTGGAGACGCTCGGGTCCACGACGTTCGTGTGCACCGACAAGACCGGCACGCTCACCCGCAACGAGATGACGGTGGTGCGGGCCTGGACGCCGGTCGGCGAGGCCCGCTCCGCCGACGCCGGCTACGAGCCGGACGGGCGGGTCGAGGTCGATCCGGGCGCGGCCGCGTCCATGTCATCGCTGGCGCGCACCGCCGTGCGCTGCTCGTCGGGCTACGCCCACCCGGTCGAGGGCCGCTGGCGCGCCCACGGCGACCCGACCGAGGCGGCCATCGACGCGTTCGCCCGGCGGCTCGGCGTGGACACCGACCAGGAGCGCGCCGCCTGCATCGGCCGGCGGCGGTTCCCCTTCGATCCGCGACGTCGGCGCATGTCCGTGGTGGGGGACGTCGAGATCGCCGTCAAGGGGGCTCCCGACGCCGTGCTGCCCCGCTGCCACGACGGGGCGGCCGCCGAGGGCGTGCTGCACGAGCTCACCGCCGCCGGCTTGCGCGTGCTCGCCGTCGCGGCCCGGCCGACGTGCGGCACGCAACCGGCGGACGCCGACGACGCCGAGCGTGGGCTCGAGCTGCGCGGACTGCTCGCCATGGAGGACCCACCCCGCGACGACGTGCGCGAGTCGATCCAGCTCTGCCGGAACGCCGGCGTGAAGGTGGCCATGATCACCGGGGACCACCCGGTGACGGCCCAGGCGATCGCGACCGAGGTGGGCCTGCGTCGTGACGGCGACCCGGTGCTCGAGGGCGCCGACCTGCCCGCCGACGAGGAGCTGCTCGGGGCGACGGTGGACCGCGACGGGCTGGTGCTGGCGCGCGTGTCGCCCGAGGACAAGCTGCGGATCGCACGCGCCCTGCGCGCCCGGGGGCACGTCGTGGCCATGACGGGCGACGGCGTGAACGACGGACCGGCCCTGCACGAGGCCGACATCGGCGTCGCCATGGGGGCGTCGGGCACCGACGTGGCTCGCGAGGCCGCCGACCTGATCCTGCTCGACGACCACTTCGCGTCGATCGTCGCCGGCATCGAGCAGGGGCGGGCGACGTTCCTGAACGTCCGGCGGTTCCTCACCTACCACCTCACCGACAACGTCGCCGAGCTCACGCCCTTCGTGGTCTGGGCGCTCTCCGGCGGACGCTTCCCCCTGGCCCTCGGCGTGATGCAGATCCTGGCCCTCGACATCGGGACCGACACGCTGTCGGCGGTGGCGCTCGGCGCGGAGCCTCCGGCAGCGCACACGCTCGATCGGCCGCCGGTGACGGGACGGCTGCTGAACCGGACGGTCGCACGTCGAGCCTTCGGCCTGCTCGGGCCCACGGTCGCGGTGGCAACGATGGTGGCGTTCCTCGCTTCGCTCGCAGTCGCCGGCTGGCGGCCCGGCGAGGACTTCCCCAGCGGCCACGACCTCCATGCCGCCTCGGGAGCGGCCTTCATGACGGTCGTGATCGCGCAGACGGCGAACGCCTTCGCCTGCCGCAGCTCGAGCCGGTGGCCGGGCGCCCTGGGCTGGACCACGAACCGGCTGCTGCCGGCAGCCGCCACCATCGAGCTCGGGGTGTCCCTCGCCGTGCTCCTCGTCCGCCCGATCGCCGACGAGCTCGAGCACGCCGCACCGCCGCTCGTCGGCTGGGTGATCGCCCTGCTCGCGGCGGCCGGACTGCTCGCCGTCGACGCCATCGACAAGCGTCGCCGCCGATCCCCGGGCTAGCCCTGGACGCGGACGCGCACGGCGTGGTGACCGGTGGCGCCGTCGGGTGCCGGGGGTCGGCGCTCGGCCGGCTGGGTCTCGCCGGTGCCGT
>DASTYO010000146.1:0-20173 GCA_035764875.1 Acidimicrobiales bacterium | reverse complement strand
CCAGATCGTGGTCGACCGGCCCGACCTCGAGGGCCGCAAGGCCATCCTCGAGGTCCACGCCAAGGGCAAGCCGCTCGCCGACGACGTCAACACCGAGGTCATCGCCCGGCGCACGCCGGGGTTCACCGGCGCCGACCTCGCCAACCTCATGAACGAGGCGGCCCTCATGGCGGCCCGCGGCGCGTTCGAGACCATCGACATGCGCACCGTCGAGTCCGCCATCGACCGGGTGCTGGCCGGGCCCGAGCGCAAGACCCGCGTGATGTCCGAGAAGGAGCGCCGGGTCACCGCCTACCACGAGGGTGGCCACGCCCTGGTGGGCCACCTGCTCGAGCACTGCGACCCCATCCACAAGGTGTCGATCGTGGCCCGCGGCCGGGCGCTGGGCTGGACGCTGGCCCTGCCCACCGAGGACCGCTACACGCACACCAAGTCCGAGCTCATCGACCGGCTGGCCATGCTGCTCGGCGGCCGCACCGCCGAGGAGATCGTGTTCGGCGACGTCACCACCGGCGCCGCCGACGACATCGACAAGGCCACCGAGATCGCCCGGGCCATGGTCACCACCTACGGCATGAGCGACGCGGTCGGGCCCATCGCGCTCGGCGCCAAGCAGGGCGAGGTGTTCCTCGGCAAGGAGTACGGCCACGAGGCCAACTACTCCGACGCCGTGGCCCACGTCATCGACTCCGAGGTGCGCACGCTGGTGAACGACGCCCACGCCCGAGCCGAGGCGATCCTCACCACCTACCGTGCCACGCTCGACAAGCTGGCCGACGAGATGCTCGAGCACGAGACGCTCGGCGACCAGGAGCTGCAGGAGATCTTCGGCGACATCGAGACCTGGGTCGACCCCGACCCGTCCGGCCTCGAGGACGCCCCGCCTGCGCCGGTCGAGCCGGCGCCGCCGACCATCGCCCCCGAGCGGGCGCCCGTCACCGCCGCCGAGGCGGTGGAGCAGGAGGTCCCCGCGCCCGTGCGGCCCCGCCCGACGCCCGTGCGCGAGTGGCTGCGCTGGCGGTTCCGTCCGGGGACGAGCGGCACGTGAGCTTCATCGAGGACGACGAGGACGAACGTCCGCCGCTCGCCCCCGAGATCGACCAGGAGCGCATCCAGAAGGCGGTCCGCGAGATCCTGCTGGCCATCGGCGAGGACCCCGAGCGCGACGGCCTCCTGGACACGCCGGCCCGGGTGGCCCGCATGTACGCCGAGATCTTCTCCGGCCTGCACGACACGCCCGACCGGCACCTCAAGACCACCTTCGAGGCCGAGCACGACGAGATGGTCATGGTGCGCGACATCCCGATCTACTCGGCGTGCGAGCACCACCTGATCCCGTTCCTCGGCAAGGCGCACATCGCCTACATCCCGGGCGAGGACGGCCGCATCACCGGGCTGTCCAAGCTCGCCCGGCTGGCCGACGTGTACGCCCGGCGGCCCCAGGTCCAGGAGCGCCTCACCGTGCAGATCGCCGACGCCCTCGAGCGGGTCCTCGACCCGCGGGGCGCGCTGGTGGTGGTCGAGGCCGAGCACCTGTGCATGTCGATGCGCGGCGTGCGCAAGGCGGGCAGCACCACGGTGACATCGGCCGTGCGTGGCCTGTTCCGCACGAACGCGGCCACCCGCTTCGAGGCCATGCGCCTCATCGGCTCCTAGCCCACCCTCCTCGTTCGCTGCTCGCTGATCGACCAGATCCGGTCGGATCCGGTCGGATCCGGACCAGCGGAGCTCACGCGGTCTCGGGGAAGAGCAGGTCGAGGAAGCGCTGGGCGGTCGGTCGCGGCTCGTGGTTGGCGAGACCGGGCTGCTCGTTGACCTCGATGAAGACGTGCGCCGGCTGCTCGGGGTCCTCGACCATGAGGTCGACACCGGCCACCGGCAGGCCGATCGCGTCGGCGGCCCGGATGGCGGCGTCGGCGAGCGCAGGGTGCAGGTCGTCGGTGACGTCCTCGATCGTGCCGCCGGTGTGGAGGTTCGCGGTGCGACGGACCGCGAGCGCCTCGCCCTCCGGCAGCACGTCGTCGAGGCCGTACCCGCCCGACCGCACGGCGGCTTCGGTGATGTCGTCGATCGGGGTCACCATGCGCTCGCCGAGCTCGTCGGCGCGGCGGGCGTTCCGCTCCTCGATCAGGGCCCGGACCGTGTCGGCGCCGTTGCCCACGACGGTGGGGGGCTTCCGCACCGCCGCCGCGACGACGGCGCCGTCGATCACCAGGACCCGCAGGTCGTCGCCCGGCGCCACCGCCTCGAGGAGCACGCGGTCGCACTGGGTGCGCGCGGCACGGACGGCGGCGCGGAGCCCGTCGACGTCGGTGACACCCACGGTGATGCCGGCGCCGCCCTCGCCCCGGCACGGCTTCACGACGATCTCGCCGTGCTCGGCGAGGAACGCCTCGGCGGCGTCGTCGTCGGTGGCGAGGCGCCCGGGGGACACGGGCAGGCCGGCCGCGTCGAGCACGCGGCGGGTGAGCAGCTTGTCGTCGCAGCGGCGGAACGCCACGGCCGAGGTGAGCTCGCTGAGCGACTCGAAGGTGTGGAGGGTGCGGCCGCCGTGGGTCAGCGCCAGCTCCCCGAGGGCGGCGTCGCCGATCACCACCTCGATGCCCCGGCGGAGGGCCTCGTCCACGATGATCCGCGTGTAGTCGTTGGTCTCGTCGTACCCGGCGGGGCGCTGGGACACGTCGGTCATCGCTCCTCGCTCCCGCGGGTGCTCGCCTCGGACACCAGCCACTCGAACAGCCGGTGGTGGGGTGGCGCGTGCGCGATGAGCTCGGGGTGCCACTGGACGCCGAGCAGCGGCTCGTCGCGGTGCTCGACGCCCTCGATGATGCCGTGCTCGTCGCGGGCGACGACCGCGAGCTCGTCGGCGGGGCGGTCGATGGCCTGGTGGTGCAGGGTGTTCACGTCGAGCCGGTCGGTGTCGAGCACCTTCGCCAGGCGCGAGCCGGCGGCGACCTCGACGTGGTGGGCGCTCTGGTCGAAGCGGGACGGCACGAGGTGCGGGTGCGCCTGCTCACCGGCGTGCTCGGGGAGGTGCTGGATGAGCGTGCCGCCGAGGGCGACGTTCAGGATCTGCACGCCGCGGCAGATGGCGAGGATGGGCAGGTGCCGCTGGCGGGCCTGGGCGATGAGCGCCGCCTCCCACTCGTCCCGGTCCTCGTCGACACCGCCGACGGCCGGGTGGCGGGTGGCGCCGTAGCGCTCGGGGGCCACGTCGCCACCGCCGGAGAGGACGAGCGCGTCGAGGGCGGCGACCGTGGCCTCGGCGTGGCCGGCCGGCTGCACCGGCAGGATCGTCACCGCCCCGCCGGCGGCGGTGACGGCGTCGACGTAGGCGCGGTCGAGGGTGGTGAGGGAGCGGTCGACCTCGAGCACCGGCGAGCGCCGGAGCGCGGGTGAGCTGCTGATGCCGACGAGAGGGGGCACGGTGCGTCGTTATCCAGCGGGGCGCCCGGGCAGACGCCCCCTCGTGCTGGCCGCCCGTGCTGATCGGTCCGGACGTTGGGGAGGGAGCGGCGATGCACCCCACGTCGCAGCAGAACGGGGCGGCGCTCGTGCCTGCTCCCACCACCATGACCTCAACATCGCAGACCACATCGGACGAATCGGCGTCGACGATCGGCGTCGAGGAGGAGTTCCTCGTCGTCGACCTCGAGACCCGGGCCCTGGCGCAGCGGGCCCCCGAGCTCATCGAGGGTGCCTCGTCGCTCGGCGAGCACGTGTGCGCCGAGCTCAACCTCTGCCAGATCGAGGTCGACACGCCGGTCTGCACCGACCTGGCCGACGTGGGCGCGTCGCTGCGCTCGATGCGCGAGGCGCTGCGCGCGGCCGGCGAGGACCTGGGCCTCGCGCCCGCAGCGGTCGCCACCCATCCGTTCTCCAGCTGGCGGCAGGTCGCCGTCGACACCGAGGCCGAGCGCTACGAGCGCATGGAGAACCGGTTCCGGCTGCTGGCCCGCGAGCACGTCATCTGCGGGTGCCACGTCCACGTCGGCGTCGAGGACCCCGACGAGCGGGTGGCGCTGCTCCGCGCCGCGCGCGCCTGGGTGCCCACGCTGCTGGCGCTGTCGACGAACTCGCCGTACTGGCAGGGCGACGACAGCGGCTACGCCAGCTACCGCACGGTCGTGTGGTCGCGCTGGCCCACCGCCGGCATGCCCCCCGCCGTCGACTCGCCCGAGCAGCTGCAGTCGCTCGTCGACGACCTCGTCGCCGCCGAGGCCATCGAGGACGAGACCCACCTGTACTGGTGGGTGCGCCCGTCGCTGCGCCACCCCACCGTGGAGTTCCGGGTGTGCGACACGTTCCTGTTCGTCGACGACGCCGTCGCCATCGCCGGCCTGATCCGGGCCCTGTCGTGGACCGCGCTGCACGAGCCCGACGCCATGGGCCCGGTGCCGCACGACCAGGTGCTGCGGTCCGCGCTGTGGCGGGCCTCCCGGTACGGCCTGCGCCGCGAGCTCCTCGACCCCTGGCAGGGTCGGGTGCGGCCCGCGCAGGACGTGGTGCTCGACCTCGTCGAGGCGGCTCGCCCCGGCCTCGAGCGCTTCGGCGACGAGGCCGTCGTCGAGGGCCTCATCGGACGCCTCCTCGACCGTGACACCGGCGCCAGCGCCCAGCGGTTGACCCGCGCCGAGGAGGAATCGGGCGAGGCGGTCGTCGACATGGTCCTGCGCCGCATGGCCGAGTGACCCACCGTTCGCTGGTGCCGGATCGACCAGATCCGGTCACGTTCGGACCAGCGGACCGACCCGGCGTCAGGCGGGGAGGTCGGCCATGTCGCGCAGGGCGCGTGCCGCGGCCTGCACGAGGGGGACGGCGAGGCACGCCCCGGTGCCCTCGCCCAGCCGCATGCCCAGGTCGAGCACGGGCGTGAGCGCGAGGTGCTCGAGTGCGGCGCGCGAAGCCGGCTCCGTCGACACGTGGCCGGCGAGCGTGCGCGCCGCCGTACCGGGCGCCAGCCCGTCGGCCACGCAGAGGGCGGCGGCGGCGATGACCCCGTCGACGACGGCAGGCACCCGTCGGGCGGCGGCTGCGAGGTAGAGGCCGGCGAGCGCGGCGATCTCCAGGCCACCGACCTCGGCGAGGACGGCGAGCGGGTCGTCCAGCCCCGCTGCCCGGGCGGCGGCCGTCGCCACGATCTCCTCCTTGCGGGAGAGCCCGGCGGCGGGCACGCCGGCGCCGGGGCCGACCACCTCCGACGCCGGTCGGCCGGTGAGCCGGCAGATGAGCGCGGCTGACGGCGTGGTGTTGCCGATCCCCATGTCGCCGCCGACGAGCAGGTCGGAGCCGGACCCGAGGAGGTCGAAGGCGACCCGGGCGCCCGCCTCCACGGCGGCGCGCGCCTCGTCGACCGACATGGCCGGGCCGTGGGCGATGCTCGCCGTCCCGGGCCGCACCTTCGCGTGGACGACGTCGGCGCCGGCTCCGCCGCGCAGGTCGGCCAGGTCGCCGGCGACGCCGACGTCGACCACGGTCACCGTGGCGCCGACCGTGGCCGCGATCGCGTTGATCGCCGCGCCGCCGGCTGCCATCCCGCGCACCATCAGGCCGGTCACGTCGCTGGGCCAGGCGCTGGCCCCGTCGGCCACGACGCCGTGGTCGCCGGCGAACACCGCCACCGCGGGCCGGGAGGGCACGGGCGGCGGGCACGTGCCCGCGATGCCGGCGAGGCGGGTGCCGATCGCCTCGAGCGCGCCGAGCGAGCCGGGCGGCTTCGCCCGCGTGTCCCAACGGGCTGCGGCGGCGGCCTCGGCGGCGCGGCGGGCCACGTCGTCGGTGGGGAGCGGGATGGCGGCGACGAGCGCGTCGAGCGTGGGGGTCATGGCGTGCCTCTGTCGGACGTGTGGGCGAGCGCGGTGGCGAGCCGCTCGAGCCCCTCGGCGTCGGGCACGGCGATGCGGACCGCGTCGGGGAACCCGAACGATCCGCCGTGGCGCACCAGCACCCCGTGGGGGAGGAGGCGGTCGCGCACGCCGGCGGCGTCGGGCACCCACACGTAGGGCGCGTCGCTGGGCTCGGCGAGCAGGTCGTGGGCGGCGAGCAGGTCGGTGAGCTGGCGGCGCAGCCCGCCGATGCCGTCGCGCCAGCGGGGCGGGTCGGCGAGCGCGAGGAGGTCGGGCAGCGCGCGGCAGACCAGCCCGTCGACCGACCACCGGGGGCGCAGGTCTCGGATGGCCGAGGCCTCGGCGTCGTCGACGGCGAGCACGTAGCCGACCCGAACGCCGGGCATCGCCCATGCTTTGGTCAGCGACCCGACCACGGTCGCGCCGGTGTCTCCCCGGGTCCACGAGCCGGTGGCCAGCAGGTAGAACGCCTCGTCCCGCACCGCGGCGACGTCGTCCGTCGGGGCGAGGCGACCCGTGGGGTTGTGCGGGTCGGACCGCCAGCGCGGGCCGTCGGGATCGAGCGATCGCAGGTGCCGCCGGTAGAGGGAGAACTCGCACTCGTCCGCCCAGCCGACGGGGTGGAGGTGGGCGACGAGAGCGATGGCCTCGGAACCGCCGTTGGTGAGGACGAGCCGGTCGGGCTCGACGCCGATCGCCTCGGCCAGGGCGGCGGTGGCGCGGGTGTCGTCGGGGTAGCGGCCGACGTGGTCGATGGCCGAGCGCAGGGTGGGCCGGACGTCCGGAGCCAGCGGGTTGAGGCTGGCCGACAGGTCGAGGATCGACGACACCGGTCGGCCGAGCGCGGCGGCGAGGCGCTCGGCGTCGCCGCCGTGGGGACCGGGCGGCAGCAGGGGGCCGGTCATCGCCGGCGCCGGCGCAGGACGGGACCGAGCACGCCGAGCGCCGCGGCGGTGCCGGCGAGGAGCAGCTCGGTGCGCTCGGCCAGGCGCACGGCTCGCTCGATGTCGCCGGCGCCGGGCCGCGGCCCGTCTCCGAGCGTCGGGCGGATCTCGTGCCGGTCGCCGTAGCGGAGCGGTCCGCCGAGGGAGAGGCCGAGCGCGCCGGCGACGGCGGCCTCGGCGACGCCGGCGTTCGGCGACGGATGCGCCGGCGCGTCGTCGCGGACGGCCCGCACCACCGCGGTCCGCCGCCCGGCCGGTGCGACCGCCAGCACGGCGGCGGCGAAGACCCGCGCCGGCACCAGGTTGGCCAGGTCGTCGGCCCGGGCGGCCGCCCACCCGAACCGCTCGTACCGCTCGCTGCGCCGCCCGACCATGGCGTCCATCGTGTTGACGGCCCGCAGGGCCCCGGCCCCGGCCGGGCCGGCGACGAGGGCCCACAGCGCCGGGGCGAAGACGGCGTCGACCATGTTCTCGGCCACGGACTCGATGACCGCCGCTGCGATCCCGGAGGGGTCGAGCCGGCTGGGATCGCGGCCGACGAGCGCGGGCAGCGCGGCGCGGGCCGCGTCGAGGCGGCCGGCCTCGAGGTGCGCGGCGATGTCTCGTGCGACGGAGCGCAGCTGCCCGCCGGCGGCGGTCACCGAGACGGCGGCCGTCGTGGAGCGCATGGCCCGTCCGCCGAGCGCGCCGAGCGCGAGGCCTGCTGCGGCGTACGCGGCGCCGGCGGCGCGGTCGTCCCGCCAGATGCGCTGCTCCACGGCGGTCATGACCGACCCGAACCGGGCCACGGGGTGCACCTCGTCGGGCACCGGCGGCGCGAGGTCGGCGAGCACGAGCCCGACGGCGACGCCCCGGGCCCGGGCCGCGGGACCGCCGGTCACGGCTCGACCGCCAGCACGAGCAGGGCGACCGTCTCGGCGAGGACCGCCGTCGCGCCGAGCACGTCGCCGGTGAACCCGCCGAGCCGGCGCCGGGCGACGACCACGACGACGGCGGCGACGGCCAGCATCGCCACGACGGCGACCCCGCCGACGACGCCCTCGGCCCACACGGCGACGGCGGCGGCGGGGACGAGCCACCACGCCAGCCGCACCCGGGCGCCGTCGAGGAAGGGGGAGGCGAGACCCTCCTGGCGGGCGTAGGGGACCAGCGCGGGCACGACGGCCATCACGGTGCGGCTCGCCGCCCACACGCCCACGAGCGCCAGCGGCTCGACGCCGTCGGCGGCCAGCGCCGCCCACCGGGCGAGGAGCACGGTCGGCACGACGGCGAGGGCGAAGGCCCCGATGTCCGGCGCGGCCATCACCGCGAGGCGGCGCTCGCGGTCGAGGTGGGGGAGCAACCCGTCGGCCGAGTCGGCCAGGCCGTCGACGTGGAGCATGCCGGTGAGGGCGAGGTCCGCGGCGACCACGAGCACGGCGGCGACCGCCGGCGGCCACAGCTCCGACGCCGCCACCCACACCAGCGCCAGCAGTCCACCGAGCGCAGCGCCGACCACCGGGAACCACGGCAGCGTGCGCCGATCGGGGACCCGGGCGCCGCCCACCACCGTCAGGAACCCCAGAGCGCTCAGCACGGCAGCTCCCCGGGCGGCGGCAGCTCGATGGCCCGGCCGGCCACGACGAGCACGGCGTGGTCGGCCACCGCCGACACGGCCCGGTTCACCTCGCCGAGGGCGTCGACGAAGCGCCGGCCCACGTCGGTGGTCGCGTGCAGCGCCAGGCCGACCTCCTCGCTGACCACGACCGTGGTGCCGGATCGGGCGCGCAGCGCGTCGACCAGCGGGACCGGGTCAGGATCGAGGTCGGGATGCCCGGCCACCCAGGTGCCGAGGGAGTCGAGCAGCACCACCCCGTCGGCGTCGCGCAGCGCAGGCGGCAGCGCCCCGGGCTCGGCGCACTCGACCGTCGTCCAGTGCTCGGGCCGTCGTCGGCGGTGCGCGTCGATGCGGGCGGCGTGGTCGGCGTCGGATGGGTCGAGGCGGGCCGTGGCCACGTAGGTCACCTCGCCGCCGGTGCCGGCGAGCCGCGCCGCCATCGCCTCGGCGACGGCCGACTTGCCCGAGCGGGTGCCGCCGAGCACGAGGACGATCACGGGTGCTCCTCCAGGCCCTGCCGCACGGCGGCGTGGACCGCCCGGGCGATGCGGGCGCCCCAGGTCGAGCGGGGCCCGGCGAACGGCTCGACGGGGAAGGTCGACGGCCACACGACGACCACGGCGTCGCTGGCCGTCCCGGTGCCGGGCACGCCGTGCTCGACGAGGGCCTGGACCTTGGCCTCGGTGGCGGTCATCACGGCGTTGACGGCGGCCGCGGGGCCGAGGGCGGCCGGCACCTGCACCACCACGTTGATCGTCCCCGGCACCCAGGTGCCGCCCTCGCGGCGGCCGTGGACGTCGTCCCGGTCGGCGGCCCACGTCGGCTTCGTGACGCCGACGGTCGCATCCACGGCCACGCCGCCGTCCTCCGCGTGCACGACGCGGCGGACGTCGGCCGCCGTGAACAGCGCGGCACCCGTGCCGGCCAGCCCCAGCCGACGCGCCACGTCGCCGGCGTGGTCGTCGAGGTCGGTGCGGGTGTAGCCCTCCGTGACCCCGATGTTCAGCACCCAGTCCAGGCTGGCGCTGCCACCTCCGACCGGCGCCGACGAGAGCGCGGCGCGCGGCTCGTCGAACCGCCACGCGAGCACCTCCCGGGTGTCGGGCACCCGCAGCGCCTCGACGACCTCGACGGCCGTGGGACGTGGCGGTCCGGTCCGGCCTCCGGGCACGACGCCGCTCACCACCCGGGTGCCTCCGACGGTGCCAGGGCAGCACCGGTCAGGGCGGTGACGGCGTCGGTGTCGAGGTGGGCGTCGAGCCAGTCGGCGAGCCGGTCGTGCTGGGCGTCGAGACGGGCGGCGAAGGGCGTGGGGTGCGGCCGGAAGGTGCGGCCGCGGCAGTCGGCGACCTCGCCGAGGAGCGCTCCTCGCAGGCCATCGGCGTCGAGGACGCCGTGGAGGCTCGTGCCCCGGACCCGTCCCTCGACCGAACCCTCCGGCTCCGGCGGGCCGCCGTGCACGTCGTCGAGCTCGAGCCACGGGGTGCCGCCCCGGGCCCGGCCGAGGTGGATCTGGTAGCCGGCCACGGCGTAGCCGTCGGTGCTGCGCCCGGTGCGACGGCGCACCACCTTCTCGTCGTGGAACTCGGTCTCGACATCGAGGAGCCCGAGCGCCTCGACGACCCCGGCACGGGACTCGACCTCGTCGACGATGCGTCGGCCGAGCACCTGCTGGCCGGCGCAGATGCCGAGCACGTCGATGCCCCGGCGTGCCGCCGCTGCCACGGCGTCGGCCAGCCCGCTGCGCCGCAGCCACGCGAGGTCGGCCACCGTGGCGCGGCTGCCCGGCACCACGACGAGGTCGACGTCGGCCAGGTCGCCCGGGCGGGTCGCCCAGCGGAGGGCGACGTCGGGCTCCGCGAGCAGCGGATCGAGGTCGGAGGGGTTGGCGAGGTGGGGCAGGCGGACCGCGGCGACGCGCACGGGATCCGGCGAGCCGCCGCCCTCGGCTGCCGGGTGCCCGACGTCGAGCGAGTCCTCGGTGCCGAGCAGCGGGGCGGGGCCGAGGTGGGGCAGCACGCCGAGGACCGGCACGCCGGTGCGGGCTTCGAGGTCGTGCAGGCCCGAGCCGAGCAGCGACGTGTCGCCACGGAACCGGTTCAGCACGATGCCGCCGACCGTCGCCCGCAGCGGGCCGGGCAGCAGGTCGATCGTGCCGTGGGCGGCGGCGAAGGCCCCGCCGCGCTCGATGTCCACCACGAGCAGCGCGGGCAGGCCGGCCGCCCGGGCGAGCGGCAGGTTCACGAGGTCGCGCTCGAGCAGGTTGATCTCGGCCGCGCCGCCCGCACCCTCGGCCACCACCACGTCGAAGCGCTCGCGCAGCGACCGGAGCGCATCGAGGACGACGCCCCGCAGGTCCGCCACCTGGCCGCCCCACCCCGCGGCATCCGTGGTGCCGACCTCCCGGCCGAGCACCACCACGTGGCTCCCCGTGGCGCTGGACGGCTTCAGCAGGATCGGGTTCATCGCCGTCTCGACGTCGACGCCCGCCGCGGCCGCCTGCATCGCCTGGGCGCGCCCGACCTCCCCACCGTCGACGGCGACGGCCGAGTGGTTCGACATGTTCTGCGCCTTGAACGGCGCCACCGTGGCACCACGCCGGGCGAACCAGCGGCACAGGCCGGCGGCGACGGTGGACTTGCCGGCACCGCTGGACGCGCCGGCGACGAGCAGCGCCCCGCTCGGCGTGTGCCCCGGAGCGCGCGACGCCGCCATGTCAGTAGTCGATGCCCTTCATGGCGCGGATGCCCGAGTCGTAGGCGTGCTTGAGCTGGCGCATCTCGGTGGCCGTGTCGGCCACGTCGATGAGGGCGGCAGGCGCGTCCCGTCCGGTGCAGATCACGTTCACCTTCGGCGATCGACCCCGGATGGTGGCCACCACGTCCTCGGTGTCGATCCAGCCCCAGTTCATCGGGTACGTGATCTCGTCGAGCACCAGGAGCCGGTGGGTGCCGGCGGCGAGCAGCCCGGCCGCCTGGCGCCACGCCTCCTGCGCCACGGCCTCGTCCTGGCTCAGGTCGTCGCTGTCCCAGGTGAAGCCCTCGCCGATGACGTGCCACTCGACGCCGAGGTCACGGGCCACCTTCTCCTCGCCGACGTGCCAGGAGCCCGACTTCAGGAACTGCACGACCGCCACGGGCCAACCCCGGGCGACGCTGCGCAGCACCGTGCCGAACGCCGCCGTGGACTTGCCCTTGCCGTTGCCGGTGTTGACGAGCACGAGCGACTCGGCTCGCCGCAGCTCGGGCGGGGGCTGGTGCTCGGTGGGCGGGGCCTCGGTGGGTGTGTCGCTCATCGGCGGTCGTCCTCCTGGGTGGTCGTGGCCGGCGCCGCATCCCCCGCAGGTGCCCGGTCCGGGTCTGCTGGTCGTGGTCTGGGTGCGTTGGATGGCTCTGGGCCGCCTTCGGAACCCGGACCACGACTCCCAGACCCGGACCGGGTCGTCAGGGAGGCCGCCGCCGGGGTGTCGGCGCTGCGGCGGCGCTCCCGCCGGCGCTGCACGCTCACCGTGACCGCGCCGTCGTCGTCGACGTGGCAGATCGCGTCGACGCCCCAGTGGGCGCCGATCTGCTCGGGCGTCAGCACGACCGCCGGGGCACCGACGGCCACGACCCGGCCGCCGGCCATGATGGCGACCTGGTCGGCGAACTGGCCGGCGACGGTGAGGTCGTGCACGGTCGTGACGACGGTGAGCTCCCGCTCGGTGCGGATGTCGGCGATGAGCTCGAGCACCTCGAGCTGGTGGCCGACGTCGAGCGCCGCGGTGGGCTCGTCGAGGACCAGCAGCGGCGTGTCCTGCACCAGCGCGCGCGCCAGCACCACCCGCTGGCGCTCGCCGCCGGAGAGCGTGTCGACCCGCCGGTCGGCGAAGCCGTCGAGGTCGAGCCGTTGGAGCACGGCGACGGTGCGCCGGCGGTCGACGAGCGAGGGCGAGCACCGCAGCCCCTGGTGCGGCACGCGGCCGAGCAGCACGTAGTCGAACACGCCGATCCCGGGCGGGATCACCGGGTGCTGGGGCACCAGCGCCAGCTCCCTCGACCGCTCGCGCACCGACAGCGACCGGCCGTCGTGGCCCCGCACCTCGATGCGTCCCGTGTGGTGCACGCTGCCGCCCAGGGTGCGAACGAGCGTGGTCTTGCCGGCGCCGTTGGGCCCGATGAGCGACAACCACGAGCCGGCCTCGACCTCGAGGGTGGCGTCGTGGACCACGGGCACCCCGTCGAGCACCACCGACACGTGCTCCCAGGCGATGGCGGGCCGGGTCACGACGCCACCGGGTGCGAGCGCAGGATGAACAAGAAGAACGGCGCACCGATGAAGGCGGTGATGACGCCGATGGGCAGCTCGGCCGGCGACTGCACGGTGCGGGCGAGCACGTCGGCGAGTGCGAGGAAGGCGCCGCCGAACAGCATCGAGAGCGGCACGACCCGACGGTGGGTGATGCCGGCGACCTGGCGCACGGCGTGGGGCACGATGAGGCCGACGAAGCCGATGAGCCCGCTCACCGCGACGGCGGCCGCCGTGGCCAGCGACGCCGCCACGAGCACGAGGGCCCGGATGCGGGCGGGGCGCACCCCCAGGGAGGTTGCCTCGTCGTCGCCGACGGCGAGCACGTCGAGGGGGCCGATGGCGGCCAACAGCACGGCGCCGCACACGGCGACGTAGGGCACGAGCACGAGCACCTCGTCCCACCCCGATGTCGAGAGCGTGCCGAGGATCCAGGAGTACACCTGGCGCAGCGTGTCGGCATGGCGCTGCTGCACGTACGTCTGCACCGCGGTGAAGAAGCTGGCGACGGCCACGCCGGCGAGGATCAGCGTCGCCGGGGTGCCGGTGCGGCCGGGCCGGCCGCTGAGGGTCGCCGCGACGCCCACGGCCACGAGGGCGCCGACGAACGCGGCGAGCGGCACGGCATCGAACGCCCCGGCGCCGTCGCCCCACCCGCCGACGATGGCGAGCGTGGCGCCCAGGCCGGCGCCGGCCGCGATGCCGAGGAGGAACGGGTCGGCCAGCGGGTTCCGGAACACGCCCTGGTAGCCGGCGCCGGCGCCGGCGAGGAGTGCGCCCACCAGCAGCCCGAGCACGACGCGAGGCGCGCGGATGTCCCAGATGATGGCCCGCTGGGCATCGGTGAGCCCGGAGTCGACGTCGACGAACGGGAGGTGGTCGGCCAGCTCGGCGACGGTTCCCCCGATCGGCAGCCCCACCGGTCCGCTCACCACGCCCACCACCGTGGCCAGGGCGACGGCGCCGAGGCCGGCCAGCAGCCACCCGGCGCGGAGCCGGGTGGTGTCGGGCAGGTCTCCGACGTGATCGGCGGCGGCTCGTCGCGCCGCCGGGGCCGGGGTGGCGAGGGCCATGGGCGCTCAGGCCCCGGCGCCGGCCGGCTCGAGGTCGGCGGTGGCCTCGACGACGAGCTCGAGGAAGTCGACGATGCGGGGACCCCACCGGGAGGGGACGTCGGGCTCGAGCTCCACGACGTTGCCCTGCCGCACGGCCCGGAGCTCGGCGAAGCCCGGGCGGGCGCCGAACGCCTCCGCCGTCTGGCCGTACTGCGCATCGGCGAGGAAGACCACGTCGGGGTCGGCCTCGACCAGCAGCTCGGGCGAGATCTGCGGGTACCCGCCCGCCTCGCCCTCCGGGTCGGCGGCGTCCGCCACGTTCTCGAGGCCCGCCAGGGCGTAGATCTCGCCGAGGAAGGTCTTCGACGTGACGGTGTACAGGGTGTCGTCCAGCTCGTGGAAGTAGGTCAGCGGCGCGTCCCGCTCGGGCACGCGGGCGGTCAGCTCCTCGATGTCCGACTGCATCCCGGCCACGACCTCCACGGCCTCGCCGACGTGGCCGGTGGCGGCACCCAGTTGCTCGATCTGCGCGTAGGTGTCGTCGAGGGTCGCCGCGGCCGGCAGGACGAGGGTCGGCACGTCGACAGCAGCGAGCGACTCCACGACGTCGGCCCGGGCCTCGGCCATCACGACCAGGTCGGGCTCGTGGCCGATGATCGCCTCGACGTTCGGCTCGAATCCGGACAGGTCCGTGGTGGGCGCCTCGGGCGGGAAGTTCGAGTACTCGTCGGCAGCGACCACCTGGTCCCCGGCCCCGATCGCGAACAGCATCTCGGTGGCGGTGGGGGACAGCGAGACGATGGCCTCGGGTTCGGCCTCGATGGTGACCTCCGTGCCGCCGCTGCCGACGGTGACGGGGAAGGGGCCCTCGTCACCGGTGGCCTCGCCGTCCGCCGTCTGGTCGGCGCCGGTGGTCTCGGGAGCGGTGGCGTCGCCGCTGGCCGCGACCCCGCCGTCGTCGTCGCCGCACGAGGCGAGCAGCAGGGCGAGCGCGGCCAGCACGGCCAGGAGCGCAGGTCGGATGTGGGATCGCATGAGGGCGGCCTCCTGTCGTCGAGGTCCGGTGTGCTCGATCGACAGGGCTGCCGGTCGAACCAACCCCTTGCCTCGAGGGTTCTGTGGTTCGCACGGGGGAGGGCTCGACCGGACTCGCCGCCGGCCTGGGGGCCGATGGCATCACCGTTGCGGGTCAGTGCCGGGATCTCACCGGACTTCGTCGCTCCACCGTCGCCGGCACCATACCCCCGGCGCCGACGGGCCCGTCCAACCCGGGCCGGGTCGGTAGGGTGACCGGCCGATGAAACCGCAGGTCATGGGCGTCCTGAACGTCACGCCGGACTCCTTCTCCGACGGTGGCGCCTGGGCGGACGCCGGGTCTGCGATCCAGCACGGGCGGGCGCTGCTCGAGGAGGGCGCCCGCGTCATCGACGTCGGTGGCGAGTCCACCCGGCCGGGCGCCGCACCCGTGGGCGTCGACGAGGAGCTGGCACGCGTCGTGCCCGTCGTCGAGGGCTTGGCCGCCCACGTGGCCGCCGCCGGCGCGCGGCTGTCGGTCGACACCCGCCACGCCGAGGTCGCCCGAGCCGCGGTCGCCGCCGGGGCCAGCATCATCAACGACATCTCCGCCTCGCTGGAGGGCGTCGCCGCCGAGACCGGCGCCGGCTGGGTCGCCATGCACATGCAGGGCGACCCGACCACCATGCAGCACGAGCCGCGCTACGACGACGTGGTCGGCGAGGTGCTGGCGGCGCTGCTCGAGGCCGAGCGCCGGGCGCGTGCGGCCGGCGTGCGCGAGGTCTGGATCGACCCCGGCATCGGCTTCGGCAAGACCGCGGCCCACAACTGGGCGCTCCTCGGCTCGCTCGACCGGTTCGTCCGCACGGGGATCCCGGTCCTGGTGGGCACGAGCCGCAAGGGCTTCCTGGGGGAGGCCCTGCGGGTCGCCGACCGCGCCGACGCGGCCCCGGGCACCGGCGACCGGCTGGAGGGATCGATCACGACGGCCGTCTGGGCTGCCACGATGGGTGTCGCCATGATCCGAGTGCACGACGTCCGCGCCACCGTGGCGGCCATCGACGCGGCCGCCTCCGCGCGCCCCGTCGGGGCACCGGGAGGGCGGGGCTGATGGCGCTGCGGGGCAAGTGGGCCCAGGGCATCGAACCTCGCAACTTCACCTGGATCCTCCAGGGCAAGCTCGCGGTCTGCGAGCGGCCCGGCGGGTACGGCGCGAACCACCGCAAGGTGCGCCGGCAGGAGGAGATCATCTGGCTGCGCGAGCAGGGCTTCACCAAGGTCGTCTCGCTCGCCGTGTCGCCGCACAACCTGCACAACTACGACGAGATGGGCGTCCCCTGGATCCACCGCCCGTTCACGCGGAGCGACGACCAGGAGCGGTACATGAGCCGCCTGTTCCCCGAGCTGCGCCAGCTGCTGCTCGAGGGCGGCAAGCTCGTGCTGCACCAGGACGAGCTGGGCGACCGGCTGGCCGGGCTCATGGCCGCCTACATCCTGTGGAACCAGCTCGTGCCCGGCGGCCCGCAGGCCATCTCGATCGTCGAGCAGCTGCTGCACCGCCAGCTCGGTCCCGACGCCCGCAGCCTCGTGGCCCTCGTGCCCCGGCTCCCCGCGCCCGGCACCACGCCGCCACCCGAGCCGGAGCCCGAGCCCGCCGCCGGCCCGGCCGACGACGAGCCCAGCCCCCAGGCCGGAGGCGCGACGTCCCGACCATGGCCGGCGACACCATCGAGATCCACGGCCTGCGGGTCCTCGCCCACGTGGGCGTGCCCGAGGCCGAGCGGGCCCACGCCCAGCCGCTGTCCCTCGACCTCGTCCTCTCCGTCGACCTGGGCGCAGCCGGCGCGTCCGACGACGTCGCCGACACCGTCGACTACGGCGCGGTCGCCATGGCCGTGGCCGACGCCGTCACCGCCGGGCCCGTCGCGCTGCTCGAGCGGGTGGCCGCGCTGGCGGTCGACGCCGTCCTGGGGCTCGACCCCCGCACCGAGTCGGTGACGGTCACGGTCACCAAGGTCCGGCCGCCCATCCCGCGCGACGTCAGCGCCACGTCGGTGCGCATCCACCGCGCGCGGCCGTGAGCCGGGTCGTCCTCGGGCTCGGCTCCAACCTGGGCGACCGCCGCCAGCACCTGCGCGAGGCCGTCGCCTCGCTGCCCGGCGTGGTGGCGGTGTCCGACGTCTACGAGACCGACCCGGTGGGCGGTCCCGACCAGGACCGCTACCTGAACATCGTGGTCGTGCTCGACCTGCCGGTGGTGCTGGCCGGCGGCCCGCCCCGCTCGGGCGACGCCCTCGTCGGCGGCGACGCGCCCGGCGCCGTGACCCCGCTCGAGATCCTGCGCATCTGCCAGCGGCTGGAGGCCGCTGCGCACCGGGTGCGAGACGTCCGCTGGGGGCCGCGCACGCTCGACGTCGACGTGCTCTGGATCGACGGCGTGGAGCTCGACCTCCCCGAGCTGCAGGTGCCCCACCCCCGGATGTTCGAGCGCCGCTTCGTGCTCGCCCCCCTCGCCGAGGTCGCCCCCGACCTCCTCCCCGACACCTGGGAGCGCGACGCCGTGGGCCACGTGGACCACCTCGGCCCCCTCACCTGATCGCCCCCCGGGAACTGGACGCGGATGCTGCGCACCGCCTTCCGGAACTGGACGCGGATGCTGCGCACGCCGGCCGTGGGCCTGCACCGGCGGCGGCCGCTATCCTGACCCGCAGACCGGCACCCGTTCGGGGCTGGATCCCTCCACGTGGAGCACGAGATGACAGCTTTCGACGCGCGCGTCGTCGGCCCGGGACGGGCGGGCGGCGCCCTGGCCCGGGCCCTCGCTGACGCCGGCTGGCGCGTCGAGGGCCCCCTCGGTCGTGACCTCGACCCGTCCAGGGCCACGTCCGATACCCGCCTCCTGCTCCTCGCCGTGCCCGACGGCGCCGTCGCCGACGTGGCGTCGTCCCTCGCGCCCGGCGACGCCGTCGTCGCCCACGTGGCGGGCTCGCTCGGCCTCGACGTGCTCGCCCCGCACGCCCGGGTCGGTTCCGTGCACCCGCTCGTCTCGCTGCCCGACGCCGAGCTCGGCGCCCGCCGGCTGCGGGGCGCGTGGTTCGCCACTGCGGGAGACCCGGCGGTCGCCGAGGTCGTCCGGGCGCTCGACGGCCGGTCCGTGCAGGTCGACGACGCCGACCGGGCCACGTACCACGCGGCAGCGGCGGTGGCCGCCAACCACCTCGTCGCCCTGCTCGGACAGGTGGAGCGCCTCGCCGGCGGGATCGGCGTGCCCCTCGAGGCCTACCTCGACCTGGCCCGGGGCGCGCTCGACAACGTCGCCGAAGTGGGCCCCGTCGCCGCGCTCACCGGGCCGGTGGCGCGGGGCGACCGGGCCACGGTCGCCCGGCATCTGGAGGCGCTCCCCGAGGACGAGCGGCCGGCGTACGCCATCCTCGCCGAGGCGGCCGAGCGCCTGGTGCGCGAGCGCCGGGCCGCGGAGGCCCACGCGTGAGGCACGTCGGCACCATCACCGAGCTCCGGGCGGCGCTCGACGCCGAGCGGGCCGCCGGTCGGGCCGTGGGCTTCGTGCCGACCATGGGGTACCTGCACGAGGGCCACGTCTCGCTGATGCGGGCCGCCCGGGCCGACGTCGACGCCTCCGGCGGGGGCGTGGTCGTCTCGTCGATCTTCGTCAACCCGCTGCAGTTCGCGGCGAACGAGGACCTCGACTCCTACCCCCGCGACCTCGAGCGCGACGCCGCCCTGGCCGAGGGCGCCGGCGTCGACCTGCTCTTCGTGCCGTCGGTCGCCGAGATGTACCCCGACCCCGTTCCGGGTGGGCTGCTCGCCACGACGGTGTCGGTGGCGGGGGTCTCCGAGGGCTTCGAGGGCGCCTCCCGGCCCACCCACTTCGCCGGCGTGGCCACGGTCGTCGCCAAGCTGTTCTCCATCGTCGGCGCCTGCCGGGCGTACTTCGGCGAGAAGGACTTCCAGCAGCTCGCGGTGGTGCGTCGGATGGTCGCCGACCTGTCGATGCCCGTGCGAGTCGTGGGCTGCGAGACCGTGCGCGAGGACGACGGCCTCGCCATGTCCAGCCGCAACGCCTACCTCAGCGCCGAGGAGCGTGCTGCCGCCCCCGTCGTGCACCGCGCGCTGCGAGCCGGCGCTGCGGCGATCCTCGCCGGCGAGCGCGACCCCGCCGAGGTCCGCGACCTCATGGCCCGCGTCATCGCCGACGAGCCCCTGGCCGAGCTCGACTACGCCGAGGTCGTCCGGGCCGCCGACCTGTCCGTCCCGTCCACCCTCGACCCCGCACAGGTGCCCGGCGATTTGCGTCTGCTGGCCGCCGTGCGGTTCCGTTCTGCCCGTCTGATCGACAACCTGGGGGTGACCGCTCCGGCGGCGCCCACCGAGAGGAGCTGATCCCCATGCGCCGCCGCATGATGAAGTCCAAGATCCACCGCGCCACCGTCACCGACGCGAACCTGCACTACGTGGGGTCGGTCACCGTCGACGAGGACCTCCTCGACGCCGCCGACATCATGGAGTTCGAGCAGGTCGCCATCGTCGACATCGACAACGGCGCCCGGCTGGAGACCTACACCATCGCCGGCCCCCGCGGCTCGGGCGTGGTGTGCCTCAACGGCGCGGCCGCCCGCCTGGTGAGCCCCGGCGACAAGGTCATCATGATCAGCTACGCCGACTACGAGCAGGCCGAGCTCGCCAGCTACGAGCCCCGCGTCGTCCACGTCGACACCTCGAACCACCAGATCGACGAGGTCACCGCCGAGCTGCTCGCCGAGCAGACCCGCGGGCCCGCGCCGCACCGGTACATCGAGGTCGACGCCGGCGACCGCCACGACGTCCACCACGCCTGACCGTCCCGCAGGATCTGGACGCGGATCCTGCGCACGTCCATCCGGAACTGGACGCGGATCCTGCGCAACGCCTTGGAAACTGGACGCGGATCCTGCGCACCCGGACGAGCTGTCGGACCACCTCGATAAGGTCGCTCGCACTTCCCCCACCATCCGACAGGTGGAGGAAGCGTCGTGGCCCCCAGCGGACGACAGATCATCGACTCGCTGCTCACTGAGCAGCCCCAGCTCCTGACCCCCGCACACGCGAGAACCGAGGGGGTGCACCCGTCGACCGTCTCCCGTCTCGCGAGAGCGGGCGTGCTCGAGGCGGTCGTGCCCAGTGTCTACGGCCCGGCCGGCGTGCCCCGTACCTGGGAGCGCCTGCTCCGGGCCACGCTGCTGCGCGCCGGCCCGCCCGCACGCGCGTCCCACCGGGCGGTGGCGAGGCTGCTCCGGGTGCCGACATTCGAGGGCGCACCGCTCGAGATCACCATCCCGTCGAAGCGCCACTTCACCCAACCCGGGGTGATCGTGCACCAGAGCCGCGACCTCTCGTACGTCCCTCCGATCCACATCGACGGCATCCCGTGCA
>DASTYO010000145.1:0-23513 GCA_035764875.1 Acidimicrobiales bacterium | reverse complement strand
CTGGCCGGCGCGCTCGCGCTGCTGACCGCCACGCCGGACGTGGTGGCGGCCAGCGACACCGCCCTCGACGGCGAGGTGAGCGCCCAGACGGAGACAACGGTCGACGCGGACGCCACCGCCGAGGTCGACGCCGATGTCGCGGCCGAGACCGAGATCGATGCCGACGGCGAGGCTGATGCCGACGTCCACGCCGACGATGAGAGCGAGTCCGAGAACGAGGCGCATGCCGACGGCGAGGCTGACGCGGATGTCGATGCGGACGCCGATCTCGATGCGGACGCGGATGTCGATGTCGATGTCGATGCCGACCTCGAGACGGAGACCGACACCGACACCGAGGCCGAGAGCGACACCGAGACCGGTGCCGAGGGCACGCTCGGCGCTGGCGACGACGCCGAGATCCACCTGGCCAGCGAGGACTGCGACGCGGTCGCTGTCGAGTCGACCAAGGACATCTCCAACGTCGTCGTCGTGTACGCCGACGGCACGGAGCAGAAGTACGACGGCCTGAGCGGCACCGAGTGGCAGCTCGAGATCGACGCCGCCGTGGACGGGCTGTACGTGAAGTCCGGCGCGAACCACTCCGGCGACGGTCCGGGGTACGGCGAGTGGATCGAGGTCGACGAAGAGGCCTGCGCCAGCGGCTCCGGCGGCGTGAGCACCGACACCGACACCGACGTCGAGGGTGGCGTGGACACCGACACCGAGACCGAGACCGGCGTCGACACCGACGTGCTCGGCTACGGCGTGGTCCGGGGCGGCGTCGAGGCCGGCGCGCAGCCCGAGGTGCTGGGTGACGCCCAGGTCGCGGCGGGTGCCGAGGTCGCAGGCGGCGCCGCCGTCGCAGGCGATGTCGCCGCCGCCGCTCCGAGCGCCGGCGTGGACGCCTCCGTCCTCTCCGCCGGCGGCGCGTCTGCCGGCACCGCCGGCGCCAGCACCGCCGGTGCCGACACCGGCGTCGCGGGCACCAGCGTCGCCAGCACGTCCGGCACCGGCACCCTGCCCATGACCGGCACCAACAGCACGGCCGCCCTGGCCGCGACGGGTGCCGCGCTGCTGCTCGGTGGAATCGGCATCGAGCGGTTCGTTCGCCGGCGTTCCGCGCAGGCCGCAGTGGCCGACCAGCGGTGACGACCGTCGGGGCGACGTCCGGTGACGTCGACCCGAGCGACCGGAGGGACCGCAACGGCGCGGTCCCTCCGTCGCGTCCGGCGTGTGCCGTTGGCCGCAAGGCGCCGGCGAATCGGGGACGGCTCGACGACCCCGGTACCCTCGTCCCGATGGCGCAGCGCCGCTTCTGGGTCGAGACGCTGGGGTGCCCGAAGAACTCGGTCGACTCCGACAAGGTCACCGGTCGGCTGCTCGCCGACGGGTACCTCCCGGCCGACGCGCCCACCCACGCCGACCTCGTCGTCGTGAACACCTGCGCCTTCATCGAGGAGGCCCGCCAGGAGTCGATCGACACGATCCTCAGCCTCAGCGACGCCCGGCGCGACGGCGCCGAGGTCGTCGTCACCGGCTGCATGGCCGAGCGCTACGGGGACGAGCTCGCCGAGGCCCTGCCCGAGGTCGACCGCGTCGTCGGCTTCGGTGGTCCCATCACCGGCGCACCGGCGGCCGGCGCCGACTGGGTGCCGGTCAGCATCGGCCGTGCAACCTCCGGCGCACCCGGCGGGTCCGAGCCGGCGGTGCCCGCGCTCGACCTCCTCAACATGCCCCGACCCGCGGCCACCGCGCCCTGGGCGTACCTGAAGGTGGCCGAGGGCTGCGACCGGGCCTGCGGGTTCTGCGCCATCCCGTCGTTCCGCGGTCCGCAGCGCTCCCGTGACGTCGCGTCGGTGATCGCCGAAGCCGAGTCCCTCGCCGCATCCGGCGTGCGCGAGGTCGTGCTCGTCGCCCAGGACCTCGCCTCGTACGGCCGCGACCAGGGGCGCGGCAGCCGTGCGCTGGTGCCGCTGCTCGACGAGCTCGCCTCGCTGGTCGACCGGGTCCGCCTGCTCTACCTGTACCCCTCCGAGCTGAACGACGCGCTGATCGACGCCATCTGCCGAACGGGCGTCCCGTACTTCGACCTGTCGCTGCAGCACGTGTCCCGGCCGCTGGTCCGGCGCATGCGCCGCTGGGGCGACGGTGAGAAGTACCTCGAGCGCATCCGCACCATCCGCGCCCGCGAGCCCGAGGCCGCGTTCCGGTCCAACTTCATCGTCGGCTACCCCGGAGAGACCGAGGCCGACCACGACGCCCTCCTCGCGTTCGTCCACGAGGCCCAGCTCGACTGGTGCGGCTTCTTCCGGTACTCCGAGGAGGACGGCACCTACGCCGCCGACCTCGACGGCGCCGTGCCCGACGCCGTGGTGGCCGACCGGCTCTTCGAGCTGCGCGACCTGCAGGACGACATCACCGCCGCCCGGCGCGACGCGCTGGTGGGCCACACCGTGTCCGTGCTCGTCGACGAGCCCGGCGTCGGTCGCAGCCACCGCGAGGCGCCGGAGATCGACGGCATCATCACCGTGCCCGAGCACCTCGAGGTCGGCAGCATCGTCGACGTCGAGGTCGTGGCCGCCGAGGGCCCCGAGGTGCATGCGCGGCTCCCGCAGCCGGATCCGGTCGGGCAGCGGGCATGACCGCCGCCGAACCGTCGCGCTACGGCGCATCGGCGCTGGCCACGCCGGCCAACGCCATCACCATGGCCCGCATGGCGCTCGCCATCCCGTTCCTCGCGTTCGTGGCCGGCGGCGGCGCCTCCTACTGGGCGGTCCTCGCCTGGTTCCTCCTCACCGCCAGCGACGGCATCGACGGGCATCTGGCCCGCAAGCACGGCACGACGCGCTCGGGAGCGTTCCTCGACCCGCTCGCCGACAAGGTCCTGGTGCTCGGGGCCGGCTGGTCCCTGGTCGTGTCGGGCACCTTCTGGTGGCTGCCGGTCGCCCTCATCACCGTCCGCGAGATCGGCATCTCGGTCTTCCGGTCGTACTACGCGCGCCGCGGCATCGCCGTGCCCGCCCGCTACTCGGCCAAGGTGAAGACGGTGGTGCAGGAGCTCGCCGTCGCCTTCGCCCTCCTGCCGCCGGTCGCCGAGCACGCCGAGTGGGTCCACGTGGTCGTGCTCTGGGTGGCGGTCGTGCTCACCATCGGCACGGGCGTCTCCTACGTCACCGACGGCACCCGCTCCCTGAGCCGCACCGGCGACCGCGGCTGACCGCCCGGCGACCTCGCACGACCCGCCGGCATCGGTAGCGTCGCCGCCCATGCGCTGCGAGGTGGTCGCCATCGGGACCGAGCTGCTCCTCGGCACGGTCATCGACTCGAACTCGGCGTGGATCGGCTCCCAGCTCGCGCTCGCCGGCATCGACTGCCTGCGCTCGGTGCGCGTCGGCGACAACCACGCCCGCATGGTCGCCGCCATCCGCGAGTCGCTCGACCGGGCCGACGCGGTGATCTGCTGCGGCGGCCTCGGACCCACGCAGGACGACGTCACCCGCGAGGCCATCGCCGAGGTCATGGGCGTGGGCCTCGAGCGGGACGACGCCGTGGCCGAGGTGATCCGCGAGCTGTTCGCCACCCGCGGCCGGCGCATGCCCGAGAACAACCTGCGCCAGGCCGACGTGCCGGTGGGCGCCACCGTGATCCCCCAGACCCGGGGGACCGCACCCGGCCTGATCTGCCCGGTGGGGCCCGACAAGGTCGTCTACGCCGTGCCCGGCGTGCCCCACGAGATGCAGGAGATGGTGGCCCGGGCCGTCATCCCCGACCTGCGCCGTCGCTCGGGCGACACCGCCACCATCGTCTCCCGGACGCTGCGCACCTGGGGCGAGAGCGAGTCGGCCCTGGCCGAGCTGCTCGACGAGCGGATGCGCGCCCTCGACGACGCCCACGCCGCCGGTGTCGCCGCGCCGACGCTGGCGTTCAACGCCTCGGGCATCGAGGGCCTCCGGGTGCGCATCACGGCCCGGGGCGCCGACTCCGCCGAGGCCACGGCGCTGGTGGACGCCGAGGAGGCCGCCGTCCGCGCCGTGCTGGGCGACCTCGTGTTCGGCGTCGACGACGAGACGATGGAGCACGCCGTCGGCGCCATGCTCCTCGAGCGGGGCTGGACGCTCGGGCTGGCCGAGTCGGTCACCGGCGGGCTCGTCGCCTCCCGCATCGTCTCGGTCCCCGGCGCGAGCACGTGGTTCCGCGGCGCCGTGGTGGCCTACGCGTCCGAGGTGAAGTTCGGCGTGCTCGGCGTCCCCGAGGGCCCGGTCGTGTCCGAGGAGGCCGCCGCCGCGATGGCGGGCGGTGCCCGGCGGGTGCTCGGCGCCGACGTCGGCCTCGGCGTCACCGGGGTGGCCGGCCCCGACACCCAGGACGGCCAGGACGTCGGCACGGTGTTCCTCGGGGTGGACGTCGGGGGCGACGTGACCGTCGGGCAGGTCCGGCTGCCGGGAGACCGCGAGCGCATCCGGCAGTACGCGGCGATCTCGCTGCTCGACCTCCTGCGCCGCCGGCTCCTCCACCTGGGATGAGCGCCGCCGGGTCCTTGCCCGAACGCTCGTTCGAAGTTACGCTGCTGTCGTTCGCCCCGGGGTTCCTGTCAGAGCCCCTCCGTACCGTGCACGACACCACTCGCTGCACCGGCAGCCACGACTCCGAACGATCGGAAGGACACCACGATGGAACGTGACAAGGCACTCGAGATGGCCCTCGGGCAGATCGAGAAGCAGTTCGGCAAGGGCGCCGTGATGAAGATGGGCGAGAAGGGGACGATGGCCATCGAGACCATCCCCACGGGCGCCCTGGCGCTCGACCTCGCCCTCGGGGTCGGCGGGCTCCCCCGGGGCCGGGTCACCGAGATCTACGGCCCGGAGTCCTCGGGCAAGTCCACCCTCGCCATGCACGTCGTGGCCGAGGCCCAGCGCAACGGCGGCATCTGCGCCTACATCGACGCCGAGCACGCCATGGACCCGGTCTACGCCCGGGCCATCGGGGTCGACGTCGACGAGCTGCTCATCTCCCAGCCCGACACGGGCGAGCAGGCCCTCGAGATCGCCGACATGCTCGTGCGCTCGGCGGCCATCGACGTGATCGTGGTCGACTCGGTCGCCGCCCTCACGCCGCGGGCCGAGATCGAGGGCGAGATGGGCGACAGCCACGTGGGCCTGCAGGCCCGGCTCATGTCCCAGGCCCTGCGCAAGCTCACCGCCAACCTGAACAAGTCGAACACGATCTGCATCTTCATCAACCAGCTGCGCGAGAAGATCGGCGTCATGTTCGGCTCGCCGGAGACCACGCCGGGCGGCCGGGCGCTGAAGTTCTACAGCTCGGTCCGGCTCGACATCCGCCGCATCGAGTCGCTCAAGGACGGTGCCGAGGTCGTGGGCAACCGCACCCGGGTGAAGGTGGTCAAGAACAAGGTCGCCCCGCCGTTCCGTCAGGCCGAGTTCGACATCATGTACGGCAAGGGCATCTCCCGTGAGGGCTCGCTGCTCGACATCGGCGTCGACCTGGGCCTCGTGAAGAAGTCGGGTGCCTGGTACACCTACGAGGGCGAGCAGCTCGGCCAGGGCCGGGAGAACGCCAAGACCTTCCTCGGCGAGAACCCCGAGATCATGGTCGAGATCTCCGACCGGATCCTGCAGCAGGTGGGCATCACGCCGTCGGACGAGGTCCCCGAGGACGACGACATCGACCTCGACGCACCCATCTCCCTCGACGACTGAGAATCCATCACCCCTTTGGGGGAGGAACTGCCCCGGTGCTCGTCGAAGAAGGCGGGCACTGGGGAAGCAGCCTCCGGGGGCACCGATGGAACAACTCAAGGTCTCGACGCGATCGAACCCCAACTCGGTCGCGGGCGCCATGGCCGGCGTCGTGCGGGCGCAGGGCGCGGTCGAGGTGCAGGTCGTCGGCGCCGGCGCGCTGAACCAGGCCATCAAGGCCGTGGCCATCGCCCGGGGCTACGTCGAGGCCAGCGGCATCGACCTGGTCTGCGTACCGAGCTTCGCCGACATCACCATCTCGGGCGAGCGACGCACGGCCATCCGCCTGCGCATCGAGGACCGCGCCCACACCGAGGCCGGCGCCGAGGTCATCTCCCTGGACGACGCCGTCGTGGCCCTCGACGGGTAGCCGTCGGCTGCCGGAAGCCGGTGCCCGCCGCGTAGCCTCGCGGGCGCCATGACCTCCCGCACCTACGGCGTCCGCACCTTCGGGTGCCAGATGAACGAGCACGACTCGGAGCGCATCGCCGGGCTGCTCGAGGCCGACGGCCTGGTGCCCGCGGCCGAGGGCGAGCAGCCCGACGTCATGGTGCTGAACACGTGCTGCATCCGGGAGAACGCCGACAACAAGCTCTACGGCAACCTCGGGCACCTGAAGTCGGCCAAGGACGCCAACCCGGGCATGGAGATCGTCGTCGCCGGGTGCCTGGCCCAGAAGGATCGAGAGCTCATCCAGCAGAAGGCGCCCCACGTCGACGTCGTGGTGGGCACCCACAACGTCGGGCGCACGGTCGAGCTGCTCCACACCGCCCGCGAGCACGGGCCCATCACCGAGATCATCGAGGCCGCCGAGGAGGCCCACGCCGAGTTCCCGAGCGCCCTGCCCACCAAGCGGGAGCTGCCGTACGCCGCCTGGGTCACGATCCAGATCGGCTGCGACAACACGTGCGCGTTCTGCATCGTGCCGTCCGTCCGTGGGCCGGAGCTGAGCCGGCCCTTCGACGAGATCGTCGGCGAGGTGGAGCGCCTGGCGGCCGACGGCGTCACCGAGGTCACGCTCCTCGGCCAGAACGTGAACTCCTACGGCCGCGACCTCACCCTCGCCGCCCGCCGGGCCGGCGACGTGGGTCCCGACGGGGCGCCGGTGCGGGTGCGGCCGCTGTTCGCCGACCTGCTCACCGCCACCGCCGCCGTCGAGGGCATCCGCCGGGTGCGGTACACGAGCCCCCACCCCAAGGACCTGCGGCCCGAGACCATCGCGGCCATGGCCGCCCACCCAGAGGTGTGCAACCACCTGCACCTGCCGCTGCAGTCCGGGTCCGACACGATCCTCGCCGCCATGCACCGGGGCTACACCGCCGAGCGCTACCTCGAGCGGGCCGCCGCTGCCCGGGCCGCCATCGACGACCTCGCCCTCACCACCGACATCATCGTCGGCTTCCCCGGCGAGACCGACGCCGACTTCGCGCGGACGCTCGAGGTCGTCGCCGAGGCCGAGTACGACTCGGCCTACACCTTCATCTTCTCGCCCCGCCCCGGCACCGAGGCGGCCGAGCTCGTCGACCGCTTCGTCGACCCGGCCGTCGTCGGCGAGCGCTACGAGCGCCTGCGCCGGGTGGTCGAGCGCTCCGGGCGCCGCAAGCACGAAGCCCGCATCGGTCGCATCGAGGAGGTCCTCGTCGAGGGCCCGAGCCGCACGAACGCCGATGTGCTCACCGGCCGCACTGCCCAGAACAAGCTGGTGCACTTCCCGTCGGCCTCGCCGATCCGCACCGGCTCGTACGCGCTGGTCGAGGTCACGGGCGCCGCCGCCCACCACCTGCAGGGCGAGCTCCGCGACGTCGTCCACGTCGCGACCCACAAGACCCGCATCCCCGTCGCTGCCCTCTGAGGTGCCCCCCACCTCCGGTTCTGGCCCCACGATCCCCGGTGACCGACCGGGAGACGTGGCCCCAGAAGCCGGTCATGCGGCGCTCGTCGGACCGACCGCGTCGGGGAAGTCGGCCATCGCCCTCGCCATCGCCCGGGCCGACCCGTCGTGGGAGCTGGTCACCGTCGACTCCATGCAGGTGTACCGCGGCATGGACATCGGGACCGCGAAGCCGACCCCGGCCGAGCAGGCCGAGGTGCCCCACCACCTCCTCGACCTCGCCGACCCGTGGGACGACTTCGACCTCGCCAGCTACCAGGCCGCGGCCCGGGAGTCGATCGGCGGCATCGAGCGGCGGGGCCGCCGCGCCCTGCTCGTCGGCGGGACCGCCCTGTACCTGCGGGCGGTGGTCGACGACCTCACCCTTCCCGGCCAGCACGCCGAAGTGCGGGCCGCGCTCGAGGCGGAGGCCGACGCCGTCGGCGTGCCCGCCCTGCACGCCCGGCTGGCCGAGCTCGACCCCGCGGCTGCCGCCCGGATGGAGCCCACCAACCGCCGCCGGGTCGTCCGCGCCCTGGAGGTCACCCTCGGCAGCGGACACCCGTTCTCGTCGTTCGGGCCCGGGCTCGACGCCCACCCGCCGACGCGGTTCCGGCTCGTCGGGCTGCGCTGGGACCGGCGCGCCCTGGATGAGCGGATCGCCGAGCGCTACCGCCTCCAGCTGGAGCAGGGGTTCCTCGAGGAGGTGCGCCGGCTGGTGACCGGCCCGCGCCCGCTGTCGCGCACGGCGGCGCAGGCCCTCGGCTACAAGGAGCTGGCCGAGCACCTGGCCGGCCGCTGCACGCTCGACGAGGCCGTCGACCTGGCGGTGCGGCGGACCCGGCGCTTCGCCCGCCGCCAGGAGCGGTGGTTCCGTCGCGACCCTCGCATCGCCTGGGTCGACGTCGTGGACCATCCGCTCAGCGCGGTGGAGCCGGTGCGGCGGCTGCTGGGCTGAGCGGGGCGGCCGCCTCCCCGGTCACCGCCTCGACGGCGCGGGGCAGCAGCCCGTCGAGGTGCGCTCGCGCCGCCAGGCTGAGGGCGTCGCGGGCGGCGGCGCCCGCCGCCAGCAGCTGCCCGGCGGACCGGCGCAGCTCGACCTCGGTGAGCAGGACCACGCACACGAGGCCGGCCCACGGGTCCGGTTTGCGGGTGCTCCGGGCGCGCGCCTCGGTGATCCAGCGCAAGGCCGCGTCCAGATCGCCCTGGGCCGCCACCTGGAGGGCGATGCTGCGCGCCGTGGCGCCCTCCCAGCACGGGTCGGCGAGCTCGCAGCTCATGGCGAAGGACCGCTCGAGCGCGCTCGTGTCGGCCGACCGGGGACGCTCGCCGACGCGGAGGTCCAGTTCGGCGTCGATGGCAGCGAGGAGCGGTTCGAACGAGGCCCACCCCAGGCGAGCGACCACGGATCGGGAGCGCTCGGCCCATGCGCCGGCCTCGTCAGGCCGCTGGGCGTGCAGGAGCATCCACGCCCCGAGCCCGAGCACCCAGCCCTCGCGGCGCTGGTCGCCCGCCGCCCGTGCGTGCCCGAGCGCGTCCTCGTACCGCTCGAGCGCGGCGTCCACCTCACCGGCCTCGGCCAGGTTGAAGCCGCCGACGGCGCGGATCGCGGCCAGCAGCCCGGCGTCGTCGCCGGCGGTGGCCTGCGCCTCGGCGAGGTGGCGCTCGGCCTCCAGCCGCCGACCGGCGAGCGCGTCGAGGTAGGCCTGCTCGGACCGGGCCACGGCGGCGGTGTCCGTGATGCCGGCGTCGTGGGCGATCGCCGCGGCGCGGCCGAGCACGATGTCGCCCTCGTCGTCGAACCCGCGCACCGAGCGGACCAGCGCGCTGCCGAGCGACAGCAGGGCCTCCGACTGCAGCGCCGGATCCCCGGTCTGGTCGGCGCACGCCGCCGCCCGTCGGAGCGACACGACGCCGGCGTCGACCGCGCCGGCCTGCACCGCCGCACGGCCGGCTTCGAGCAGGGCGGCGCACTGGGCCTGGATCGAGACGCCGTGGACGGGCTCGACGGAGTGGACCTGGGACGCGGCCCGGATGGCGGGCGACGGGAGCATCCCGAGCTCCCGGAGGAAGGTGGCCTCCACAGCGACCGCGTGGTGGTGGGCGGCGTCGACGCGTCCGGCGGCGACCAGGCTGCGCAGCAGGAGCACGTGCGCGCCCTCGTCGAGGGTCGCCCGGCGCACGAGGCGCTCGGCGACGCGGATGGCCGCATCGTGGTCGCCGCGGGCGAGGGCGGCGACACCCGCCTCCCGCAGCAGCGCGTCGATGGACGCGGCGACCTGCTCGCGCACGACCAGCAGCCAGGTGGCGAACTCGGGGCCGCACCGCGGGTCGACGCCCTCGAGCAGCTCCCCGCCGGCATCGTCGGGGTGCAGGCGACCGGCGCGCAGGTCGACGACGTCGACCGTCACGTCGTCGGGAAGCCGGTGGTCGATCGGGTCGCCCACGAAGGTGCACGGCGACCCGAGCGCCTTGCGGATGGCCGCGAGCGACCAGCGCAGCGCGCCCAGGGGATCGTCCGCGTCGGGGAACAGCTCGACGGCGAGCTCCCGACGGGAGACCGGGCGCTCCGCGAGGGCCAGCCGGGCGAGCACCGCCCACGGCTTGTGCCCGCGGAGCGCGATGGCGACGCCGTCGTCGGCCTGGATCGTCGGCGACCCGAGCAGCTTCACCCGTACCATCCGGCCCCAAGCCTCCCACAGCCGCGCGCTGCGGTGGAGGGTCGCACCGCACCATGTGCGCCGCCGTGTGACGGCGTGCGGGGTGGCTCGCCCCGCCCCTCGCAGCGCCGCACACGGCAGTGCCCGAGGGTGACCCCGTCACCGCACGCAACCACCGGGAGGACACCGTGACCACGTTCCTGATCGAACGCTGCATCGAGGGCGCCAGCAACCTGAGCGAGCGCGAGCTGGCGGAGATCGCCGTCAAGTCCAACCAGGTCGTCGCCGACCTCGGCGTCCCGTACCGCTGGGTCACCAGCTACGTGGCCGGGGACAAGATCTACTGCATCCACGAGGCCGACGACGTCGACACGATCCTGCGCCACGCCGAGTGCGGCGGCTTCCCCGCCGACCTGGTCGTGGCGGTGGCCGCCCAGATCGGCCCGGAGACCGCCCAGCTCGTGTCGTCCTGAGGACGACCGGAACGAGGGTGCCTGCGGGCACAATGGTGCCCGCATGCACCTGACGAAGCACCACGGCCTCGGCAACGACTTCCTGGTCCTGCTCGACCTGGACGACGCCCAGCCCATCGACGCGGACATCGCCGTCGCCGTGTGCGACCGCCACCGCGGGGTCGGTGCCGACGGGCTCATCCGGGTGACGCGCTCGGCCGGCGAGGGAGCCGACGGGCGGCTGCGCATGGAGCTGCGCAACGAGGACGGCTCCCGGGCCGAGATGAGCGGCAACGGCATCTCCTGCCTCGCCCAGGCCGCGGTGCGCGCCGGGCTGGCCCAGGACGGGGTCGTGCACGTCGACACCGACGCGGGCCCCCGCACGGTCACGGTCGTGGCCGAGGAAGCACCGCACCGGCACCGCATGCGGGTGGCGATGGGCCGCCCCCGCCTCGTCGCCGACCTGCCCGAGTGGGCCGAGGACGGCATCCTCAAGGCGATGCACGTCGACATGGGCAACCCCCACGTCGTGTGCCACGTGGCTGACGCCGAGGCCGTGCCCGACCTCGTCGAGCTCGGCGTGCGGGTCAACGAGGCCACGCCGGGCGGCGCCAACGTCGAGCTGGTCGCCCTCGACGAGCACGGCGAGCTGCGCATGTGGGTCTACGAGCGGGGCGTCGGCCCCACGCAGGCCTGCGGCACCGGGGCCGTGGCCGCCGCCGCGGCTGCCCACGCCTGGGAGCTCACCCCCACCAGCACCACCGTGCACCAGCCCGGGGGTCCCGCCGGGGTGGAGCTCGGCCCGGAGGCGCACCTCACGGTGCCCGTGGTGGCGGTGGCCGCCGTCGAGTGGCCGCTGTGAGCGGCAACCTGCTTCCCGAGGTCGCCGCCCGCGGGGGAGGATGGACGCCTTGACCGACGCCCTCACCGACACCCTCATCGAACGCTCCTTCCGGGAGAAGATCGTCCTGGTGGGCGTCACGCTGCCGCCCGACGACGCCGAGGAGACCGAGCGCGGCCTCGACGAGCTCAGCGCGCTCATCGAGACGGCCGGCGCCGACGAGGTGGCGCGCGTCGTCCAGCGGCGCCAGACCCCCGACCCGCCCACCTTCATCGGCAAGGGCAAGGCCGAGGAGCTGAAGGAGGTGGCGCTCGCCACCGACTGCGACACGGTGGTGTTCGACAACGAGCTCACGCCGGCCCAGCAGTTCAACCTCGAGAAGCTGCTCGGCCGCACCGCCATCGACCGCACCGCGGTGATCCTCGACATCTTCGCCCAGAACGCCGCCAGCGTGGAGGGCAAGGCCCAGGTCGAGCTGGCGCTGCTGCGCTACCGGCTGCCCCGCCTGCGCCGCACGGGCAAGACGTTCTCGCAGCAGGCCGGCGGCATGTCGGCCGGCGGCGGTGCTCGCATCGGCACACGCGGCCCCGGCGAGACCCAGCTCGAGACCGACCGCCGCCGCCTGGTGCGCCGCATCCACCGGCTCGAGGCCGAGCTGAAGGAGATCCAGCGCCACCGCGACACCCAGCGCAAGCGGCGCAAGAGCAGCCGCATCCAGCGGGTCGCCATCGTCGGATACACGAACGCCGGCAAGTCCACGCTGCTCAACCGGCTCACCGACGCGGGCGTGCTCGTCGAGGACCGCCTGTTCGCCACCCTCGACGCCACCACCCGCCGCCTCGACCTGCCCGGCGGCGAGTCCGTGCTGCTCACCGACACCGTCGGGTTCGTCCGCAAGCTCCCGCACCAGCTGGTCGAGGCGTTCAAGTCCACCCTCCAGGTCGCCGCCGACGCCCACCTGCTGCTCCACGTGGTCGACGCCTCCGCCCCCGACGTGGCCGGCAACATCGAGGCCGTGCACACCGTGCTGCGCGACATCGACGCCGGCGGCGTGCCCCAGCTGCTCGCCTTCAACAAGGCCGACCTCGACCCCGAGACCGCCGCCACCCTGGTCAAGCGCTACCCGGGCTCCATCGCGTTCTCGGCGAAGACCGGCGACGGCGTCGACGAGCTGCTCGCCGCGCTCAGCACCCACCTGCGGGCCATGCAGCCGGTGGTCGAGCTGTCGATCCCGTACGACCGCGGTGACGCCCTCGCCGCCGTGCACCGGGAGGGCGAGGTGCTGGTCGAGACCCACGAGGAGGCCGGCACCCGCGTCCAGGCCCGCCTCGACGCCGCCTCCCGCGCCCAGTTCCACGAGTTCGAGGTCGAGGCCGAGTCGTGACCACCGACGTCCCCGTGTCCGCTGCCCGCGCGCCCTTCGTGCCGCCGCCGTACCCGTACGACCGGCTCGACCCGCTCCGGGCGGTGGCCGCCGAGCACAAGGGCGGCGTCGTCGACCTCAGCATCGGCACCCCGTTCGACCCGCCGCCGCCGGCCGTGGTCGAGGCCATGGGCGCCGCCGACGCCCGCGGCTACCCCGCCTCCAACGGCGTCCCCGCCTTCCGCGAGGCGGCCGCCGCCTGGCTGCAGCGCTTCCTCGGCGTCGACGTGGGTGCCGAACAGGTCGCCGCCTGCATCGGCACCAAGGAGCTGGTCGCCGGCATGCCCCAGTGGCTGCGGCTGCGCACGCCCGAGCGCGACACCGTGCTGTACCCGGCCATCAGCTACCCGACCTACGAGATGGGCGCCACGCTCGCCGGCTGCCGGGCCGTGGCCGTGCCGGTGCGCGACGACTGGACCATCGACCTCGACGCCATCGACGAGGCCGACGCCGCCCGAGCCCTGTGCCTGTGGGTGAACACGCCGGGCAACCCGGCCGGTGGCCTCGACGACCTCGGCGCCGCCGCCGAGTGGGGCCGCGGCCGTGGCGTGCCCGTGCTCTCCGACGAGTGCTACGTCGCCTTCACGTGGGACGGCCCGCCCCGCACCATCCTCCACCACGGCACCGAGGGCGTCATCGCCGTCCACTCGCTGTCGAAGCGGTCGAACCTCGCCGGCGCCCGCGCCGGCTTCTACGCCGGCGACGCCGAGCTCGTCACCTACCTGCGCGAGGTCCGCAAGCACGCCGGCTTCATGCCGCCCTCCCCGGTGCAGGCCGCGGCCATCGCCGCCCTCGCCGACGAGGACCACGTCGACGTCCAGCGCGACCGCTACCACCGGCGCCTCCTCGCCCTCCAGGCCGCGCTCGCCGGCATCGGCATCGATGCCCCGATGCCCGGCGGCGGCTTCTACCTGTGGGTCGCCGCCCCCGGCGGCGACGCCTGGGGCCTCACCGAGCGGCTCGCCCGCGACGGCGGCGCCATCGTCAGCCCCGGCGAGTTCTACGGCGAGGCCGGCCGTGGCCACGTGCGCGTCGCCGCGGTGCAGCCCGACGAGCGCATCGCCCTCGTGGTCGAGCGCCTCGCCGCCGCCACCACCCCCTGACGAAACTGGACGCGGATCCTGCGCACCACGCGAGGGAACTGGACGCGGATGCTGCGCACCCCCTTCCCGTTCTGGACGCGGATCCTGCGCACTTCCGGGCCGCCGCGGACCCGTCGCTAGCCTGCCCGCCATGTCGACCTCGCTGCCCGACCAGATCACCGAGCTGTGGGAGCGCCGCGACCAGCTCTCGCCGGCCGACACCGAGGCGTTCGCCGTCGTGAAGCAGGCCATCGACCTGCTCGACTCGGGCGAGGTGCGGGTCGCCGACGTCACCGGCGACGGCGTGGCCGACGAGGACGTCACGGTCAACGAGTGGGCGAAGCTCGCCATCCTGCTCCTGTTCCGCCTCTCGGCGATGGAGACCACCGAGCTCGGCCCGTTCGAGTACGCCGACAAGATCCCGCTGAAGCGCGACTACCAGGCGTCCGGCGTCCGGGTCGTGCCCGGGGCGTCGGCCCGCTGGGGCAGCCACCTCGCCAAGGGCGTCGTGCTCATGCCGAGCTACACCAACATCGGCGCCCACGTCGGCGAGAACTCGATGGTCGACACCTGGGCCACCGTCGGCTCGTGCGCCCAGATCGGCGCCAACGTGCACCTGTCGGGCGGCGTGGGCATCGGCGGCGTGCTCGAGCCGCCGAACGCCGCTCCCGTCATCGTCGGCGACGAGTGCATGATCGGCAGCCGCTGCATCGTGGCCGAGGGCGCCCGGGTCGGCGCCGGCACCATCCTCGGCGCCGGCTGCGTGCTCACCGGCTCCATCCCGGTGTACGACGCCGAGACCGGCGAGGAGATCAGCCGCGGCCGGGTGCCGGCGTGGAGCGTCGCCGTGTCGGCCACCCGCCCCCGCAGCTTCCCGGGCGGCGAGTTCGGCCTGCCCTGCGTGCTCGTCATCAAGCGGCTCGAGCCGGGCGAGCGCCACGACAAGTCGAAGCTCAACGACATCCTGCGGGACCACGGCGCCGCCACGTGACGGACCTGCTCCGGGCCACGGCCGAGCTCGTCGACATCGCCTCGCCGAGTCTGGGTGAGGGCCCCTTCGCCGACCTGGTCGAGGGCTGGCTGCGGGAGGTGCCGTGGCTCACCGTGGACCGCCACGGCGACAACGTCGTGGCCCGCACCGAGCTGGGCCGAGACCAGCGCCTCGTGCTCGCCGGCCACCTCGACACGGTGCCGGCGAACGGGAACGAGCGGGCCCGCATCGAGGGCGACACGCTGTGGGGCCTGGGCTCGGCCGACATGAAGGGCGGCCTCGCGGTGTTCCTCGAGCTGGCCCGCACGGTGGCCGAGCCGGTGTGCGACGTGACCTACGTGTTCTACGCCGCCGAGGAGATCGCCGCCGAGCACAACGGCCTGCGCCACCTCTTCGCCGAGCGACCCGAGCTCGTGGCCGGCGACGCCGCCATCCTCGGGGAGCCCACCGACGGCTGGATCGAGGCCGGCTGCCAGGGCACCGCCCGGGTGCGGCTCACGCTCCGGGGCGCCCGCGCCCACACGGCCCGGCCGTGGAAGGGACGCAACGCCATCCACCGGCTCGCCCCGATCCTCGACGCCGTCGCGGCCTACGAGGCCCGGGAGCCGACCATCGACGGCTGCACCTACCGAGAGGCGATGCAGGCCGTGTTCGTCGAGGGGGGAGTGGCCGGCAACGTGGTGCCCGACGAGGCCGTCCTCACCGTGAACCTCCGCATCGCCCCGGACCGCACCGTCGACGAGGCGGTCGAGGCGTTCCGGGCGATGATCGAGCCCTTCGTCGACGAGGGCGACGGCTTCGAGGTGGTCGACCGGGCCTCGCCGGCGCCGCCGTCCCTCACCCACCCGCTGCTCGCCCCGCTCGTCGAGGCGGGGACGCCGGTGCGGGCCAAGCTCGGTTGGACCGACGTGGCCCGCTTCGCCGAACACGGCATCCCGGCGGTCAACCTCGGTCCGGGCGACTCGCTCGTCGCCCACATGCAGGACGAGCAGGTGCACCGGGACTCGATCGAGCGGGTGCACGCCGCGCTGCACGCGCTGCTCACCAGCGGCTGATCGCCTCCGGACGGGGGCGCGAGCGCACGGTCATCGCCACCGTCGTGGTGGCGGTGGCCGCGATGAGCACGGCGGCGAGCACCACGAGGGCGAGCGGCGGATCGTCGTCCCCGGTGGGCGGCGCCGCCACCTCGTCGTCGGGCACCGCCCCCTCCGGGAGGGCGTCAGGGCCGGGCACCTGCCCGGCGTCGGGCGTGGTGGCGGGCACGGCGGCCGGCTCGATGCCGGCCAACGCGGCGGCGAGGTCGATGCGACCGGCGCCGAACACCGGGTCGCGGCCCGGGTCGCCGAGGTCGACGGCGGTGTCGAGCAGCCGCTGCACGGCGGACTCGGGGCTGAGGCCGGCGCCCAGCAGGAGGGCCAAGCCGCCGCTCACGTGGGGCGCCGCCATGGAGCTGCCCGACAGGCAGGCGTAGGAGCCGGCCGGGTCCTCCGCCGACCGGTAGGTGGAGAGGATGCCCCGGGGCTCGCCCTGCTGGGAGCACGACTCGGGCGTGTCGCTGCCGTCGCCGCCCGGCGCGGCCACCGCCCAGCGGGCCTCGCCCACGCCGTTCGAGTACTCGGGCGCGCCGTCGTCGCGGTCGGTGGCCGAGACCACGACGGCCGGGGCGTCGTCGAGGTCGGCGGTCAGGACGTAGTCGTTGCCGGCCGCCACGACCGGGATCGCGCCCTTCGACCAGGCGTAGCGCACGGCGTCGGCGAAGCTGGGCCCGAACACGGCCGAGGCGGTGGACCCGAGCGACAGGTTGATGACGTCGGCGCCGTGGTCGGCGGCCCAGCGCACGGCGGCCGAGACGTCCTCGGGCTCGCCGGTGGACTGGCAGGTCTCGCACGCCCGGAACAGCACCTTCACGGGCATGATCCGGGCGTCGGGCGCCGTCCCGGCGATGCCGACCCCGTTGCCGGTGCGGGCCGCGGCCACGCCGGCGACGTGGGTGCCGTGGCCGTCGTCGTCCTCGGCGCTGCCCTCGCACGCGTCGGGGTCGCCATCGGTGCGCCGGCAGGCGACGCCGGGCACGAGCTGGCCGGCCAGGTCCTCGTGCGTCAGTGCCACGCCGGAGTCGACGATGGCGATGGTGGTGCCGGCGCCGCTGGCGGTGCGCCACGCCTCCTCGGCGCCGATCTGGTGGAGGTTCCACTGCAGGCCGGCGTCGTAGGCGACGTCGTCGGAGTCAGCCGCGGCGCCGGGTGCCGCCACGAGCGCCACGAGGAGCGACGCACCGAGCAGCCGCGCCGCAGCGGCGGCGCGGGGGACCGGGCGGCGAGGGGGCACGCCGCCCAGTCTCGCAGCCGTCGGGCCGCGCGCCGCCCCTCAGAGGGTGCGCAGGACCGTGACGACCTTGCCGAAGATCTGGACCTCGTCGGGCGAGAACCGCATGGGCTCGAGCCGGGCGTTGGCCGGGTGCAGCACGATGGTGCCGTCGACGGCCTCGAACCGCTTGACGGTGGCCTCGTCGCCCGGGATGCCCGCCACCACGACGTCGCCCTTGGTGGCCGTGTTCTGCGAGCGGCACACCACGTAGTCGCCGTCGAGGATGCCGTCCTCGATCATGGAATCGCCCCGGACCCGCAGCATGAACAGGTCGCCGTCGCCGGTGAGGTCGGCCGGCAGCGGCATGGTCTCGGTGATGTTCTCCTGGGCGAGCACGTCGGTGCCGGCGGCGACGTCGCCGACGAGGGGGACGTGGCGCACCGGGCGGCGCTCGACCGCAGCGCCGGAGGTGGGGTCCCACCGGACCTCGATGGCCCGGGGCTTGGTGGGGTCGCGCTGGAGGTAGCCCAGGCGCTGGAGGGTGGCGAGGTGGGCGTGCACCGACGAGGGCGACGTGAGCCCCACGGCCTGGCCGATCTCGCGCACCGACGGCGGGTAGCCGCGCTCGCGCTGGTGCTGCTCGATGACCACGAGGATCTGGCGCTGCCGGTCGGTGATCTCGTCGGACATGGGGCTCCTCGGCGTTCGATCGAACAGGTGTTTGCACCATACGGCACGATGCAGTGGAAGGCAAACACCCGTTCGGAGATCCGGTTGACTCGAACGGCCGTTCGTGGCAGCGTACGAACAACCGTTCGCACGAACGCACGTTCTGGATGCGGAGCCCCGGCAACGACATGAGCGCCGAGACCGCCACCGAGTTCCTGTCACACCCCCTGTGGAGACTTCCAGCCATGGTCGCCATCGCCTCCCTGCCCACCACCGTCACCCCCCGCCGCCCGGTGCTCACCGTGGTGCCGCCCCGGCAGCCCTCGGGCCCCCGGGCGGCGGCGGGGCAGCCGCTGCGCTCGCGCTGGCTCGCCGCGGCCCTCGCCCTGGCGGTCGTGCTCGCCGTGGCCTACCTGGTCGCCACGCCGGCCGTGGGCACGGGCACCGTCGCGCCGGCCACGGGCAGCCACGTCGCCGAGGCGGGCGACACGATGTGGTCCATCGCCGTCGAGCACGCGCCAGCCGGTGAGGCAGCCGGCTACGTCGAGCAGCTGGTGGCCGAAAACGGCGGCGCCACCGTCGCCCCCGGGCAGGTCGTCACGCTGCCCACGCCCTGAGCGCACCGTCGCGGGGCGGCGGCGTGCGGCCTCCGGCGCGGACCGGGCCGGCCGGTAGGGTGCCGCCGATGCGGTGCCCAACGTGCGGCAACCTCCGTGACCGGGTGGTCGACTCCCGCCAGACCGAGGACGGCCGGTCGATCCGACGCCGGCGCGAGTGCGAGTCCTGCGGTGGCCGGTTCACCACCTTCGAGCGGGTCGAGACCACGAGCGTCCAGGTCCGCAAGCGCTCCGGCGAGGTCGAGCCCTTCGACGCCTCCAAGGTGGCAGCCGGGGTGAGCGCCGCCTGCAAGTCGAGACCGGTCGATCCCGGTCAGATCGCCGTGCTCGTCGCCGACGTCGAGGACGCCCTGCGCTGCACGGGCAAGGAGGTCTCCTCCGACGAGGTCGGCCTCGAGGTCCTGGTGCGCCTGCGGGCCCTCGACGAGGTGGCGGCCGTGCGGTTCGCCTCCGTCTACAAGAGCTTCGACACCATCAGCGACTTCGAGCGGGAGATCCGGCTCCTGCAGGAGCCGTCGCACCTCGACTAGGCGCGGACCCAGCGGCCGAACAGCACGCCATCGGCGCTGAGCAGCTGCGCGAGCGCCAGTGGGCGGGGCGGGGTCAGCGGCGCAGCGCCCACCACGAGGCGCGAGCTGTCGCCGCCGGCCACGACGGGGGCGAGGGTCACGCACCACTCGTCGACCACGTCGGCGTCCACCAGCGCGCCGTTGAGCCTCGGACCACCCTCGCACACCACCACGTCGGCCCCGTCCGCCCGCAGGTCGGCGAGCGCCCGCCTCACGTCGACCTGCCCGGTGCCCGCCACCCGCACGTCGGCCACATCCTCGGCCGCCGCACGTCGATCCGGGTCGACGTCGATGGTGGTGTACACGACGGGGCGGGCGCCGTCGACGGCGAGGGCCTCGAGGTCGACCTCGAGGCTGGCGGTCACCACCGCGAGGCGGGGCAGTGCCGTCCGGCCGGCGGCGGCCCGGGCGGCCAGGGCCTCGTCACCCAGCCGCACCGGCCCGTAGCGCTCGGTGCGCACCGTGCCGGCCGCCACCAGGATCACGTCGGCGATCGCCCGGACCGCCCGGAACACGACGCGGTCGGCCGGGCCCCCGAGCGCGCCCGAGCGGCCCGCCACCGCGGTCGCGCCGTCGAGGCTGGACACCATCCCCACCACCACCCACGGACGGTCGGCCGGTGCGGGCCGCTCGGCCGCCAGGTAGGAGGTGACCGGGTCGACGTCGGCCACCTCGACGGGGAGCAGCTGGCGCATCCGGGCGAACCTACCCAGGGCGTCATGGCCGGGCCGCCCTGCCGGTGCCACGATGGCAGGACCACTCGGGGGACCCGCAGGAGATCCGGCATGACCACCACACCGACGCACGACACCGTCCCGGCCGGCGCCGACGCAGCGACCGACGACGGCAGCGTGACCGTCGCCCGCACCTGCCCGCTGTGCGAGGCGGGTTGCGGCCTGTCCGTCACCGTCCGCGACGGTGAGGTCACCCGCATCCGGGGCGACCTGCTCGACGTGTTCTCCAAGGGGTACCTGTGCCCCAAGGGCTCCACGCTGAAGCAGCTCCACGAGGACCCGGACCGGCTCCGTCAGCCGCTCGTCCGCCGGGACGGCCGCCTCGTGCCCGCCACCTGGGAGGAGGCCTGGCAGGCGGTCGCCGACGGCCTCGGCCGGGTCATCGCCGAGCACGGCCGGGCCGCGGTGGGCGCGTACGTCGGCAACCCCAACGCCCACAACCTCGGCGCGCTGCTCTACAACCGGGCGCTCCTGCGGGCCCTCGGCTCGCCGAACGTGTTCTCGGCCTCGACGGTCGACCAGCGCCCGAAGGAGATCGCCACCGGGCTCATGTTCGGCAACGTGCTCACCACGCCGGTGCCCGACCTCGACCGCACGGACCACCTGATGATCCTGGGCGCGAACCCCTTCGCCTCGAACGGCAGCTTCGCCACCGCCCCCGACTGGCCGGGCCGGCTGCGCGGCATCGTCGAGCGCGGCGGCCGGGTCGTGGTGGTCGACCCCCGCCGCACCAAGACGGCCGAGGAGGCCACCGAGCACGTCCCGGTCCGCCCCGGTGCCGACCCGTACCTGCTCGCCGCCATGGTGCAGGAGCTCTTCGCCGCCGACCTGGTCGACCTCGGCACGGTGGGGGAGTACGTCGCCCGGATCGACGAGCTCGCCGAGGCCATCGCCCCCTTCACGCCCGAGGCGGTGGCGTCCCGCTGCGGCGTGCCGGCCGACACCATCCGCCGCCTGGCCCACGAGCTCGCCGAGGCCCCGTCGGCCGCGGTGTACGCCCGCATCGGCACCACGACGTCGCCCTTCGGCACCGTCACGTCGTGGCTGGTCGACGTCCTGAACACCTGCACCGGCAACCTCGACCGGCCGGGCGGCGCCATGTTCACCACGGCGGCGGCGGGCGCCGCCAACACCCGCGGGCTGCCCCGCTACGGCCGGGGCATCCGCCTCGGGCGCCGGCGCTCGCGCGTGCGGGGCCTGCCCGAGACCTTCGGCGAGCTGCCCGTCGTGGCGCTGGCCGAGGAGATCGAGACGCCGGGGGAGGGCCAGATCCGGGCCATGATCACCGTGGCCGGCAACCCGATCCTGTCGAACCCCGACTCGACCCGGCTCGACGCCGCGTTCGCCTCGCTCGACTTCGTGGTGGCCGTCGACATCTACCTGAACGAGACCACCCGCCACGCCGACGTGGTCCTGCCGGCGCCCTCGGCGCTGCAGAAGAGCCACTACGACGTGGCCCTGCTCCAGCTCGCGGTCCGCAACGTCGCCAACTACTCCCCGCCGGTGCTGCCCCTCGACGACGGCCAGCCCGACGAGTGGGAGATCCTCTGCACCCTCGCGCTGCTGCTCCAGGGGGTCGCTCCCGCCGACGCCGACCCGGCCGTGGTCGACGAGCTGTCGATCCGGTCGCTGGTCGAGTCGGCCGTCGCCGACGAGCACGGGCCGGTCCACGGCCGCGACGTCGACGAGCTCCTCGACGCCCTCGCCCCCCGCACCGGGCCCGAGCGGATGCTCGACTTCATGCTGCGCACCGGACCCTACGGCGACGCGTTCGGCGCCCGCCCCGACGGGCTGACGCTGTCGGTGCTGGAGGCGCACCCCCACGGCATCGACCTCGGCCCGCTCCAGCCCCGGATGCCCGAGGCCCTCCGGTCGCCGGACGGGATGATCGACCTGGCGCCCGAGCCGCTGCTCGAGGACCTCGGCGCCCGCCTGCGCCCCGGCCTCGACGACACCGCCGACGGCCTGCTGCTCATCGGCCGCCGCCACCTGCGCTCCAACAACTCCTGGATGCACAACGTCGAGGTGCTGGTGAAGGGCAAGCCCCGCTGCACCCTGCAGGTCCACCCCGACGACGCCGCCCGCCACGGCCTGCGGGACGGGGGAGCGGCCGAGGTGCGCTCGCGGACGGGGGCCGTGGTGGCCCCCGTCGAGGTCACCGACTCGGTGATGGCGGGGGTGGTCAGCCTCCCGCACGGCTGGGGCCACGACCTCACCGGCGCCCGCCTCTCGGTGGCCGCCGAGCACGCCGGGGTGAACTCCAACGTGCTCGCCGACACCGAGCTGTTCGACGTCGTGTCGGGCACCGCCGTGCTCAACGGCATCCCGGTCGAGGTGGTCGCCGCCGACGCCTGAGGGTGGTCGCCTGCCCACCGCCCACCCACAGGGCTTCCACCGGTATCCCCAGCTCGTCCACACATCCACAGGTCCGGCGCCTCGGCTGTGGACGAACCTTCAGGGAATTCACAGAGTTGTTCCCCTTCCGTTCCACAAGGGGCCCTTCGTAGGTTCAGCGTTGTGTCTGAGTACCGCAGCGCGAGCGGTGGACGGTGGTTCTCGCGTCGTGTCTGTGGTGGGCTGGACGAAACCTTGGGGGTGGACTCGAACGTGCGCGAAATCACAAGTGCGAACGATCGCGAACGCCCTCTGACCTGCCGTTTCGTGCTGCGGTACTCATTGACATCGCTGTAATTCCAGTGATGTAATGCGCTCTACATCTTGTGGTGGTCACCGAGATCGGCGGCACGGCACCACAAGACCTAGTGGTCGGGGAGCTGCAGCGGTCCTCACGCCCCTCCAAGGCGTCGCCGCCAGCACCGTCCGGCTCGGCCCCTCCGGCCGCGCCCGACGGTCGACGTGGCGACCCAGCCCGAGGAAATCCGCATCCGACAGTCCAGGCTTGAACCGAACACCGCACCCCTTGGAGGGCACCTCATGGCCATCGCTCCCGAACGCACCGGCATCGGCATCCGCCGGTTCTTCACCCGCCCGGGTGCGCACCCCTACGACGACGTCGAGTGGGAGCGTCGGGACGCCCGCCTGACCAACTGGCAGGACGGCTCGGTCGCGTTCGAGCAGCTCGGCGTCGAGTTCCCCAAGACGTGGTCGGTCAACGCCACCAACATCGTCACCCAGAAGTACTTCCGGGGCACGCCGGGCACCCCCGAGCGCGAGGACAGCCTGCGCCAGGTCATCGACCGGGTGTGCGACACGATCACCGACTGGGGCGTCGAGGGCGGCTACTTCGTCGACGACGAGGCCGAGGCCTTCCGCAACGAGCTGAAGTTCCTGATGGTCACCCAGCGGGCGGCGTTCAACAGCCCGGTGTGGTTCAACATCGGCGTCCCCGGGGTGCCCCAGCAGGCCAGCGCCTGCTTCATCCTCAAGGTCGACGACACGATGGACTCGATCCTGAACTGGTACGTCGAGGAGGGCACGATCTTCAAGGGCGGCTCCGGCGCCGGCATCAACCTGTCGAAGATCCGTTCGTCGAAGGAGTACCTGAAGGGCGGCGGCACCGCCTCGGGCCCGGTCAGCTTCATGCGGGGCGCCGACGCCTC
>DASTYO010000144.1:0-23553 GCA_035764875.1 Acidimicrobiales bacterium | reverse complement strand
TGGTCGGTGGCGATCCGGAAGTGGACGTCGAGGGCACGGACCCGGACGTCGTGCGTCAGGGCTGGATGCACAGCAGTCCCTCGGCCTGCAGCGCAGCGACGGCTGTGGCCACACCATCGGCGATGTCTGTCGCAGCCACGTCGTACTCCTCGGCGAGGTGATCGACCAGCTGCTCGATCGAGCGCGGCTGGGCGACCAGCTGCCAGAGGCGTCGAGCGGAGCCGTTCAGCACGACGACGCGTTCGGTACCCGCCCGGTACAGGCTCAACGAGTCGTCGATGTCGAACTCCCGCACCGCCTGTCCGCCTGTGCGGACCACCACCCGTGCATCCACGGAGGGGACGGTATCCACGCCGCCAGACGGACGGAAGGTGCTTCAGCAACTCTTCAGCGCCAGGCGCTGGACCGGTGTCCCGCGGGTTCGTACGTTTGCCCCGAGGGCGGGACACAACCGAACAGCACGGGGAGGACCGAGCGATGACTCCGAGGCACGACCAGGCGGCGGGAGCGAGCGTGACCCGGCGATCGATGCTCAAGCGCAGCGCGGGCGCAGCGGGAGCGGCCGCCATCGCGACCCCGGTGGTGCAGGTGATCGGCATCGGCCGGTCGAGCGCCCAGGAGCCGAGCGTCCCGCCGCCGACCGAGCCGCCCGGCGAGTGCCAGGCCATCTCGAACCTCCAGATCATCGTGCTGAAGAACGGGACGTACTACGGCCTCAAGTGGGACCCGGAGGAGAACCCCGGCTTCAACGACTGGTCCGATGCCGCACCGAACTCCAACGACTGCCTGCAGTACTGGGTGGGGGAGACCGGCAACACGATCGTGGCGAGCCAGGACGTCGCAGACGACTTCAACGAGCTGCCAGTGGTGGTCGACATGATCAGCGACTGCACCTGGCGGATGCGGCTGCCGCTCCCGTCCGGGTACACCTACGTCGTCGGCTTCATGAAGTTCGGCAACACGACGGACCACGAGTGCCCGTTGAGCGGCCAACCGAACGGCTCCTACATCGAGTTCACCACGGTCTGAGCCACCGCTGCGCACCGCCGCTGCGCCCCTGGCCGCATCACTTCCGCCTGGGGCCGGGGGCGCAGTCGCGTGCGGGATCGACCCGCCGAGCCGGCAGCCGGGGCTGCTACGGTCTCTCCAGCGAATCACATCGATGTGATTCGTCCACAGCTGTGGATCGCAGCTGTGGAGCAGTTGTGGATCACGGCGAGAAGGGGCCCCGGTGGCTGATTCGTTCACCCACCTCCACGTCCACACCGAGTACTCGATGCTCGACGGCGCAGCGCGCCTGGACGAGCTGGTGGCCGCGGCGGCCGCCGACGGGCAGCCGGCCCTCGGCATCACCGACCACGGCAACATGTACGGGATCCTCGACTTCTACCGGGCGTGCAAGGACCAGGGCGTCAAGCCGATCCTCGGTACCGAGGCCTACATGGCCCACGACCACCGGACCGAGCGCATCGCCGCTCGCGGCCGCATGGACGACACCGGCGGCGAGGGCGAGGGCGACAAGAAGCCGTGGTACCACCTCACGCTGCTGGCCGAGAACGAGACCGGCTACAAGAACCTGATCCAGCTCGCCTCCCGGTCGTTCATGGAGGGCTACTACCGCAAGCCCAAGGTCGACTGGGAGCTGCTCGAGGAGCACAGCGAGGGGCTCATCGCCACCACCGGCTGCCTCGGCGGCCACGTGCTCCAGGCCATGGTCCCCAAGGCGATCATGGACCCCGACAAGCAGCAGGCCGACCCGCTGTCGGAGGACGAGCGGTTCGACAACGCGGTGAAGCTGGCCGGCCGCCTGCAGGACATCTTCGGGCGCGACAACCTCTTCGTCGAGCTCCAGGACCACGGCATCCCTGCCCAGCAGTGGTCCAACCCGCGCCTGGCCGCCCTCGCCAAGCAGATCAAGGCGCCCCTGCTCGCCACCAACGACAGCCACTACGTCCACCGCGAAGACGCCGTCTCGCACGACGCCCTGCTCTGCGTCCAGACCAACTCGCTCGTCTCGGACAAGAACCGCTTCAAGTTCCACGGCGACGACCACTACCTGAAGTCGGCCGACGAGATGCGGTACCTGTTCCGCGAGCTCCCGACGGCCTGCGACAACACGCTGTGGGTGGCCGAGCGCTGCGAGGTCGAGATCGAGTTCGGCAAGCCGCAGCTGCCGAACTTCCCGCTGCCGCCCGGCTTCGAGACCGACGACGACTACCTGCGCCACCTGGTGTTCGAAGGCGCCCGGAAGCGCTGGGGCGACACCCTCGACGACCGCGTCACCGAGCGCCTGCTCTACGAGCTCAAGGTCATCGGCGACATGGGGTTCTCCAGCTACTTCCTCATCACCTGGGACCTCATCAAGCACGCACGCGACAACGACATCCGGGTGGGGCCCGGGCGCGGCTCGGCCGCCGGCTGCGCGGTGGCCTACACGCTCTGGATCACCGACCTCGACCCCATCAAGTACGACCTGCTGTTCGAGCGGTTCCTCAACCCGTCGCGCATCTCCATGCCGGACATCGACATGGACTTCGACACCCGCTACCGCGACGAGATGATCCGCTACGCGGCCGAGCGCTACGGCCGCGAGAACGTCGCCCAGATCATCACCTTCGGCACCATCAAGGCCCGCCAGGCCGTGCGCGACGCGGCCCGCGTGCTCGGCCACGACTACGGCACCGGCGACAAGATCGCCAAGGCCATGCCGCCGCTCATCATGGGCCGCGACACCCCGCTGTACGCCTGCCTCGAGGAGCACCCCAAGTACGTCGACGGCTTCAAGATGGCCGCCGAGATCCGCGAGATGTACGCCGGCGACCCCATCTGCAAGGAGGTCATCGACGTCGCCAAGGGCCTCGAGGGCCTGCGCCGCTCCGACGGCATCCACGCGGCCGCCGTGGTGATCACCAAGGAGCCGCTCACCACCTACCTGCCCATCCAGCGCAAGCCGGAGCCGGGCAAGCCCATCGAGGAAGCACCGGTCGTCACCCAGTACGAGATGCACGGGGTGGAGGACCTCGGCCTGCTGAAGATGGACTTCCTCGGGCTCCGGAACCTCGACATCATCTCCGACGCCCTCGGTCTGGTGAAGCTCACCCGGGACGTCGAGATCGACATCGACAACGTCCCCCTCGACGACGAGCCCACCTATGAGCTGCTGCGCCGGGGCGACACGGTCGGCGTGTTCCAGCTCGAGTCACCGCCGATGCGGGCGCTCATGCGCTCGCTTGCCCCGGACTCCTTCGAGGACGTCGCTGCGCTGGTCGCCCTGTACCGGCCGGGCCCGATGGCGGCCAACATGCACAACGACTACGCCAACCGGAAGAACGGCCGGCAGGAGATCTCGTACATCCACGACGACGCCGACGAGATCCTCGGCGAGACGTACGGGCTCTGCATCTACCAGGAGCAGATGATGCGCCTGGCGCAGAAGTTCGCCGGCTACTCGCTGGCAGACGCTGATTCGCTCCGTAAGGCGGCGGGCAAAAAGGTGAGAGAGATCATGGCCAAGGAGCGGGCCAAGTTCGTCGAGGGCTGCATCGAGCAGGGCTACGGCGAACAGGTCGGCACCGCGTGGTTCGACATGATCGAGCCCTTCGCCGACTACGCCTTCAACAAGAGCCACAGCTACGGCTACGGCTTCATCGCCTACCAGATCGCCTACCTCAAGGCGAACTACCCGGCCGAGTACATGTCGGCCCTGCTCACCAGCGTCAAGAACAACCTGGAGAAGGCCGCCGTCTACCTGGCCGAGTGCCGGGCCATGGGCATCCCGGTCACGGTGGCCGACGTCAACCGGTCGCTGGTCGACTTCGCTCCGGAGCTGCAGCGGAACGAGCACGGCGAGGTCATCGGCGCCGAGATCGTGTTCGGCATGTCGGCGGTGCGCGGCGTCGGCACCGGCCACTGCGAGCTGATCATCGCCGAGCGCGAGGCCAACGGCTCCTTCCGTGACTTCCACGAGTTCTGCGAGCGCGTCGACCTCGGCGTGCTGAACAAGAAGACGGTGGAGGCGCTCATCAAGGCCGGCGCGTTCGACTCGTGCGGCCATCCCCGCCAGGGCCTGCTCACCGTGTACGAGTCGATCATCGACCGCACCATCGCCCGCCGCAAGGAGGCCGAGGCGGGCGTCATGAGCCTCTTCGACAGCATGGGCGACGACGGTGGCGCCGGCGTCGGGGCCGGCTTCGACGAGCGCGAGGAGATCCCCGACATCGAGTTCCAGAAGACCCAGAAGCTGGCCTTCGAGAAGGAGATGCTGGGTCTCTACGTGTCCGACCACCCGTTGTTCGGTGCCGAGGACTTCCTCGCCCGGCGCACCGACATCGGCCTCGACGCGCTCGCCGAGTGCGAGGACGGCGCCATCAAGACCGTCGGCGGCGTCATCACCGGCCTCCAGCGCAAGTGGACCAAGAAGGGCGACCTCATGGGCGTGTTCGTCCTCGAGGACCTGCGGGCCAACGCCGAGACCATGGTGTTCCCGCGCACGATGACCGAGCACGGACACAAGCTCGCCGACGACGCCATCGTCCTGGTGAAGGCTCGCATCGACAAGCGCGACGACATGCCCAAGCTCATCGCCATGGAGGTCGAGGTCGTCGAGGGCGTGTCCGACGCGGCCGAGCCGTTCCGCCTGGCCGTCATGCCGAACCGGCTGAACGCGGACCTCATCGCCCAGCTCAAGGAGATCCTCCTCGAGCATCCGGGCGACCACCCCGTCTACCTGCACCTCGGCGACGACAAGGTGCTCCGCCTGCCGCCGGCGTACGGGGTCGACGCGGGCAGCGGGCTCGTGTCGGAGATCCGGGTGCTCCTGGGTCCCGGGGCGCTGCTGGAGTAGACCGTTCCCTGCTGCCGGGCTCGTCCCGGTTCGCCCCGTCGCGCCCGGTCGCGCATGGCCGGTGATTTGCGCGCTGCGCCCGGAAGGGAGTGGACTGGAGCAACCACAAGAGCGACACCACGGGGGCTTCCGCACGCATGTCGATCGAGGTCGAGACGAAGGACTGCACCCAGCTCAGCGACGTGGAGCTCGCCGAGCTGGCCGATCTCTGCGCCGAGAGCCCGTTCCCGCACGAGATCGGGACGCTCACCAAGGAAGCGGAGTCCTGGGTCCTCGTCACCCAGGCGCGTGAGGACGGCAAGCTCAAGGGCTTCACGTACTCCACGCTCGAGCGCATCGGCGGCACGCCGTGCGTGCTCATCGGCATGGGCTCCATCAAGCGCACCTCGAAGCGGGAGACGGTGCTGCGGGCCATCATGCAGGAGGAGCTGCGCCGGGCTGTGCTCGCCTTCCCCGACGAGGACGTGCTGGTCGCCGCCCGGCTCACCGATCCCTCCGGCTACGAGGCGTTCAAGGCGCTCAACGAGCTCATCCCGCGCCGCGAGCACAAGGCCTCCGGCGAGGAGCGGGCCTGGGGCCGGCGCCTGGCCAAGCGCTACGGCATCGTCCCGTCGCGCTACGCCGACCGCCAGTTCCGCGTGAAGGGCGACGGGCAGCTCCCCGTGGTCTTCGACTACGAGTGCCTCAAGCGCGACAAGGTCGCCGAGTACGAGGAGTTCTTCGCCGACCTCGAGGCCGAGGCCGGCGAGTGCGTCATCGCCTTCGGCTGGGCGATGGCCGAGGACCTCGAGAAGCTCGCCTGACCCCGGCGGGGGGCGGGCTCCGCTGATGGAGGAGCTGGCGCGCACCATCCGGGCGCGCCGCATGGTGCGCGCCTTCACCGACGAGCCCGTGGACGACACGCTGCTCGACGAGCTGCTCGATCTGTGCCGCCGCGCCCCCTCGGCCGGGAACACCCGGCCATGGTCGTTCCTGGTGCTGCGCGGTGCCGACGTCGACCGCTACTGGGCCACGACGATGCCTGACGCCGACGCCCGGGCCTCGTTCCGCTGGCAGGGCCTGCTTCGGGCGCCGGTGCTGGTGGTGCCCTACGTGCGCCCCGCCGCCTACGCCCACCGCTACGCCGAGGCAGACAAGGCCGCCACCGGCCTCGGCGCCGGGGTCGACGCCTGGCCGGTGCCGTACTGGTGGGTCGACGGCGGGGCCGCGATCCAGAACCTCCTGCTCGCCGCCACCGCCGCCGGCCTGGGCGCGTGCTTCTTCGGGCAGTTCGACCACGAGGCCGACGTCCGTGCCGCGTTCGAGGTGCCCGACGACCAGCGGGCGCTCGGCACCGTGGCGCTGGGCTGGCCGGCTCCCGACGAGCCGGGCCGCAGCCAGCACCGCCGCCGCCCACGGCTCGACGACATCGTGCACCGGGGGCGCTGGCACGACTGACGGAACTGGACGGCTAGGCCAGCTGCCGTTCCAGCTCGTCCGGGGTCGTGGCGGGGAGGCCGCAGGTGTAGTCCCGGCACACGTAGGCCCGGCCGTCGTCGCGGCCCTCCCAGAGGGGCGAGTCGTACCGCTCGCCCCACGCCAGCACGGCGTTGGGCAGCCAACGCGAGCGCACGACACCGAGCAGGTCGGGCCGGTCGCCCGCGACGACGATCTCGGTGGCGCCGGAGTGGTGGAGGTCGAGCGCGGCGAGGAGCACGCCGAAGCCCGACGGGGCCTGGGCGGCGATCCGACCGACCAGGCGCAGGATCCCGAGCGCCGGCCCGCGGTGGCGGTCGTCGCCGGTGAGCGCCGTCAGCCGGAGCAGCGCCACGGCCGCCGTCGAGTTGGCGGACGGGACGGCGCTGTCCTGCAGGTCCTTGTCCCGGGCGACGAGCTGCTCGCCGTCGGTGCCCGTGGTGAACAGCCCGCCCTGGTCGTGGTCCCAGAACAGCTCGACCATGGCGTCGGCGACCGTCCGGGCCTCGTCCAGCCACCGGGCCTGTCCGGTGGCCTCGGCGAGCCGGGTGAACGCGTCGACGAGCGCGGCGTGGTCGGCGGCGAAGGCCAGGTGCTTGGCGCCGCTGTCGGCCTGCCACGACCGGAGCCATCGGCCGTCGTCCCGGCGCAGCGAGCCGAGGAGGAACTCGGCAGTGGCCACCGCAGCGTCGACCCAGTCGGTGCGGCCGAGGGCGAAGCCGGCCTCGGCGAGGGCCGCCACCCAGTGGGCGTTCCACTCGGTGAGCACCTTGTCGTCGAGCCCGGGCCGCGGGCGCTGCGCCCGCGCCTCGAACAGCGCCTGCCGGGCCGCCTCGACGGCGGGGGAGCGGTGCCATTCGCCCCGGTGGTGGGTGCGCACCGGGATCCAGCGCCCCTCGAAGTTGGCCGGCCGGTCGAGCTCCCAGTACGTGAGCGCCTCGTCGGCCGCGTCGCCGAGCCCGGCGGCGACGAGGACGGCTCGCACCTCGTCGGGCGTGAAGGTGTAGAACGCGCCCTCCTCGCTGTGCCCGTGCGCGTCGAGCGAGTCGGCGTCCTCGGCGGAGGCGATGCCGCCGCCGGGCAGGCGCAGGTCGCGCAGCACGTAGCCGACCGTCTCCTCGACGACCTGGCGGTACCGGTCGTGGCCGGTGACCTGGAACCCGTGCAGGTACAGCCGGACCAGGCCCGACTGGTCGTAGAGCATCTTCTCGAAGTGGGGCACCACCCAGTAGCGGTCGACCGAGTAGCGGGCGAACCCGCCGCCCAGGTGGTCGTACATGCCGCCCGACGCCATGGCGTCGAGCGTCGTGATGGCCATGTCGAGCAGCGGCTGGGCGCGCGTGTGCGCCCAGCCCCGCAGCACGAAGTCGAGGTTCTGCGGCGTCGGGAACTTCGGGGCGCTGCCGAACCCGCCCCACTCGTCGTCGTGCACCTGGTGCAGCGCGTTCAGCGCCCCCTCCAGCACGTCCATGCCGACCACCTCGCCGCCGGCCTCCAGCCGCCCGCCCTGCCCGAGGGCCTCGGTGAGCCGGTCCGCCTGGTCGAAGAGCTGGTCGCGCTTGGTGCTCCAGGTGTCGTGCACCGCCTCGAGCAGCTCGGTGAACGACGGCATGCCGCCCCGGCGCTGCGGCGGGAAGTAGGTGCCGCCGTAGAAGGGGCGCCCGTCCGGCGTGAGGAAGACCGTCATGGGCCAGCCGCCCTGACCGGTCATCGCCTGCACCGCCTCCATGTAGATCGCGTCGACGTCGGGGCGCTCCTCCCGGTCGACCTTCACGTTCACGAAGTGCTCGTTCATCACGGCCGCCGTCGCCTCGTCCTCGAAGGACTCGTGCGCCATCACGTGGCACCAGTGGCAGGCCGAGTACCCGACCGACAGCAGGATCGGCACGTCGCGGCGGGCCGCCTCCGCCAAGGCCTCCGGTCCCCACGGCCACCAGTGCACCGGGTTGTCGGCGTGCTGGCGCAGGTACGGGCTCGATTCGGACGCGAGGCGGTTCACCCGTCCCACCGTAGGAGCGTGCGGAGCGACCGGCACCCGGCCGTCTACCGTGCGCCGCCATGGACATCAGACTCGACGGACAGGTCGCCCTCGTCACCGGAGCCTCCAAGGGCATCGGCAAGGCCATCGCCACGGTGCTCGCCGAGTCGGGCGCCAAGGTGGTGCTGAGCTCCCGCAAGCAGGACGCCCTCGAGGCCGCCGCCGCCGAGATCGACGGCGAGACGTCGGTGTTCGCCGCCCACGCCGGCGATCCGGAGCAGGCCGCCGCCTGCGTCGCCCACGCCATGGACACCTTCGGCCGGGTCGACGTCCTCGTGAACAACGCCGCCACCAACCCCTACTTCGGGCGGGCCATCGACATCGACCTGGGCCGCTACGACAAGACGTGGGAGGTGAACCTCCGCGGGCCGCTGGTGTGGTCGCAGGAGGTGTGGAAGGCGTGGATGCAGGACAACGGCGGAGCCATCGTCAACATCGCCTCCATCGGCGGCATGTCCGTCGAGCCGGGCATCGGCATCTACAACACCACCAAGGCCGCCCTCATCCACCTCACCAAGGTGCTGGCCGAGGACCTGTCGCCCGGCGTGCGGGTGAACGCCATCGCCCCCGGCCTGGTGAAGACCGACATGGCGAAGGCGCTGTGGGAGCGGGGCGAGGAGCAGATCGCCCAGCGCATGCCTCTGCACCGCCTCGGCGAGCCCGAGGACATCGCCCACGCCGCCCTGTTCCTCGCGTCCGAGCTGTCGTCGTGGATGACGGGCCACACGCTGGTGGTCGACGGCGGCGCCCTCATCCGCTCCACCAGCTGAGCGGCTACTCGTCGAGGCCGCGCTTGGCTGCCCAGCGGATCAGCTCGTCGCGCCGGTTGAGCCGGAGCTTCTCCAAGATGTTGCGCACGTGGTTCTCCACCGTGCGCTCGGCGATGAACAGCTCCTCGCCGACGGCGCGGTAGGTGCTGCCCCGGGCGACGAGCCGCAGCACTTCGCGCTCGCGCGCCGAGAGCACCTTCACCGGCCGGCCGTCCGGCGTCTTGGCGGTGCGGGCGAAGTCGCCGAGCACGAGGGCGGCCAGGCTGGCGGAGAACACCGGCTCGCCCCGGGCGGCGGCGGCGAGGCCGGCGCCGATCTCGGCCACGGTCGAGGACTTCAGCAGGTAGCCGACCGCGCCGGCGCCGATGGCGTCGAGCAGGTCCTCGTGCGTCTCGGACACGGTGAGGATCACCACGGGGAACTCATCGGACAGCTCGGCCGCCACCCGCAGGCCGCCGCCGTCGGGCATGCGCAGGTCGGCGGCGATGACGTCGGGCTGCACGGACCGGGCCAGCTCGATGGCGCCGGGCGCATCGGCCGCCTCGCCGACCACCCAGAACGCCTCGCCCAGCTCGGCGCGCATCCCCGAGCGCCAGACGGCGTGGTCGTCGGCCACCAGGACCTTGATGCGATCGCTCATCGCTCCTCCACGGGGATCTCGAGCGTGACGGTGGTGCCCCCGCCCGGGGCGGCGTGCACGGTGACCGAGCCGCCGAGGGCCTCCACGCGGCGCCGGATGCTGCCGGCGATGCCCCGCTCGTCCACCTGCTCGGGGTCGAACCCGTCGCCGCCGTCCTGCACGGACACGACGAGCGTGCGGTCGACGACCTCGGCGAACACCACGGCCCGGTCGGTGCCGGCGTGCTTGGCCACGTTGGCGAGCCCCTCGCCGACCGCGCCGCCCAGGGCGCCGGCCGCCGGCGCAGGGAGCGCCGGCAGCGGCGGCACCGCCGCCACCTCCACCCGGAGGCCGAACCGCTCGGTCGCCTCGGCGGCCACCGACCGCACCAGGACCTCGACGGCGACATGGCCGGCGTCGGTCTCGGCCGGACCGGCCAGGTAGCGGCGCAGCGCTGCCTCCTGCGAGCGCGCCAGGCGCACCAGCTCCTCGTCGTGGCTGCGGCGCTGGATGACCGCCAGCGTCTGGAGCACGCCGTCGTGCAGGTCGGCGGCCACCTCGGCCCGGGCCTCGCTGCGGGCCGCGTGGCGCTCGGCGTTGCGGATGCGTCCGGAGGCCCAGCCGGCAGCCCAACCGGCGAGCCCGAACAGCACACCGGTGGACGCGATGGCGAGGACCCTCGTGGCCGACCACTCGCCTCGCACGAACAGCGCCTCGCCGATCGCCCGGGCCGCACCCAGCGCGAGGCCCGCCGCCGCACCCCGGGCCGGGCCGGCCCGCACGCCCGCCGCCAGCACACCGGCCACCGGCCAGACGCCGCCGAAGCTCTGGGCGCGGCCGTCGTCGTAGACCCAGCCGTCAGCAGCCACGAGGGCGGCGCCGACCACGAGCTCGGCGACGACGAGCCGGTTTCGCTGCGACGGCGGTGGCAGGGCGCCGGCCGGCCGCCACCACGCCACGGTGACCAGCCCGGCGACGCCGACCCCCACCCACGCGGCGACGGGGCGCTCGACCGAGCCGAACGACAGGGCGGTCACGACGGCGAGCCAGGCCCAGGCCGCCGTGCGGAACGCCCGCACCGCGGCGTCGAGGCCCGAGTCGAGGCGGTCTGCGGCGCCGGCCCGGCGGCTCGTGGTCCCCACGGTGACGATCTTGCCCGACGCCGGTCACGGCACCAGCGGATCGTGCTGGGCGAGGATGCGCTCGAGCTTGGCCTCCTCCACCTTCGAGATCAGCCGTCCGCCTTCGTGGAGGTCGCGCATCGTCTTGGTCAGGGTCACGGTGGAGGACACCAGCAGCAGCGTGCCCATCGTGAGGTAGGCGACGATCCAGGGCTCCACCGGCAGGTACAAGAGGCCGACCACCAAGGCCAGCACCGACACGGCGAACTGGATCTTGGTGACCGCCACCCACGCCGGGGAGTGGAGCTGGCTGGGCTGGGGCTCATAGGTGCTCATCGGGGTTCCTCCTCAGGTCGAGGCGACCGCCGTGGTCGCCTTGGGAGGACCGTACGAACGCACCGCCCCGGAGCCCATCGGGGACATCCCCCGTTGACGGTGAGGGCAACCCCCTAGTGGAGTCAGCGCAGCTCGGTGCGGCGGACCTTGCCGAGTGCGGTGCGCGGGAGGGCCGGGCGCACCTCCAGCTCCTTCGGTGCCGTCCACGGTGGCAGCGCCTCGCGCACCCAGTCGCGCAGCTCGTCGAGCGACGGCGCCATCGCGCCCTCGGCGAGCTCGACGACGGCCACGACCCGCTGCCCCCACTCCGGGTCGGGTCGCCCGACCACGGCCGCATCGGCGATGGCGGGGTGCGCCCGCAGACGGGCCTCGACCGGGTCGGGGTGCACGTTCTCGCCGCCGCTGATGATCATGTCGCCGCGGCGGCCGTGCACGGTGAGCTGGTCGCCGTCGAGCCGTCCCAGGTCCCCGGTGCGGAGCCACCCGTCGGCGTCGACGACGGCCGAGCCGTCGCGGTAGGTCGTGGCCACCATCGCGCCGCGCAGCAGGATCTCGCCGTCGGCCCCCTCCGGTGCATCGATGCGGACCTCCACGCCTGGGAGGGGCACGCCGTCGTACACCACGCCGCTGCCGGTCTCGGTGAGGCCGTAGGTGGCGACGCAGTTGGACGGGCGGTCCGCCGGTGGGGCCGACCCGCCGAGCACGATCCGCTCCCAGGCTGCCGCGTCGATCCGGGCGAGCGCGGTCGCGACGAGGGAGACGTGCGTGCACCCGGCGCGCGCTGCATCGTCGACCGCGGCGGCGTCGAACCCGTCGTGCACCTCGAGGGGCGTGCCGGTGTGCCACGCCCGCGTCACGACCGAGAGGCCGCCGACGTGGGCGAGGGGGAGGCACGCCAGCCAGCGGTGACGGGCGGGGTCCACGCCGAGGAAGGCCGACGTCGCGTCGGCGGACGCCGCGATGTTCGCATGGGTCAGCTCGACGCCCTTCGGTGTGCCGGTGGTGCCGCTCGTCGGCATGACCAGCGCGACCTCGGCCTCGATCGGCTCGCCGGCGCGCAGGGTGCGCACGAGGTCGTCGGCCGCCGCGGCGGGCAGGCGCGGGTCCACGGGCAGGACGGCATCGCCGTCACCCCACGCCCGGCGCAGCGCGTCGGTGAACGCACGACCCCTCGCCTCGATGGCCACCAGCCGGGACACGCCGGCAGCGTACGAGCGCACCGGCGGGTTCCCGCGACCGACCGGTTCGTGCGCGAACCTGCTGGCGATGACCGCCCCGACCCCCACCGGTGTGCAGGCCTGGATCGCCGGCGCGCGGGTGCGCACCCTGCCCGCCGCCGTCGTGCCCGTCCTCGTCGGCACGGCTGCGGCGCGCGGCGTCGACGGACCGCTCATCGCGTGGCGGGCGGTCGCCGCCGCCATCGTCGCCCTCGCCCTCCAGGTGGCCACCAACTACGCCAACGACTACAGCGACGGTGTGCGCGGCACCGACGACCCGGGCGCCCGCGTCGGTCCGGTCCGGCTCGTCGGGTGGGGGATCAAGCCGCCGAGCGCGGTGAAGCGCGCCGCGATGGCGTCGTTCGCGGTCGCCGGCGTCGCCGGGCTCGCCCTCGCCGTGGCCGTCGGCTGGGAGCTCGTGCTGGTCGGCGCCGCCAGCATGCTCGCCGGCTGGTTCTACACGGGCGGCCCGAAGCCGTACGGCTACCTCGGCCTCGGCGAGGTGTTCGTGTTCGTGTTCTTCGGGGTGGTCGCCACCGTCGGCTCCACCTACGTGCAGGTCGAGGAGGTCACCGGCCTCAGCCTGCTGGCGTCCGTACCGGTCGGCCTGCTCGCCACTGCCCTGCTCGTCACGAACAACCTGCGCGACATCCCGGGCGACACCGTGGCCGGCAAGCAGACGCTGGCCGTGCGCCTCGGCGACGCCCGCACCCGCCAGCTGTTCGTCGCGATGATCGCTCTCGCCATCGTGCTCGTCGTCCCGCTGGCGGCGGTCCGGCCCGCGGCGGCGCTCGCGCTGCTCGCGGTGGTGGCGGCCGTGGAACCGGTGCGTCGGGTGCGGGCCGGCGCGGCAGGGCCGGCGCTCATCCCGGTGCTCGCCGCCACCGGCCGCCTGCAGCTCGTGTTCGGACTGCTCCTCGCGGCCGGGCTCGCGGTGTCGGCCTGAGCCCCGACATTCGGGACCTAGGCCCCTCTCCGAACGGACCGGATCCCCGTAGCATCAGGCCCCGTGGAGAAGCACTGGCGCAGGATCGGTTCGGGGCTCGGCAGGCGATGGGTGGCGGTCCTCGTCGGCTTCCTGGTGATCACCGCGATCCTCCTCGTCGGCGCCGCCAACCTCGACTTCGCGACCGGACAGGACAGCTACCTCGACGACGACGACCAGATCGCCATCGACAACGAGCTCTTCCAGGAGGAGTTCGGCGGGGAGACCATCATCCTGCTGTTCGAGGCGACGGACGGCGCTGACGTCTCCGAGATCCTCAGCCGCGGCGACAACCTGGCCGAGCTCCAGCGCCTCGAGCAGGAGCTGCGGGACATCCCGCAGGTGTACTCGGTGCTCTCGCCGCTCACCTCGCTCCAGTACAGCGCCAACATCATCGAGAGCGGCGCCGGTACCGATGCCGTCCTGAACGCCCTGCCCAGGGAGACCGATGAAGACGGTGCTGCGGCACGGCAGGCCGACGTGGCCACCACGCTCGCTCGGCTCCCGGGCGAGGAGGAGCGCGAGCTCGGCAACCCGACCTGGGACGAGTTCCTGCTCTTCAGCAACGAGAACGTCGAGGTCGTCGACGGCGAGCCGCAGATGCCGACGGGGGACGAGCGCGTCGTCCGGTCGTCGCTGCGCAGCACCTTCCCGAACCTCCAGACCGCCGTCGGCGGCGTGATCATCGAGGGCAACGCCGACCTCGACACCCTCGCAGCCGGCACCGAGGCCGTGGTCGACGTCATGGAGTCGGCCGAGCTCGACGGCTTCGAGGTCACCGTCACCGGCTCGCCCCTGTTCCTGAAGGACATCAACGACTACCTGCAGGGCGGCATGCTCACGCTCGGAGCCATCGCCCTGGTCGTCATGGCCGTGATCCTCACGATCATGTTCCGGGTGCGGTGGCGGTACCTGCCGCTGCTCTCCACGGTCGTGGGCGTCCTCTGGGGCTTCGCCGTCCTGGGGTACATCGGCATCGACCTGTCGCTGGTCACGATCAGCGGCCTCCCGATCCTCATCGGGTTGGGCATCGACTTCGCCATCCAGGTCCACAACCGGATCGAGGAGGAGTCCGCGCTCGACAAGGAGGCGCACCCGATCGCCGAGACCGTGGCCAACATGGGACCGGCGCTCGTCGCGGCCACCGTCTCGGCGGTGGTGGCGTTCACGGCCCTGCAGATCAGCCAGGTCCCGATGATCCGCGACTTCGGCGTGATGCTGTCCATCGGCATCGTCGCCCTCGTCTTCTGCGGCATCGTGATCCCGGCCACCGTGCTCGGTGTGCGCGAGTTCAAGTCCCGCACCAAGGAGCTCCCGGAGACCTGGGTGGAGCGGGTGGTGGTCTGGCTCGGCAGCCTGCCGCCGAAGTCGGCGGTGCCCCTGCTGATCGCGTCGGTGGCCCTGTTCATCGGCGGCGTGGCGTTGGAGGAGCGCTTCGAGATCGAGTCGGACCCGGTGAAGTGGATCAACCAGGAGAGCCAGACGGTCGAGAACCTCGATCGTCTGGCCGAGGCCACGGGCTTCGAGTCGAACCTCGGCATCCTCGTCACCGCGAACAACGTCCTGACGGACGAGGTCACCCAGGTCCTGCACGAGTTCACGCTCTACGCGGAGAGCCTGGAGGATGTGTCGGCGTCGTCCTCCCTGGTGGGGACCGTCGCGAAGATCATCGAGGTTCCCGGGGCGACGCCGCTGCCACCGACGTCCGCGGACATGGCGGCGGCGGCCGAGGCCATGCCGGAGGACGTCGCCAAGGCGCTGCTCACCGACGACGACACGGCGACGCAGATCAACCTTCGCCTCGCGCCGGCGAGCCTCGAGGAGCGGGCCGAGATCGTCGAGCGGCTCGAGGCCGATCTCGAGCAGCGCCTCGACGAGCTCGAGCTCCCGGAGGACTCGATCCTGCTGCAGGGGCTCGACGAGGACGACCCGGCCATCCGGGCCACGCCCGCCGGCCTCGCGGTCGTCGGTGTGGGCCTCCTCGACAACCTGTCGGCCAACCGGGCCGGGCTCACCTACCTCGGTCTCGCGGTGGCGGCTCTGTGGCTGCTCATCCGCTTCCGGTCCCTCGGACGGGCGGCGCTCACGCTCGTGCCGGTGGGCCTCGCCATCGGCACGTCCTCGGTGGTCATCGGAGCGTTCGGGCTGACGCTCAGCCCGCTCACGACCGTGTCCGGGCCGCTCGTCATCGCCGCCTGCACCGAGTTCTCCGTCGTGATCACCGCCCGCTACCTGGAGGAGCGTCAGGTCGGCAAGCAGCCGCGGGAGGCATCCGACCACGCCGCTCGGCGTACCGGCCGTGCCTTCTTCACCTCGGCGTGCACCACCATCGGCGGCTTCGCCGTGCTGATCGGCTCGGCGCTCCCGCTGCTGCGGGACTTCGGCATCATCGTCACGATGAACGTGGCGGTGGCGCTGTTCGCCGCGCTGGTGGTCATGCCCCCGCTGCTCGTCTGGGCCGACGCTCGCGGGTGGTTCCCGGTCGAGGGCCACGACCCACGGGCGGCGGTGAAGCTCGCCGCCCACCCCAAGGGCCTGCAGCTCGCGGCGTTCGTCGGCGCCGTGGTGGTGCTCGCGGGCACGGCGATCGCCCTGTACGCGAACGCAGAGAAGGACTCGGGCGAGTCGATCGAGCTGGCCTACCAGCCGGTGGCGCTGCCGACCACGACCACGACCACGACGACCACGGCCCCCGCCGCCGGGATCTCGCTCGACGACTACCCCGACGCCCGGCCCGACGGGCTCGTGCAGGGCACGGTCTTCGACCTGCTCACCGCCCAGGGCGCCGACCCGCGGGCCGCGAACTGCACGCACGAGCAGCTGCTCGCCGGCACGCCCGAGCCTGAGGTCCTCGCGCTGGCCGGCTCCGACCAGGCGGCGCTGTTCGACCTGGTGTCGGAGGCGGCGGCGACGTGCACGGTGCCCCAGGACGTGATCGACGCGGCAGTGGCTGCCGGGCTGTAGGGCACGCACCGACCGCTCTGGGCATCCCGGTCCGGGCGGTCAGAGGTCGTGGTCGGCGAGCCAGGGGCGCAGCACGGCGAGGAACGCCTCGGGCTGCTCGAGGTGGGCGGCGTGCCCGGCGCCCGGCACGGTGGCGAAGGTGGCGTTGGCGCCGATCGACTCCTGCAGCCGGCGGCCGAGCGCGACGTACTTCTCGTCGAGCTGGCCGGCCAGCACGAGCACCGGCATGTCGAGTCGGTGGAGCTTGTCCCACGACGGGTCCTGCGAGCCGGTGCCCGACTGCACCACCGAGCTCTCCAGCCCGTCGACGGTGTTCTCCATCCGCTCGAGCAGGTACTGCCGCTCGGCGGGGATGCCGGCGAACATCGGCTGGGCCACCCACTCCTGCAGGAACGTGAGCAGGCCCTGCTCGCGGATGCGCTCGGCGGTGTGGCGGTCGGCTTCGGCCCGGGCCGCCCGCTCGGCGGGGTCGTCGATGCCGGCGGTCGCGCCGACGAGCACGAGGCCCTGCACGAGCTCGGGGTTCGCGAGCGCCAGGTGGATGAGGTAGCGCCCGCCCATCGAGTAGCCGAGGTAGGTGGCCTCACCGCCCTGGTCCGCGATCATGCGTCCGCCGCCGCGCAGCCCGGCGATGACGTCGGCGGACCGACCGTGGCCGGGCGCGTCCACCCGGATGACCGTGTGGTCGGTGGCGAGGTCGTCGGCGATCGGTCCCCAGCACCGGCCGGTCTGGGTGAAGCCGTGGACGAGGACCAGCGGCGGTCCGGACCCCTCGCGCTCGGCGTGCAACCACATGGCCCGGCATGGTGACATACCCGCGGTGAGCGACACCCCCGGCTGGAGCCCCGACGTCCAGGCCACCTTCTGCGCGACGTTGGTCGACGAGTGGGTCCGCTGCGGGCTGACCGACGCCGTGGTGTGCCCCGGCTCGCGCTCCACGCCGCTGACCCTGGCCCTCGCCGCCGACGAGCGGGTGGCGGTTCACGTGCACCACGATGAGCGCTCGGGCTCCTACCTCGCCCTCGGTCTCGCCCAGGTGACGGGTCGCCCGGTGGCGGTCGTCGTCACCAGCGGAACGGCGGTGGTCCAGCTGCACGCCGCCGTCGTCGAGGCCGACCTGGCCGGCGTGCCGCTGCTCGTGTGCACCGCCGACCGGCCCCCGGAGCTGCGCCACGTCGCCGCGCCGCAGACGGTCGACCAGGAGCGCCTGTTCGGGCGGTCCACCCGGTGGTACGCCGACGCCGGCGTCGCCGAGGGCGCCACGGCCGGGACGTGGCGCTCGCTCGCCGCCCGGGCGTGGGCCGAGGCCACGGCGTCGTGGCCGGGTCCGGTCCAGCTCAACCTCCCGTTCCGCGAGCCGCTCGTCGGCACGGTGGGTCCGCTGCCGCCGGGGCGGGGGAGCGGGCCCTGGCACCGCCGCCTCCGGGCGGGGCGCGAGGCGCCGGTGCTCGACGCCAGCCTGGCCGGCGCCCGCGGCATCGTCGTGGCCGGCCGTGGCACCGCCGAGCCCGATGCGGTGGTTGCGCTCGCCGACGCGCTCGGGTGGCCGCTGCTGGCCGACCCGATCTCGGGCTGCCGCGGCGGGTCCGCCGTCGCGGCCTTCGACTCGCTGCTGCGCACGCCCTTCGCCGATCGGGCACGGCCCGACGTGGTGCTCAGGGTCGGCGGCCTGCCCGCGTCGAAGGTGCTGAGCCAGTGGCTCGAGGCGAGTGGGGCGGAGGAGCTGGTCGTGGCGCCGGAGCGGTGGTGGCCCGATCCCGCCCACGTCGGCGCGGTGTTCCTCGACGAGGTGCCGGTGGCGCCCGCCGGCCACGAGCCCGTGGCCGAGTGGCGCGACGCCTGGACGGTCGCCGATGAGCTCGCCCAGCAGGCCATCGACGACGTCCTCGCCGAGCACCCGCTGTCCGAGCCGGGCGTCGCCCGGCAGCTCACGCGGGCGCTGCCGCCCGGCGCCGCGCTCGTGTCGTCGTCGTCGATGCCGGTGCGCGACGTCGAGTGGTTCGGCGTGCCACGGGCGGACCTGCGCCATCTCGCCAACCGGGGCGCGAACGGCATCGACGGCGTGGTGTCGACCGCGGTCGGCGTCGCGGCCGCCGGCGTGCGGACCTCGCTGCTCATCGGCGACCTGGCCTTCCTCCACGACAGCAACGGGCTGCTCGGCCTCGCCGACCGCGGGCTCGACCTGACCATCGTCGTGCTCGACAACGACGGCGGCGGGATCTTCTCGTTCCTGCCCCAGCGCCGGCAGCTGCCCCCCGAGCGGTTCGAGCGCCTCTTCGGCACGCCGCACGGTCTCGACCTCGTGGCCCTCGCCCGCGCCCACGGCGTCGACGCGGAGTGGGTGCGGTCGCCCGACGAGCTGGCGTGGCGCGCCGGCACGCGCGTGCTCGTCGTCCGCACGGACCGTGACGACAACGTCGCCCTCCACGACAAGCTGCACGCCGCGGTCGCCGACGCAGTCGTCGGGCCCTGAACTTCCGGCGGCGGAACCGCCAGATCCGCCGACACGGTCGCCCACGACCCCGTACGCTCGCGCCCGTGGGGAGAACCAACGCAACCGATCACCTGTCGTCCGTCTCGCTGTTCGCCGGCTGCTCGAAGAAGGAGCTGGCGGCGATCCAGAAGGCGTCCTACCGGCTCGACCTCGCGGACGGCGCCACGCTCACCAAGGAGGGGCAGTCGTCGCGCGAGGCGTTCGTCGTCCTCGACGGCAAGGCCGTGGTGAAGCGCGGCAACCGCAAGGTCGGCGTCCTCGGTCCGGGTGACGCCGTCGGCGAGCTCGGCCTGCTCGACCGTGGGCCGCGCACCGCCACCGTCGTCGCCGAAGGCCCGCTGGAGGTCCTGGTGATCGGCGCGCGCGAGTTCGCCGCGCTGCTCGACCAGGTGCCGGCCATCTCGCGGAAGATGATGGTGGCGCTGTCGGGCCGCATCCGCGAGCTCGACGCCAAGGCCTACGGCTGAACGGTCGGCCGAAGGGGTGGGAGACGGGGCGTGACGCATCCGCTGGTGGAGATCAGGCAGCACGGGCGCCGGCCCTTGTTCGTCCAGATCCGGGAGCCGCTCGAGATCGGCCGCGAGTGCGACGGCATCTTGCTGATGGACCTGCAGGCGTCACGCCGGCACGCCACGCTGTCGCCGCGCGGCGAGTCCGTCGTCGTCGAGGACGTGGGCAGCACGAACGGCACGTTCCTCGACGGCCAGCGCATCACGTCCGCCGTCGTCCTCACCGGCAGCTCCGTCGTCCAGATCGGCGACACCACGCTGCACCTCGTCCGTGACGCCGCAGCGGCTCCGGTCCGTCCCGCCGACGAGGACCTGCCGGTGGCGAGCCGGATGACGGCCGCGCCAGGCGCGCCGATGGGTGGGGCGGTGCGGGCCGCCCCCGCGGCGGCGACGAACATCCGCGAGACCTCCATGGACGCCGTGGCCCGCGCCGTCGAGGCGGCGCCGCCGCCCGTGCAGCCGGCCGAGCTCGACCACGGCACCATCACGATCGTCTTCAGCGACATCGAGAACTCGACGCAGCGGGCCACCGCCATGGGCGACGTCGCGTGGATGCGGGTGCTGTCCGCCCACAACGAGATCATCACCCGGCACGTCGAGAAGTGGGGCGGCAACGTCGTCAAGAACCAGGGCGACGGCTTCATGCTCACCTTCAACGGGGCGCGGGCCGCGCTGCGGGCGATGATCGACGTGCAGCGCGACCTCGTGCGCTACAGCGACGAGCACCCCGACATGGGGGTGCGCATCCGGGTCGGCGTGCACACCGGTGAGGTGATCGCCGAGCAGGGCGACATCTTCGGGAAGCACGTGATGCTGGCCGCTCGCGTGGGCGGGCTCGCCGATGGCGGGCAGATCCTCGTGTCGTCCATCGTCAAGGAGATCGCATCGGCCCGCGGCGACCTGGCGTTCGGCTCCCCGGAGACCGTGTCGCTCAAGGGCATCGAGGGCGATCACGTCGTCTACCAGCTGCGCTGGCAGGAGTTCTCCGACTCCTAGGGACGCGTCAGCTCGCGCTCCGGGGCGCCCGTCCGTGGGCCGTCGGGGTGCTGGCTGTCCGGGATCGCCGGTGCGTGGCTGCCCGTCGCCCGCGCCACCGCGGCCTCGGCCACTGCGAGCAGCGCCTCCTCCTCCCGCACCTCGCGGATGCTCTGCGACAGCGGGCCCGGGGCCACGTAGCCGACGGCGAACGCGATGACCGTCGGCAGGAAGACGAGCGGCACCCACTGCTCGACGTCGGCGAAGGAGATGCGCAGGATCGAAACGCCGAGGGCCAGGGTCACGCCGATGGCGCCGCCGGCCACCCCGAACTGCAGCCCGCGCACGAAGCGGTTCGCCGGCAGGCGCCGGCGCAGGGTGTTGAGCACGAGCGTGGTGACGCTGAACCCGGCGATGCCGAGCACGGCCAGGGCGAACAGGCCGAGCGTGGAGGTGACCTTGCCCTCGATGTCCATCACGAAGCGCTGCTCGCCGAGCAGGCGCCGGTCGTCGTCGTAGACCCGCAGCGACGCGCCGAGGTAGCCGGTGGCCTGGTCCTCGAGGTCGAAGAAGTCGAGCGCGGCCTCCACGGTCGTCGTCTCGCCCGGGCGCAGCTGGGTGCGGATGCCGAGGTCGTAGGTGAGGAAGGTGAGCCCGAGCGCCTCGCCCTCGAGCCGCACGAAGCGGATCGACTCGGTCTGGTTGCCGGCGTTGCGGATGGTGACGCTGAGCGGGATCTCGCGGTTCGGGTCGATCGCCACCGGGTCGTCGCTGGTGGCCTCGGCGAGGTCGCGCCCGTCGATGCTCGCCTCGACGTCGAGCGTCTGCGCCGCCCCGACCGGCGGCGCCACCGCCACCAGCAGCCACAGCACGGCGAGCACGGAGGCGAGGAGGCGCTTCACCTCGTCCACCGCTGGGTCGACGCCGACGGGAGCGGCGAGCGGAAGAGGATCGCGACCAGGATCACGGCCACGACCATCGACAGCGCGAGCTGGCCTCCACCGCCGCCCCCGGATCCCTGCTGCAGCACCTCGGGAACCGGCCGGGTGACGACGTCGCCCGCGACCGCCGGGATGCTCTGGGAGATGGCCGCCTCGGTCACGTCGCCGACGGCGACGAAGTCGTCGACGGCGATCGCCGTGGTCGACCCGTCGAACGTGTCGCTGCCGGACCAGACGACCTCGCCGACCTCGCCGCGCAGCTCCACGGTGAACGCCTCACCCGGCTGGAGATCGCCGCTGACGTAGACGACGGTGACCGACCAGTCGCCCCGCTCGGCGTCGAAGTCGCCGACGTCGAACTCGATGGTGACGGCACGTTCGTCGTCCGCGCTCTGCGCGCCGGCGGGCGCGGCGAGGAGAAGGGATGCCGCCACGGCGAGCACGATGCAGACCGGCCGGATCATGACGGCATGATCTCCAGGCGGGCGGGCCGGTTGGCTTTGTAGCCCCACTGGATGTTGTACGACTTGCTGCCTTCGTTGACGACCTTGAGCTGCAGGACGTCGCCAGCGTCGAGCGTGTGGTCCACACCATCGAAGTCGAGCGTCGCGAGGTTCTCGGCTGGGGTCGCTGTCACCGCGCCGAACTGGATGCACGTCGAACCCGAGCAGTCGAACAGGCCGGCGGTGATCGGACCCTCTGGACCGGTCTGGGTGATGTAGAGCCGCACGATCGGGCTCACGACCGTGAGCGGCGTTCCCAGCACCGCCTGCCACACCATCTCCTGGTTGTCCGGGTTGTCGACCGCGAGCGATCCGCCGGGATCCAGCGCTTGCGTGTAGACGTTGGCGCTCACGAGCTCGGGGCTCTCCGAGAGCTGGCCGAGCGGTGGGGCGCCGCGCAAGTAGTAGGTCCGCGTGTCGGGTACGTCGATCGAGACGTCGGTGGTGAACGACGTGATGTCTTCGGCTTGGACCTCGAAGCTGGCGGCCATGGCCGTGCTGAGGCCGAGGAGCACCAGGAAGGCGGCGAAGAGGAGGACGCGCCGCACCGCCTGCTCAGCTCCCGGTCTCGTCGATGTCGCTGGGGACTTCGTCGCCGGCGGCGGCGCCGGCGTGCTCGGGCGCGGTCTCGTATTCGTAGGTCACGGATCCGAGGAAGACCCGGTAGCGGTGGGCGCCGTCGCCGATGTCTTCGTGGAGGATCACCGTCTGCTCGACCTTCGCGATGCGGGCGAGCTCGTCGATGCCGCCCACCATCACCACCGGGCCCGGAGGCGCGGTGGCGGCGGCCACGTCGACGATCTGCGACCGGTACCGGGCGGCGATGCGGGCCGGCTCGCCCAGGCCGACGCCGCCGAACAGCACCGAGGCGAACCACACGATCCCGGCGACCAGCACCAGCGCCCACCCGCTGAGCACGGCCCGGGCGGTCTGGGTGCGCAGCTCGTACGGGCCGATGGCGTACTCGGCCCGCTGGCTCACGGTGCGGGTGAGCTCCTGGCTGTCGGAGACCTCGATGGCGTCGGCGGTGATGAGGTTGCCCTCGACCGTGAACGTCATCGGCGACGAGAGCTGCTCGTCGATGGATGAGCCCTCCGCCGTGGCGCTCACGTCGAGCCGGGGCGTGACCGAGATCGTGTACGTGTCGCCACCGACGCCGGTGAGGTCGGCCACCGACCGGACCTGCGCAGCGACCGCGTCCAGATCGATGACGAACTCCCGCAGCGCGGTGCCCTCGAAGTCGGAGGTCTCCACGCCGTCGAGCGTGGTGGTCCAGCCGCCCGGCGTCTCGACCACGACGTCGACGGCGTAGGTGCTGTCGAGGTCCTCGGCGCCGGACGCAGCGGAGCGGAACGTCACGTTGACGCCGAGGCGGTCGAGGAGCCGGCTGTACAGGGGATCGCTCGGGAGGAGGGCGCCGGCGGCGCTCCTCGTCGACGTCACCCGGCCATCGGGGTAGACGGGCGACGGTGCGCCGACGAACCGGTAGTCGAGGCCGATGCCGTAGTCGACGACGCCGATCGACTCGACCCGCGTCGTGGAGTCGGGCGCCCGCAGCGCTGACCACGTCATCGCCAGGGCCGGCACGGCGGCGATGACGCTGAGGATCAGCCCGACGAACGCCCATCGAGGTTCGGTGAACCGGGCCCATCTCGGTGCGGCGGTCGGTGTCGTCATGGCTGCTCTCGTCGGGGTCGGCTCGTGGTGCGTGGGGGTCGGTGGCTGGTCGTCCTCCGACTCCCGTGGTGCAGTGCGTCGCCGGCGGCGCCGCCGTCGTGTCCCG